>JAMPDT010000021.1 GCA_023665525.1 Butyrivibrio sp. | reverse complement strand
GGGTAATTCCTTACTGGCTGTAAGGGGTATTAACCATAAATATATTGTAGTAGGAATAAAATTATCGTAATTTTGGCTTTTTTTCTGTGTGCGATGGTGGCAGACCGTATAATGTCGCTTCTTGTATATGAAAGCGACAGCAGCTTCACCGTGGATTTTAACAGTATAGTCGATTTGCTGAGGTTTACAATTGTTAATATAAGTGATGTAGTGTTTTTCCTGTTTTTAACTGTTCCTTTTTGCACGCTGATAAACAAAAGAATCACCAAAAAAATAAATATGACAGGGATAATTCTTTTGTGTATTAATCAGTTCATAATGCTGAAATTTCTATGGTCGGTTGAATTTATAGAAGCATATCTTGCGGTGAATCTTATAAGCATGCTGGGAATATTTGCGGGATATTTGGCTGATATAGTGTTGTTTTTTGTAATAGAAAGTGAGAGTGAACAGGAGTATTTCCTCAGTGAAATAAATATGGTCAGACGCGCGATGGAATTGGAAGGTGTCCGATACGAAGCCCTGTACGAAAGGCAGCAGGAGCTTGCCAAGCTTCGCCACGATTACAATAATCAGCTTATTGTCGTGCAGCTGCTGTTGGAGAGCGGAAACGAGGCGGAGGCGCGGGAAATAGCAGTTGAACTTAAGAGCCGCCTTAAGGCGGAAGAAATATAGCGGGAGAAGCGTGAAAAATGTACTTTTGGATATATTACGCGGTATGGATATTGCAGGGATATGCACTTGCGCTGTATATGGACAGTATGCTTACACCGAAGCTGAAAAATAAATATATCTCGGCTTTGGTATGCACGCTTTTTTTGCTGTTTACTTCATATTTTAAACTTCGGTCAATTCAAACCGACAGGCAGACAGTGTACCAACTGGCTAATGTTTTGGGGATTCTCATAGGAATATATTATATCATACTAATGCATAAGGACAGTATACCAAAGAGAATTATATGCGTTTTTATAATCTACGGAATGGTACTGCTTGCGGGCGCGGCGATGTCGCTGCTGGTATATGAAAAGGACAGCAGCTTTAGTGTGAATTTCGACAGTACGGTTGATTTATTGAGCTTCATTGCCGTGAATATGTGCGGTGTGATATTTATATCATTCACTGCGGTTATATTCTGTATATACAATAAAAAATTTTCGCAAAAATTCGTTTGGGGAATTGCTTTATTTGTTATAAGCCAGTTTATTATACTGAAAATTTTTTGGTCTGCGGAGTACATAAAAGATTATTTCGTTGTTAATCTCATAAGCATATTGGGGATATTTGCCGAATATTCGGCAGATATAGTGTTATTTTTTGTAATAGAGAGCGAGGGCGAGCAGGAATCCATGAGGCGCGACATACAGGCAGTCAGACACGCTATGGAATTGGAGAATGTCCGCTATGAAGTCCTGTACGAAAGACAGCAGGAGCTTGCCAAGCTTCGCCACGATTACAATAATCAGCTTATTGTCGTGCAGCTGCTGCTGGAGAGCGGAAACGGGGCGGAGGCGCGGGAAATAGCGGCAGAGCTAAGAATTCGTCTTAGGACGCAGGAAATTACGGAGGTTTGAATTTATGCCGGAAAATAATGCAATAATAGGAGCAGTTGCTTTTGTATTTGGAATTGTACTGTTGGTTATATTGGAGATTGCAGTGGAAAAAAAGAGGCTGTTGTGCGCTTTGCCCGCCTCGCTCGGAACGGTAATTATCTTTGTGGGCTTGTATCTTACGGATTACCCGACATTGAGGATAATTGCTGTTGGAGCGTTTGCCATAGGTGTTATAGGAATAATCATAAGCATATTTTTATTAATATTTTTCTTGAAAAAGAAAAAATGATACAGTACATAAAATAATATGATATATGAGACATCACCGCATTTTACGAAATACCGAATGCGGGGATTTTTCTGCTGTATAATGCAAATTCTGTTTCTAACTTTACAAATTCTGTAAACATACTCATATATGTAAGAATTAGGTGATATTATTTGGGAAAATTATTCATATTGTTATTTCGTGACGGAAAAATGTCGTTTTGTGCTTCATTCCGCAATTACCAAAAAAGATATGCAATAATTACAACAAACACAAAAAGATGATTTTTAAGAGATACCCATGAAGATTTTGATATGTGACAGCGACAGTAATTTTTGTGAATCATTCTCAAATAAAATACGTTCCTACGGCGGCGAGGATTTTGTGAAATATTTCAATACTGCCTTTGCGCTTGTCACATACATATGTGATGTGGCAAAGGGAGATATTGATGTTTTATACATAAATACGCGGCTGGGGTATGACAGCGGAATAGACGTGGCATCGGATTTACAGGGAATTTACCCTAATCTTAAGGTCATATTTATGTCGGAGCAGAATAACTGCGCGGACGCGATATTTGAAGCGAATCCGACCTATTTTATACTAAAGAACGGCAACGAGATGTTTATGGAGGAGGCGTACAGAAGAGTATCGCTTTCCGTAAGCGAGGATTCGTGCAGAACCTTGACGGTTAAATACAGAGGAAACTGCGTGAAGATTCCGCATAATAAAATATATTATATAGAAAATTCGGGGCATAAGGTTATTTTTTATACGGAGGATTCAAGATATGAAAGTATTTTGAATATGAGCTCCCTTCTTGAACAGCTGCCCGGGCAGTTCGTGCAGTGCCACAGAAGCTATGTTGTAAATGTGGACAAGATCAAGCTGATGAACATGGGCGGCTTAGAGCTTATCAACCGAAGCACGGTTCCAATGTCGAGAACCTATTATAAAAATGTGAAGCAGGCGCTGCGCCATGAGGTAATTCGTGCGTGAAAAATGTCGTTTCGTGACGCTTGCCGCACATATGGGAAATAATGTGGTTTAATAATACAAACGATTAAGGAAAAGGAATAGACGGACAAATGATAGTTACTTTGTTTCAAATGGGAAAACTTTACAGTATAAGGCTTCCCGAAAATATAAAAGGGCGTTTTTGGATTATTAACCATGATGTGAAGACTATTTCCGAGAAAAAGATTGTCGGGATAGAAGCTGTTGACGGCAAATGGGTAATAAAAAGCGACAGAAAATTTAAAATTATGAATTTGGAAACGGGAGCTGCCGTAAAATCCGTGGTTTTATATGAAAAAAGGCTGTATCCTGTGCAGATTGGAAAAAACAGCGAGGATAAAAGCTGTATCCTTACCGAGCCGTTTACGGAAGACAGAAGCTCGCTTACCAAATATTTTATTCGCAATAAATCCGTGACCGGTTATAGCATTAAAATCGGTAAGGAACAAGAAAACGACATAGTGTTTGACAATAAATATGTGTCAAGACTTCATGCTGTATTGTCGTATAAAAATCGCAAATGGTATATACGTGATATGGGCAGCAGCAACGGAACCTATGTAAACGATAAGCTTATAACAAAGGATACGGAGCTTTTTGTCGGAGACATCATATTTATAGTGGGGCTTAAGCTTGTAATAGGCGGAGATTTTATAGCCGTTAATAATCCTGACGGCAGTGTGCTAATCCGCACAAACTTACTTGAGCCATATGATATGCCGAGCAAAGAAACGGAAACGGAGCATGAGGAGGTGCGGAATACATATTATTACCGTTCGCCTGCTTTTAAGAGGGAAATCGACACGCTGGAGCTGACCGTAGATATGCCTACACAGGAGAATGCTCCTTCGGGAACTCCGCTTATTCTTACAATAGGACCGTCATTAATAATGGGGTGCGCCTCACTTTCTACGGGAGCGATGACCGTTATCAATACATTGAAGGGAGGCGGCAGCCTTGTCAGCGCGCTGCCCACTATGATTACGTCGGTTGCTATGCTAAGCGGAATGGTTTTGTTCCCGACCATAGTAAGACAGCGCGATAAAAAAATTCTGCGTGCCGCCGAAAAAGAGCGTCAGAGCAGATATTTAAAATACCTCGATAATATCAGATTTGAAATATCAAAAGCGTCGCTTAAGCAGCATGAGATACTTTGTGAAAATTACGGAGAAATTACAGCGGTTGTAAATGAAAACGGATTTTGGGAAAGGAAGCTGTGGAGCAGGATAATCGGACAGACAGATTTTCTTACTGTAAGGGTCGGAAAAGGAAATATCCCGCTCTTGGCAGAACTGAAGTTTCCCGACAGCAGATTCAGCATAGATGATGATGTTATGAGGGATAAGCTGGTCGAATTGAAGGAGGAAGAAAAGATTGTCGAGGATGTTCCTGTCACGTATTCGCTTATTGAGCACAGAGTAAGCGGAATAGTGGGTGACAGGGCGCACGTTGCGGGGCTTCTCAATAATATTATAATACAGCTTGCCGCACTGCATAGCTATGATGAAATTAAAATTATATTTATATGTGATGAAAGTGAAATGCCGTATTTTAATTTTATCAGATGGCTTCCGCATGTGTGGAATGACGACAAAAATGTAAGATACATTGCAACAACTCCCGATGAGGTAAGAGAGCTGTCAATTCATTTGAAAAAGATATTAAATAATATGTCGGAGGAGGACAGCAAAGCGGATCCCAAAACATATTATACAGTTATCGCGGTAAGCAAGGAACTGACCGAGCAGTGCAGCGCAGTTTCCGACATACTGGAAATGCAGGAGAGAAAAGGCTTTTGCGTTATAACCGCTTATGATGAAATGAAAAATCTTCCCAAGGAATGCTCAATGGTTACGAGCTTGAGCGATGGGCAGGGAATGCTGTACGATAGAAATTCTCTGTCGGTAAACCGTGTTAATTTTGTGCAGGATTATACGGATTTCCAAAAAACGGAGAGCATACTGATGAAAATTGCGGGCTATGAATTGGATCTGCAAAGAGGAAAGTATGCGCTTCCCGAAATGCTGACCTTCCTTGATATGTTTAACGTAGGAAAAATAGAGCACCTGAATATAGCCAACCGCTGGAGAGAAAACAATCCCGTAAAATCCTTGCAGACGCCTATCGGTGTAAATACTGACGGAAAGACCTTTTATCTTGATTTGCATGAAAAGGCTCACGGACCGCACGGACTTGTAGCCGGTATGACAGGCTCGGGAAAGAGCGAATTTATAATAACCTATATACTCTCGCTTGCAGTCAACTATCATCCCGACGAGGTGGCATTTCTGCTGATTGATTACAAGGGCGGCGGACTTGCCAAAACCTTTGACAACAATAATTACAGTCTGCCTCACCTTGCGGGTACGATAACCAATTTGGACGGCGCGTCGATAAACCGTTCGCTTATGTCTATTCAAAGCGAGCTGAAAAGACGTCAGGATATTTTTAATGAGGCAAAAAACATTTCCAATTCGGAGTCGATTGATATTTATAAATATCAAAAGCTATACAGACGCGGAATACTTACGAAGCCTGTTCCTCATCTTTTGATAATATCCGATGAGTTTGCGGAGCTTAAAACTCAGCAGCCCGAATTTATGGCGCAGCTTATAAGCACCGCAAGAATAGGCAGAAGCCTTGGGGTACACCTTATACTTGCGACTCAGAAGCCCAGCGGCGTTGTTAATGACCAGATTTGGGCAAACTCGAAGTTTAAGGTATGCCTTAAGGTTCAGGATAAAGCCGACAGTATGGATATGCTCAAAAGGCCTGACGCCGCCGAAATAAGCGAAACAGGACGCTTCTTCCTTCAGGTCGGCTACAACGAGCTGTTTGAAAAGGGGCAGTCGGCTTGGTGCGGCGCTCAGTATGAGCCTACTGACACGCCGTCTGAGGAAGGCGGAATGTCCGTAAGAATGCTTGACAATCTCGGAAATACACTGGAAGAGAACAGAGTGAAGAAAAAAGTCGAGGAGGGAAAGCACGGTACGCAGGTAGCCGAAATAATTACTTACATAACCGAATTGGCAGCGGAAGAGAACGCGTATGCGAAGCCGCTGTGGTTGCCTACAATACCTGAAATTATAACGGTTGACGGCGTTAAAAATAAATATTCCCACAGTGTTGGAAAGCCCTACATTATCAAGCCCGTAATCGGAGAATACGACGATCCGTTTAATCAGAGGCAGGATATGCTCGCAATGGACTTTGCAGAGGGCGGAAATGCAATAATATACGGAATAGCAGGCTCCGGGAAGGAAAATCTGCTTATAGCGATGTTATATTCGCTTTACTGTGATTATTCGGCTGAGTATCTTAACACATATATTCTTGATTTTGGCGCGGAGATGCTCGGAATGTTTGCGGAAGCGCCGCAAACGGGAGAAGTCGTTTATAACGGAGATGATGAGAAGGTTAATAATCTTTTTTCCATGCTTCGTGAGGAGATGGATAAGAGAAAGAGCATTTTTACCGAATACGGCGGCAACTTGGAATCGTATTGCCGCATTACAGGCAAGGCGATAAGCTCCGTTATCGTGATTATAAACAACTATATTAACTTTATCGAGTCATATGAGAAATACGAAGATGAAATTATTTCCGTCACGAGAGAGT
This sequence comes from Butyrivibrio sp., assembly GCA_023665525.1. Taxonomy (GTDB): domain Bacteria; phylum Bacillota; class Clostridia; order Lachnospirales; family Lachnospiraceae; genus Eshraghiella. Next base: position 16,257 of record JAMPDT010000021.1, on the reverse strand, counting down.
GCGCGAAATACGGCATATATTTCGTGATAACAAATTCATCGTCATCGGGAGTACGTTTTAAGCTTTTGCAGAATTTCGGGCAGATATTCAGCTTAAGGCTTAATGACAAGAACGATTATATTTCGGTGCTTGGCAATACGGGAGGAGTGTATCCGTCAAATATCAAGGGCAGAGGTATTTTTAAGAGAAAAGAGACCTATGAATTTCAGACGGCATATCCGTATGAGAATCCCAACGACACAACCGAATTTGTTAAGGCTGTATGCAAGAGCCTTGCCGAGGACAATAAGGGCAAGCCGCAGGCTCCCGAAATACCGACTATGCCTAAGATTTTGCAGACAGATAAGTTCCTGAAGCAGCAGATTGACTTGTCGTCCGTCATCGTTGGAATTGACTGTAAAAGTATGGCTCCGATTTGCTGGGATTTTAAAAAGAACTGCGTTACAAGAGTGTCGGCATACGAAAGCGAGGATATTCAGCCGTTTGCCGCGGCTTTGATAAAGCTCATATCCTATGATAGGAGCGTTGAGGTAATTGTTTTTGACCCCGACAGAATCATACAGTCAAACGGGAAGCAAAACATCAGGGTCGTGAGCGGTAATTTTGAAGAGGAAGCGGAGCGGTTTTTTGAGCTGATAAAAGCCCGCAACAATGAATATAAGAGTACCAACGGAGAGCTTCCTCCCGATTTCGATATGCATAGAATATGCTATATATTTATGTCGTATGCTTCTCTTGTGGACAAGTTTGACAGCAGGCATAAGCAAATGCTGGAGATTCCGCTTTCAAAGCTGAGTGGTAACTATAACGTTTGCGGCATAATCTGCGACTCAAATACATTTGTCGGAAGATACAGCGCTGCGGATTGGTTCACGTCGCAGTGCAGAGGCGGCGGAATTTGGATTGGCAACGGCGCCGCGGAACAGATGTATATGAAATTCAATAAGATGAAATATCGCGTGGAAAGCGATATTGACGGAACAAAGGGCTATCTTATTGACAGAACAAAGGCTCAGCTTATTAAGCTGATCAACGATGGAAGAAGCGAGGTATAGCTATGGAGAAAATATTGGTTGAACTGCATATTCCCGTGAATGGAAAGCAATACGACATAGAGCTTCCCTCCAATATCCTTATTCATCAGGCTGTTGAGCTTATATCCGACTTTTTCAAGGGAAATCAGGGCGAGCTTTTTACGCCCGACGGCAGCACGGTTTTGTGCGACCTTGCAAGCGGGCAAATACTTGATATTAATAAGACTGTTTTTGAACTCGGACTGGCCAACGGTTCAAAACTTCTGTTAATATAAATAACTTTTAAAGGAGAAAAAACTATGGATTCAATTAGGGTAAGACCGGAGGTACTGAAAAACACTGCGACAAAGGTAGACAATAAGGCTGAAGAGTATTTCAATCATTACAAAGCCTTGCTTGAGTGGACGCGAGAATTTACAAAGAACGAATTCCAAGGCGAAGATGCGGAAGAATTTTATAGTCATGTTGAAGGCTTTAGAAATGATTTTGACAAAATGAAAGAACTGATGAACAAGTACGCGCAGTATCTCAGGGATACGGCGGAACGTTATATTCAAATTGAAGAAGAGGTTAAGAGTCAGATTGCTTCAACACAGAATTAAAAGGAGGAAAAAAGAATGGATACAGGATTGGAAAAAGTTATAAAGTATGGTTTATTTGACCAAAAGGCGGGAGAGCTTGACAGACAAAACAATACGCTTAAGGAGGATTTAAACGATATAAAAATTCTTATTAACAATACAAATACAACATGGGAGAGTAACGCTGCAGAAGAAATAAGAATGAAGATAAACGGAATGGAACCTCGGTTTGAACAGTATTATCAGGTCGTTGAAAATTACGCGAAGCTTATAAGGAATATTGCGCAGCAGTATGAGACTGGAGAGAATGTCAATAAAGGGCTTGCCGAACAGTTTATCTGACGCACGGAGGAGGACCAATGAAAAAAAGAATATTATGCTTTTTCATGCTTTTAATTCTTGTGTTCGGGCTGACGGCGTGCCAAAAGAACAACAAAATCGGGATTACGGAAAATGTCGGCTCCGATGTTCATGAACTGAATAAGGATGAGTTTGTCGGAATGCTCGGGGATACCTTCGGCTATCTCGAGAGCGAGAGCGAAGAGGCTTACTTTGAGGACGTTACCTCCGCGAATGAATATTACGATCGGATTCAGGCGTGCGCGGAGTGGGAAGTAATTGACGCCGAAAAGAGCTTTAAGCCCGCAGATAAGGCTACATGGAGGTACGCGGTTGAAAGCTGTGTGAGGGCAATCGGTCTTGAGGATATTAAGGACGGCAAAAACACCGGGACGCTTACTGACGATTTGGTGGCATATTTCAATGAAAATATTGCAAGCTTCGATACCTCGGGACTTGATAAAGCCATTGACAGCGCGAACGCCCGCATTGTGCTCGACTGCGCAAAGCAATATGCAGATGAGCTTGAGCTTGAGCAGAAGTTTGAGTCAAAGTACAACGAGGGAGTTGTCGAAGCAAAAGAGGGTGAAATCCAGCTTAAGGGCGACGGCAAAAGCGCATTTGTGCTCGGAGACGCCAAGTACAAGGCAGGAGATATTATTTATCTGCCTCCTACCAAGACCTCGGCGGCGCAGGCTATTAGAGTTGAATCTGCGGAGGATAACCTTATAAAATATTCAGCCGCATCGGTGGACGATGTGTATGAAAGCCTTGTTGTTAAGGGTACATATGAAGGGCAGGTAATATCCGCTGTCGGAAACAGTGAAACGGAGGCGGCTATTAATGTGTCGTCACTCGATCAGATTCCGGGACATACCTCTGACGGTTCGGATTTTGTACCTACCAAGGTTACGACAAGCGGAAACAGCGTTATCTATACGGCTGATTTGGGCGACGGAGCGGTACTGACGATCGCCATAAAGGATATATCGCTTAAGGCTGACGTTGACCTGGGATTTTTTAAGGTAAATAAGGCTAACGCAACGTTAAACTTTACGGATTCAATCAATTTTGACTATAAGTTTAACAAAACCTCGTCGAAAAGCTTTAACCTCGGAAAAATGGCTGTGAATATCGGACCTACGCCTTTGGCGGTTGTGGTAACGCTTGACGTTACGGTCGGGGTAAACGGAGAAGTTACGCTCGATTATTCAACCGACGTATGCGCGTCAATCAAGTACGAAAAGGGCAAGGGAGTTGCGCCGAGCATTACAACAAGCAACGAGAACTGCGATTTCCATGCAGATGTTACCGCTATGGCGAAGCCTAAACTGAAAATAGACTTGCGCGCATTGGGACAGAGCATTGTGAATGCCAATGTCACAACGGGCATTGTGGCGATTGCGAAAATTGACGCCGATTTGCTCGGGAACGAACCGTCCTGCATTGATTTGTTCATGTATGTTCCTTTAAGCTTCGGGGTAAATGAGGACGGCTGTCTGGTAACTGCCGTGTGCAAGAAAGCCAAGTACAGAAACGACATATGGACCTCCGAAAACAGCAAAATTCAGATTCACAAGCACTGGGAAGACGGAACAGAGGTCGGAGAATGTACCAGAGGCGAGGAAAAAGAGGTCGAGCTCGACAATGTGGACGAGGACGGCGAGCCTTGGGAGCCCGAGGAATTTTTTGAAGGCTTTGAGGAAATGGACGTGCAGATGCTTTGGCTTGACGCACAGATTCTCTTCCTTACGAAGGGCGAAAGCTCAAGCATAGCCATAACGGAAATACCCGAGGGCTATTCGGAGTCCGACCTTGTGTACAAGCCCGATAAATCAAGTGTTTGTACGGCTTCGGGAGGAAGCGTGACAGGCGTTGACGAGGGCAGTACAACGGTTGAGGTTTCGACAAAGGACGGTAAATACAAGGCGTATTTTACCGTGGTGGTTGAATACGAATACCATGATTTGTCGGATTTTGAAGAGCTGGACTTTGACTTTGATTTTTAATTGATTTTAATCGGCTGCTGCGGGTATTGCGTTTAAACAGCAAAGCGGCAGCCGAAAAAATTGATTTATAAGATGAAAGCGTATTTTGGTATGGAAAGAATACTTGAGCTTGTAAGACAACTGAATATTTATGCCGACCGATTGATAGAAGTACGCAGAAGTCTTATTAATCATAAAGAAAATTTGAATGCAAGCTGGGACGCTTATGAAGTAAACGCGGTCAATGACGCTATTGATTCAGTTAATGCGGAATTGATTTTTGTGAGAGCAGAGCTTGAAGGTATCGGAAGAGATTTGATTGCCGGTCAGTCGGAGCTTGAGGAATCAGATGATTTATAGGAGAACAATATGCCGGGTTTTTATATAGATTACAAAAATTTGAAAATTGAAAATACCTTGCTTCCCAAGCTGGTGGCAAATGTAAACCAAACAAGAAGAAATATAGGCGTTCTTCGATGGAGAATATCCGATGAAATTTTAAGTAAGAGAAATCTGAAAAACAGACTGGAAGAAGTGTGCAGAAAGCTTCAGCATATAGAGCACAAGATGAACAGTATTTATAATTTTACTAATAGCTGTATAGCGCAGTACAAAAATGCGGAGCAGACAAATCAAAGCTTGGCAGATAAATTTTTGTAGTTATTTATGAGGTGTGATAAAGATTGAAAATGAAATTTATATACTACGTTATGGAATTACCGACAGTAAGCTTTGGAGGAAACGATACCGTATCGGAAAGTGCAGGCAATACGGGCGGTGCGGTTAAAGCTTCGGGAATACCATGGAACATTATTGCTATTGTTCTTGCGGTGCTGCTGATTGCAGCAATAGCAGTTTTTGTTATTTATAATATCTTTTTTAAGGACAAAAAAAGAGCGGGCTTTAATATGAAAAGAGCCGAACAGAACCATTATTATTTGGAGCTTACGAATGTTGAGAGCGGAAAGAAATATAAGGCTGTTTTTGACGATAAGGTAACGATAGGCAGAATGAGCGGGGATATTGCCATAGATGACGGTATGATTTCACATGAACATTGTCTGATACGGCGCAAGGGTGAGCTTATGTATATAAAGGATTTAAATTCCAAAAACGGCACATATTACGACGGCTCACGGGTTTTTGATGAAACGCCCGTTATCAGCGGCGGTTATATGCAGGCAGGCTCCGCAAGATACAAAATACGGCTGATAAAGCCCGAAAAATAGAAGACAAGGTAAAAATGGACAGATTAGCTTCCTTCAAGGATACCCAACATTATATTAAGCGTAAAAGAAAACTTCGGAAAAGCACAGAAGAGGCGATTCGCATGGCGATCGTATACGGAGAGCTTTTTCAATCTCAGAAAGCGCCGAGGCGCGGCGGCACCATCTGCTTTGAAGCGCTAAAAAGCCTGGAGGCAGCCGAAAAATACGCGCCAAAGTATAAAACGGCTGTACTGAATTTTGCCAATCCCATTGAGGCGGGAGGCGGCGTATTGAGAGGCGCCGACGCTCAGGAGGAATATCTGTGCAGGGCAAGTAATTTGTACAATATCATAAGCGATGCCGCCGTCGCCGAATATTACAATACGCATAAGAGGCTGATGAGAGCCGCCGCCGATGACAGTGTGTTTATCGGGACGGATTCGCTGATATATTCTCCGAATGTAACTGTTTTTAAGGATATGGGGGGCGGTGTCAGCGGGGAGGAAAAAATATTAAGGGATTCAAAGGATTGGTTCCACATAGATGTTATAACCTGTGCGGCTCCTTTTTCCGACCGCCCGATAAGCCAAAACCAAGGCAAAGAGCTGTTTGTCATATTTAAGCGCAGGATTGCCAATATATTCGAGGCTGCCATAGAGAATGACGCGGAGGCGCTTGTTTTGGGAGCGTGGGGTTGCGGAGCCTTTAATAATCCGCCGGAAATTGTCGCTGAAGCTTTTAAAGAGGTTCTTTCGGAGGAAAGATATTTGTCGGCATTTGAAAAGGTTGTTTTTGCGGTAATGCGCGGAGGCAGGAATGCAGAGATTTTCGGAAAATATTTTGCGGATAAATTCAATGAATAAACAGATTAAAGGAGGAAGTATCTATACTATGATAACAAGCTACGCATATACCGACCGAGGCGGTCGAGAGGTCAACGAGGACAGCTGCATTGTATTGGAGGATAGGGATTATAAGTGCTATGTCCTCTGCGACGGCTTGGGAGGTCACGGAAAGGGTGAGGTCGCGTCGGGACTGGTGACAGGTCTTTTTAAGGAATACTATGAGGAAGGGATTGATAAGCCTGAGGAATTTATAGGTAATGTCCTGAATATTTCGCAGACAATGCTGATGTCGGAGCAGATAGCTCAAAACGCTCGGGATAAGATGAAGACCACAGCTGCGGCTTTGCTTGTGGCGGACGGAGTTGTTTACAGAGGCTATATAGGCGACTCTAGGATATATATTTTTAATAAAAATAAAGTAAAAGAGCGGACGCTCGACCACAGTGTTCCGCAGATGCTTGTTATGTCAAGGGAGATTAAGGAAAAGGAAATAAGGAATCACCCCGACAGAAATAAGCTTCTCAAGGTTATGGGAATAGAGTGGGAAAAGCCCGAATTTCAGATACAGGAGCCGCTTAATGCCGGGGACTGTCAGGCAGCGCTTATGTGTTCGGACGGCTTTTGGGAGCTTATAACCGAAAAGGAAATGTGCGCGCTGCTTAAGAAAAGCGCAGATGTCAGGGAATGGATTGAGAGCATGACGGCGGTGGTCAAGAAAAACGGCGTCGGGAAAAATATGGATAACAACACGGCGATAGGGATATGGTTTAAGTAGATGGAATTGTATCGTAACGAATTTTATGACATTGCAATGCACAGCGACATAGGAGAGCGAAAGGACAATCAGGACGCGGTCGGCTGCCTCACCGATGAGGGGCAGGCGGCTCTCGCGCTGTGCGACGGAATGGGAGGCTTTGAGGACGGCGGCAGGGCGAGCCGCTTTGCGGTAGATGAGTTCCTGAGGCTTTACAGACAAAGAGAGCCGTTTGAAGCGGGTATGAACATAAAGGATTTTCTTGTTTATGTGATGGATTTTGCCGACGGCAAAATCGCTCATTTTAAGAACGCTCGGGGGGAAGCGGTTCGGGCGGGAACGACCTGTATTTATGTGCTTTTGCACGGCAGGGAAATGTACTGCCTTTCGGCGGGCGACAGCAGACTTTACATAGTAAGAAACGGCAAAATCAAGCAGCTTACGAGGGACCATACCGTTTCGCTTATGGCAAAGCAGAATTACGCGCGCGGAAAAATAAGCTACGAGGAGTACGCCGCGTCCGTGACCGACAACAAAACAATATGCAGTTATCTCGGCTTTAACGGCATAGAGATATTTGACGTCAACGACGAAGCGTACCGGTTGAAAAAGGGAGATATGCTGCTGCTTGCGACGGACGGGCTTTACAGGTCGCTGGACAGTGAAGCGATGGAGAGCATTATGTCCAAAAGCAGCTCGCCCGAGCTGCTCGTGAGACGGCTTATTTCGACGGCGGTCAAAAACGGAAACGGCAAAAATCAGGATAATGCGTCTGCGATAGTATGCGCGATTAAATAAACAAACGGAGGAAAAAAGGATGAAGATGACAAGGTGTCAGGGAAGCGTATCGCATTTTTTCGACGGCGACAAATACAGCGAATGTCCGATATGCAAGGCAAAGGCGCTCGTAATAGGAGAAACGGCGGCGGCACAGGATAAACCTGAGAAACCGTCAAAACCGGGAGGAAAAATAGGCAAATTACCGTGGGGCAGTAAGCATCGGGATAAAGACGATGCAAGAAGTGATTTAACGCAAACCGCGTCGCGCGATAATAAATGGCAGAATGATATAGACCCAATTCCGAAAGAACCGCCGTCAAAGCCGTCGGAACAGCCTTCCGGTGGTGTAAGCGGCAGTTATACGCCCAATATTTTTGACGATCCGTACAGCGATGTCGGACAGGGCAGGGAACAGCAGAAAAAGCCCGCTTCACAGGACGAAGGAAAAACAATAGGTTTCTATAATTCGGCGAATTCGGAGCCCGTCGTAGGCTGGCTTATTTGCATTAAAGGGGAAAGCATAGGCGAATGCTTTAAGCTTAAAGCCGGTAAAAATTCCGTGGGGAGAGGTACGGATATGGACGTTTCCCTCGCACATGAAAGTACGGTTTCCCGCGTCAGGCACGCTATTTTGATATATGAGCCGGTAAAAAGGATTTTTATTATTCAGACAGGGGACGCGGATGGGCTGGTGTATCTGAACAATGAACTGCTGATGAGCCATGCCGAGCTGAAAAGCAGGGATATTATTAAGCTCGGCGAGGCGCTGCTTATGTTTTATCCGTTATGCGGAGAAGATTTCTCATGGGATGATTACATAGAAAAATAAATGGGCATGACAGAGGTGTAATATGAGGTGCAATAATTGCTTTGAGGAATATGACGGAGTTCTCGAAGTTTGTCCGTACTGCGGATATTATGAGGGACAGTCATCGGAAAATGATGATAAGCTGGTTGTCGGCACGTTATTGATGTCAAGATATATAATCGGAGAGGTTTTGGGGCGGGGCGGCTTTGGAATCACTTATAAAGCATATGATAAAAAGCTTGAACGCCGGGTGGCAGTCAAGGAATACTATCCCACATCATTGCAAATTGTGTCGAGGACTCCCGGAACAACGGATGTTGTGGTAAATAAGCGAGAAAACGTTCAGGTGTATATAGACGGGCGTAAAAGATTTATGAGGGAAGCGCGCAACACAACTAAATTTGTCGGCTATCCCAATATTGTAGACATACTGGATTATTTTGAGGAAAATAATACGGCGTACTATGTTATGGAGCTGCTGGAGGGAAAAACGCTGAGCGGTCTGCTTAAGGAGGACATTCCCGATGGTAAGCTCGACTGTGAGGCGGCGGTTCCCATAATAAGTGATGTCGGAGCGGCATTGACGGCAGTGCATAATGCCGGTTATATACACAGAGATGTTGCTCCCGATAATATATTTATTTGCACAAACGGAACGGTTAAGCTTATTGATTTCGGAGCGGCGAGATTTTCCGAAAATGAGAATTTGTCCATTGTGCTTAAAGCGGGATATGCTCCTGCCGAACAGTATGAATCCGTGAGCAAGCAAGGGGCGTACACTGACGTATACGCCTTGGGTGCGACAATGTACCGAGTGGTCACGGGAGTAAAGCCCGATGAATCCACGAACCGCAAAATAAAGGACGCGGTTTTGCCGCCCAATGAGATAGATTCAAGCATTCCCGAAAACATTTCCAATGCCATAATGATTGCGATGTCGATTGAACGACATCTCAGATACCAAACTGTAAATGAGTTTATAACGGCGATTACGGGCACGAGGAAGGTACATACGCTTCAGCATATTAAAAAACGCAGAAAAAGGAACCGAATTGTCGGAATAGCGGCTTCGGTTATTTTGGTTGCGGGACTTGCGGCGTATTTTTCCTTCGGCTGGAACAGGCAGAAGGAGGAGGCTACGCTGCCCGACGCGGCGCTTACGGTGTGGTATGTCCTTGAGGACGACAGCGGCGCGGAGAGCCACAAGGCAAAGGGAATCGAACAGACAATAGCGGATTTTATGCTGATGTATCCGAATGTTACGATAGAAAGCACTGCTGTACCTAAAAGCGAGTATACCGACAGACTTGAGGCGGCTAAGGCTTCGGGAAACGCTCCGAATATATTTGAAAGCACGGATTTGGAGACGCGTTTTGTTGAGGACGCTGTGGGTCTGGGCGGAGTCATCGAGCAAATTACGCCTGCAAACTCTTATTTTTTTGAACGGTATGAAGAATATTATCCCGCAAAAAAATGCGTTCCAACCTCCTTTGTTATGCCGATAGTATATGTTAATACGTCGGTGATCGGGGAATATCCCGAGGTGTTTTCGGATTTGTCCGAGTTTGAAGCGGGAGGGGAACTTACCTATTCGGTTGATACCGCATGGGAGCAATATTACGGGGACAGAGCCTCGTTGTCCGCCTATGAGTGTATTCCGGGCGGTATTGAAGCGTTTCTTTCGGAAGAAAGCGCCGTATATATGGGGAGCAGCGCCGACATAGAGGAAATTTACAGCTCAATGACGGGAAAATGCGCGCATATGACCTTGGACGGCTCCGAGGTAGAATGCAGGGCAGGCAGCGAGTGGAGCGTTTCAGACTCTCCGCGCGACGAAAAAACCGCGGCGCTGCGTTTCCTCGCTTATCTTATAGAGGATCCGACGGCGCAGGATTATCTGTATATGCAGGGCGATTACGGTGATAAAACGAAGCTCCCGATAAATAAGGACGCGGTAAAAACTCTGATAAGCGACGACGCGCAGTTTTATAAAAAAATACTCGAGGAAGCCGACAGCTTCGGATATACGGAGAAAGCGAGATGAGATACGGACAAGCCGATAATTGGCTTATTCCGGGAACAATCCTGCATAACCGATACGTTGTAGGCAAATGCCTATTGCATGGAGCAGGCTATAAAAATACATATTTGGCATGGGATCACGTGCAGGAGATAAAGGTTGTGATTAACGAATATTTTCCCGTAGATTTTTGTGCAAGATTTCCTCAGAAATCAGAGCTGATACATATTTGTATCAGGGAATTTCAAGACGGTATGAAATGGTTCCTGGACGGGGTACGGACGATATATCAGTTCAGAAATGAACCGGGAATATTGACGGTTTGGGATTTTTTCGAGGAGAACAAAACGGCATACGCCGTCAGTGAATATTTGGGGAATGCGGTTATGCTTAATGAGTTCATTAAAAATAAGGAGAGAATGACTGGAGAGGGAGCGGCTGCGCTTCTAAAGCCTGTTATGAATGCTCTCAAGGCGATGCATTCTGCGGGATACATACATAGGGACATTACTCCGAATAATATATCCGTCAGTTCGGACGGAGCCGCAAAGCTTATTAATTTCTCCATATTAATGAAATATAGGTCGGACAGGCAGAGCCCTTCGATAGTACTTTCTCCCGGATATGCTCCTGTCGAACTGTATTGCAGCAGCAATAAAGGGCAACTGGGACCGTGGACCGACGTATATTCGCTTGGAGCGACAATGTACAGGATAGTTACGGGCATTAAACCGGAAGAAGCAATACAACGAAAAATGTGCGACAGACTTTTGCCGCCGAACAAGCGAAAACCGATTTTGACCGAGGGCTTCAGCGACGCAATCATGAAGGCACTGGCAGTTGACAAAAAACGCCGATTCAAAACAGTCGAGGAATTTGAAAAAGCGCTTGAAAAAGGAAATATAAAAGACGCACGCAGAAAAAAGAAGGAGAGGAACAATGAAAAGATGTTTGGGCTGTATGGAAACATACGATGACGAATTGGAGATTTGTCCGTACTGCGGATATGTTGAGGATTCAATGCCGGAAAATGCCATGCATATGGTTCCGGGGAGTATCCTTAACGATAAATATATTATCGGAAAGGTTGTCGGACACGGAGGCTTTGGTATTACCTATGTGGCTTGGGATACGGTGCTTGAGCGTCGCGTCGCCGTTAAGGAATATCTTCCGGGCGAGTTTTCCTCAAGAGCGTTGGGAATGTCGAAGCTGACGGTATATGACGGCGACAAAGCACAGCTGTTTAACGATGGGAAGAAGAAATTTCTTAAAGAGGCGCAGAAGCTTTCCGAGATGCAGAACGAGTCGGGAATTGTAAGCGTATACGACAGCTTTGAAGAAAATAATACGGCGTACATAATTATGGAATATCTTGAGGGAATAACGCTTAAGGAGTATCTTGAAACCGAGAAAACAATTCCCGAACAGATAGCAATTCAGATGATGATGCCCATTATGAAGTCGCTTAAGGCGCTTCACGCGAAAGAAATAATCCACAGGGATATAGCGCCCGATAATATAATGATTACGGCGAACAATCAGATAAAGCTGATTGATTTCGGCGCGGCTCGTCATGCCACGACAAGCCACAGCAAAAGCCTTACCGTTATTATAAAGCAAGGCTATTCGCCGGAGGAGCAATATAGAAGCCGCGGCGACCAAGGACCGTGGACCGACGTATATGCGGTAGGGGCTGTTCTTTATAAGATGATAACGGGGCAGACTCCGCCCGATTCATTTGAAAGAAGGGCTGAATTTGAAAATCGAAAAAGAGATATACTTGAAAGACCGCAAAAGCTGATTGACGGTATTTCGGAAAATACCGAGAACGCGATACTGAACGCCATGAATGTGCGTATCGAGGACAGAACTCAGGATATGGATACCCTTATCCATGAGCTTACGACCGAGGACGAGGTTGTAAGACGCAACGGAAAAATTAAAAAGATAGATATTCTGAGATGGCCTCTTTGGCTGAAAATTGCGGTGCCGACGGCTCTGACGGCTGTCGTTACGCTTTTGGTGCTGTTTTTGACGGGCGTTATCGGATTTAATATTCATTCTCCGAGGGAGATATATGTTCCCGACGGTATGACGAGAGTTCCGAGAATTGTAAGCATGGAGCAGGACGAAGCGGTCGCGACATTGCAGGAGAGAAAAATTGAGCTTGTCGTCAGCGGCAAAAAATATGACGAACAGATCAGCGAGGGCTGTGTGCTCACGCAGGAAATGACAGTCGGCTCGGTGGTTCCCGTAAATTACAATATGGGCGTTCTTTTAAGCGCCGGAGTAAGAGGCGTGGAGGCGCCGTTTGTAACGGGCTTTGAAAAAGAACGGGCAGCGGAACTGGTTTCCGAATCGGAGCTTATCTGTGAGTTTGTGGAGGAATATGACAGCGTAATCCCCGAGGGCTATATTTCCTACCAAAGCGTTGAAGGAGGAACCGAGGTTGCCGTCGGAAGTCTGATGACGCTCACGGTATCGCTCGGAAGAGATCCCGATGAGGAATACAGCTTCAGTAAGGGAGATATGCCCGAAATAGAAGGGCTTTCTTTTGACGAGGCAAAAGCGCTGTGTGAAAAGCAGGGTATTCTTCTCGTTGTGTCGGAATATGAAAGCAGCGAGGAATACGATGCTATGAATGTCCTTACGCAGAGTATAGCTTACGGTAAGGATATACAGGAAAATTCGACGGTAGAAGTTGTGCTTTCCAAAGGAAAAAATACATATATTGTTCCCGATGTCGTGTATTTTACCGAGGAGGAGGCTGTCGCGAAGCTGGACGCGAGAGGACTCGGAAATGTAATAAAATATGAGGAAAGCGATAATGTGGCGGAGGGCTGTGTAATCAGTCAGAGCATTCCTGCGGGAACTAAGGGAGATAAGGACACAAAGGTAGAACTGACGGTTTCGTCGGGTCCGCCTAAATTCGATATGATAGATGTTGTGGGCAAGCAGCATAAGGATGCCGAGGAGCAGCTGCACGAGCTGGGACTGATTGTGACCGTTGATTACGTATACAACGAGGAGTACGAGCTCGGAACCGTTGTCGGACAGAGTGAGAAAAAGGGCGCTAAGGTTTACAAGGGCTGTGAAATCAGGATAACCGTTGTGTCGGACGAGGCGCTTATCAAGGTCCCCTCCGTAATAGGCAGGACCTATGATGAGGCGGTAGAGCTTATTGAAGCGTCGGGGCTTAAGGTCGAGAAAAACGAGGTATATGACGGAGCTGTTGAGGCGGATACCGTAATCAGCCAAACTCCGGCGGCTGAAAGCTCGCAGAAAAAAGACACCAAAATACTTTTGACGGTAAGCCTCGGTAAGCAGCCTGTTGAGGTAAGGCTTGACGCGGGCGGCGGAGAATGTGAGGCGTCTTCAAAAATCGTTTATTATTCGGAAACCTACGGAGAACTGCCTACGCCGGTGCTTGAGCATCATACATTTTTAGGCTGGTACACGGGCAAAAATTCGGGAAGCAGGGTTGAGAGCGGTACATCGGTTGAAACCTCTGAAAGCCATACTCTGTACGCGAGATGGGAAAGAATTTATGTAAAGGTGAGGTTTGACGCAAACGGCGGAAAGGTATCCGAAAGCGATAGGAATATGGCGCTCGGAGAGAAATATACGCTTCCTGACGCGACAAGACAATATTACACCTTTGACGGCTGGTATACGGCGTCGGACGGCGGCAGCAGAATAGACGGTAAGACAAGTCTCACCAATCGGCAGGAGCATACGCTTTATGCGCACTGGACGGTAAAGACTGTTGATGTGAAATACGACGCCGACGGAGGCAGCGTAAGCGATTCCGCACAGGTTACCTGTAAGCTCGGAGAGCCTTACGGCAGCAAGAGCGCAACGAGAACAGGGTACAGCTTTGTCGGCTGGTATACCGAGAAGAACGGAAAGGGAACCAAAATCCTGGCCACAACTGCCGTGACAAACGAAAAGGCACATACTCTTTACGCATACTGGAGCAACGAGGTCTGCACGGTGAGCTTTAACGCGAACGGCGGTAGCGTCGGAATTTCATCTCTGAACGCTGTTTACGACAATACCTACGGAACACTGCCGACACCTGTCAGGACGGGCTACACCTTTGACGGCTGGTATACGAGGGAAAGCGGAGGCGAGCAGGTGACGGAGAATACGACTGTCAGCACAACCGGCAAAATAACCTTGTACGCACACTGGAGCAACGCAAAATATAAGGTTTCCCTTAACGCGAACGGAGGAAGCTGTTCAACGGCAAGCAAAACTGTTGAATACTCAAAGGCATACGGAACACTGCCGACGCCGACAAGAACAGGATATACCTTTGCAGGTTGGTATACTGCAAGCAGCGGAGGAAGCAGCGTGACTGCGGACACGATTCATAATACAACAGGAAATGTCACGCTGTACGCGCATTGGAGTAATACCGCGTATACGGTAACGTTCAATGCAAACGGAGGAAGCTGTTCAACGGCAAGCAAAACTGTTGAATACTCAAAGGCGTACGGAACACTGCCGACGCCTAATAAGTCAGGAAATACCTTCGAGGGCTGGTATACCTCGTCTTCGGGCGGAAGCAGGGTAAGCGCGGATACTATATACAGCACGGCAGGAAATACGACGCTGTATGCGAGATGGGCAGGTGTTTATGTAACCTCCGTCTCCCTGGAAAAGGCAGCAGGCAGCACTGCTTATTATATAGGAGACAAGGTGTCCGTTGCGGGCGCTTCAATCAAGGCTGTTTATAATGACGGAACTATGGTAAGCGTATCGGGCAGCGACTGCGAAGTTTCATATCCCGATATGAGTACCGAGGGAAGCAAGACGGTTAAGCTAAGCTACGGGGGCAAGGAAGCCTCTTACACAATAACCGTTAAAAAGCCTACCATAAGCATTAGCGGCGGCACGAACGGTTCAAGAACGAGTACACTCACGGCTGCGTATGAAGCAGGAAATCAGCAGTCCGTCAGCGTAAGTTGGAAATCCTCCGATACATCTGTTGCGACTGTGGACGAAAACGGCAAGGTGACCTTTAACAAGGACAAGGGCTCAAACGGAAGCTCGACCATAACCGCCTCCTATACCTATATGGGGAATACATACAGCGCGAGCAGAACCGTAAGTATACAGTACGGAAGCTGGAGCTCGTGGTCTACAACAGCCGTGAGCGCAAGCGATACCAAGCAGGTAAATACGAGAACCTCGACGCGAACGAAACAAAGTACAAATGCTTCCGAAGCGGGTTGGACTCAAATAAAGAAAGAAAAGTCTTATACCAGTGACTGGACGCAAGATATATATGATACACAGCAGTCGAATACGGCAGGGACAGAGTATGAACTTGTAAGACATAGCTATTATTATTGGCATTATCACAACTGGTACGATGGCGGATGGAACATAGATTCAGTGCTATATGGTAGCGGACATATACATGAGATAGATGATTGTGTAACTGATCTTGAACATCCAAGACTCCCCATAGGAGGTGACCATGGTGGTAGAGATGACGTAAATTTGCTTTACGGAAAAAATGATGTAATAATATTACCTTGTAGTTACAACTTTACGCTTTGGTGGAGGAAAGACCGATATGTGTATAGACACAGGACATATGTATGGCAATATACGCATTCTCAAAATTATACAGAGTATCAATCCCGCACCATAAGCTACACCTACTAAACCAATACATTTATGTGATTCGGTTTTAGGTATAAATTTCTCAATCGGGAATCAAATCCTCAGTTTCAGGGCTGATTTACATAGCTTTTATGTAAACCAGCCCGTTTTTTGGCTTGTCACGACACCGCAAGGCAAATCACTAAAAACCAAAGCAGACAGGCATTTAATTGGCTTTTTATGTCCGTATGGGTATATTTTTTACTGAAAAATGTGATGAATAT
>JAMPDT010000020.1 GCA_023665525.1 Butyrivibrio sp. | reverse complement strand
CTCCGAAAAGTATATCTTCCCTGTCAACAGCGCTTAAAAATTCCATATTTATGTGGACGCCGGGAAGGTTCACGCCCTTATGGTTGGAGACATAGCCGCCGTTCAGCACCGTGCATACAATGTCCCTGTCCTTAAGCTCCTTTACCTCCATCTCGATAAGCCCGTCGTCGATAAGAATCTTCGTGCCGATCTTAACGTCCTTGTACAAATCGGGGAAGGTAATGGAGGCAATGCCGCTGTTTCCGAGAATTTCACGCCCCGTCAGCGTGAACTCCTGCCCGTTTTCGAGAAGCGCCTTATCTCCCTCGAAATCCCTCACCCTTATTTCGGGACCCTTCGTATCCAAAAGAATGGCGACGGGCTTGCCGCATTTCTCTCTCGCCTCGCGCACCGCCTGCATTCTCCTGCCCTGCTCCTCGTGGCTGCCGTGTGAAAAATTAAGCCTTGCGACGTCCATTCCGTGGACGATAAGCTGTTCCAGCACCTCCGTATCGTCCGTAGCCGGTCCGAGCGTGCAGATTATTTTTGTTTTGCGCATAATGTTCCTCCCGTTATATATTTTGCCGAGATTGCTCCCGTTATTATTTCTTATTGATTTTATTTTAATCAAAACGGAAAAAACTGTCAACCGCGCCGTGCGGTTATATTTATTTTTGACAAAATGTAAAATATAGTTGACATTATTCCCGAGGAGTGATAGTATAGCGGTATACAATTATAACAGCGAAGGGAGAGAGGACTGTGAAGGATTTCAAATCGAGTATTGCTTTGGTGATTTTCTTAATCTTTTTCGCCGCTCTGTGGGTGGTTTTCATAAAGCTGGGCGTGCCGACGGAGAAATACGACGAGCGGCAGGAAATAAACAGAGGAAAGGCTTATAAGACGGCGTTTTTCACAATCTGCATATGGGAAGCGGTCTACCTTTTTTCCAAGCTCTGCGATATACGGCTTCCCGTGGAGGACGATTTGATGACGCTTGCGGGGATTCTCGCGGGAATATGCGCTTACGCCGCCTACTGTATTTTGACGGACGCGTATTTTCCGATCAACCGAAGCAGCAGCGCGATAATCGCAGTCTGGCTCGTAATCGCCGCAATGAATATTTTTATCGGCATACAAAATATAATCGACGGCAGCATAATTACGGACGGCAGGCTGAATTTCCGCGCGGCGGGCATATTATGCAGCATAGTGCTTTTCGTCCTTGCGGTTATGTGCATTGTCAGAAAAAGTCTTTTTAAGCGCCGAGAAGCCGAGGATTGAGGTGCGCCGCATGAAAAATCTTAAGCTGAAATCGGCGCGCGCCGCCCTCGATATGTCGCAGCAGGAGCTTGCGGACGCGGTCGGCGTGTCAAGACAAACGATCAACGCCATAGAGCGCGGGGATTACAACCCCACCATCAGGCTTTGTCTTGCCATATGCAAAAGGCTCGGCAAATCATTGGACGAATTGTTTTGGGAGGACTGACGGGGTATTGAAAAAAGTATCCCTTACATATATAATAAAATAATACGCGGCGCAGTGCGCCGGCACGGAGAGGAGAGCATCAATGGACTATATTTTAACCTCTGATAATATCAGTAAGCAGTACAAGCATGTCACGGCGGTCGATTCCGTGAGCCTGCACGTGCCCAAGGGCTCGATTTACGGCTTTATCGGGCGCAACGGCGCGGGGAAAACCACCACCCTGAAAATTCTCAGCGGGCTTGCCTCGCCCACCTCGGGCAGCTTCACGGTATTCGGCTGCACGGGCGGAGATCTGAGAAGGCGCAATATGTTTTCGCGCATAGGCATACTCATCGAAAATCCCGGTCTTTATACGGATATGAGCGCCTATGACAATATTAAAATGAAATGCCTTTACGCGGGAATAAAGGACAAAAGCTACATTGACGAGCTGCTTTCGCTTGTCGGCTTAAGCAATACGGGACGCCGTCCCGCCAGGAATTTTTCGCTCGGCATGAAGCAGCGCCTGGGAATCGCGCTCGCGCTTGTCGGCAGTCCCGAAATCCTTTTCCTTGACGAGCCGATCAACGGTCTTGACCCTCAGGGAATTGCCGAAATACGCGAAACCATTGTCCGCCTGAATAAAGAAAGGGGACTTACCATTATTATATCAAGCCATATTCTCGAGGAGCTTTCAAAGGTCGCGACGGATTACGGGATCATCAACAACGGCAGGCTCGCGGCGGAGCTTACCGCCGAGGAGCTTTCCCAAAAATGCGAATCGAGAATCGTCTTTAAGCTTTACGATATACAGTCCGCCTGCGATATGCTTACCCGTATGGGCATAACCCGTTTTAAGGTTATGGATCCCGGCACGATCCATGTATACGAAAGACTTGACCAAATCGCCCAAATAGGCATGGCTCTTTCCAAGGCTGACATACTTATTTCGGGACTTTGGATAGAGTCCGCGGGAATCGAGGAATTTTTCTTCAATATGACGGGAGGTGTCCACAATGCTTAACGCGCTTAAAATGGATTTTTACAGGTTTCGGAAAACAAAGAGTCTTTACATAATAATGGGAGCCGCCGTCGCGGTATGCGCCTTCACCATATGGAGCATGTATCTTATGACAAGCCCCATGATAACGGAAAGCGGCATTCCGCTGCCCGACGGCTTTGACGCGCTCGTACCCAAGACGGTTGACGGGTATGTGGACTCGTTTTTTCAGGGCAATTTTGTCGTGCTGTTTACGGTTATTTTCGCCGTAATTTTCTGCAATACCGAGCACCGCGGAGGCTTCATCAAAAACATCGCTTCCGTCACCTCCAACAGAATCGGGCTTGTTTTGTCAAGAACGCTGGTCATACTCGCCGCCGACATTCTGATACATATGGTTACGGCAGCCTGCGTTTTCGTCGCCTGCTTCGGCATTCTCGGCGTAAAGGAAATCGTAAATCCCTCGGGAATCGTTCTCACGTTTCTTGTCAGCATAGCGATGAACCTCGCTCTCGGAGCGCTTACGATGATGCTCTTTATGCTTTGCCGCAAAATCATACTGCCGCTGATTTCCGCCATAGTATACGTGCTTATGGGCAGCACCGTATTTACGCTTGCGGATATGATTTTTACAAAGCTCGTGGGGCTGTCCGATTTCAGAATCGAAAAGTACACAAACTTGGGAAATATGCTTTATTTTATCAACACCTCCGCCTCGGGCGGCGATTATCTGCGCGCCGCGCTCGTAGCGCTCGCCGTGCTCGCGGTAAGCGTGATAGTATCATGGCAGTCGCTTAACCGAAAGGACATCAGATAAAACAAAAATTCACCCGCCCCGCGGAGCTTTTGCTCTGTCCGAGGGCGGGTTTTTTATTTGCCTTTCGATATTGCGCCGTTAATTTTTTCTCTCATTGCCTCCTCGCCGATAATATGGATAATGCTCCACAAATCGGGCGTGTTCGCGGTTTTCGTAACCGCGACCCTGATAACCTCCGCAACGTCCGATATGCTTCCCCCGAATGCCTCGGGGTTCGCCTTGTACGCCTTCATATCCGACGCAAAGCCGTGTCTGTCGGCAATTCCCTTAAGCTTATCAAACCATGCCCCATTGTCGTCCTCATGGCAGTAGCTGTCAAGATAATCCCTAAGAAGCGCCGAAACCGTATCCGCATCAAGCCTGAAGCCGTCCCCTTTCTCAGCTTTGTCCGTGTCGAAAAAGTATCCGATAAGCTCGAATATCTGCCTTGCGTAAACGAAATCCTTGCGTCTTCTTTTCATGCCTATTCCCATATAAAGCCTAAGAATCGCGAGAAGCTTTTCCTTATCGGCAAACCATATCCTCGCCTTATCAGGCTCGTTTTCCCGCGCCCACTCCTCAAGGAAAGCGTACATCTCCTCCTCGGACAGCTTGGCAAGCTCGTTTTTGCAGATATTGTGAAGCTTGTCCTTGTCAAAAAGCGCGCCCGACTGGCTCATTTTTTCAACCGTAAACGGGAACTCGCTTATGTCCTTGTCGGGGAATTTCTCGTACCATTCCTCAAAATTGGAATTAAGCAGGGTCATAAGATAAACCTTCATCGAGCGGGGATGGTAGCCGTCCCTTCGGTAATAATCGAGCGAAAGCTCGGGGTCCTTGCGCTTGGAGAGCTTGCGCTTTCCTCCCGTTTCCTCGTCAAACTTCATAAGGTGCGCTGTATGCCCGTAGGCGGGCATCTTAAAGCCCAGCACATGGAAAAGCTCGTAATGCGTGGGTACCGAGGCAAGCCACTCTCCGCCCCTTATAACCGTCGTCGTCCTCATCAAATGGTCGTCAACCGCATGGGCGAAATGATAGGTCGGCACGCCGTCGCGCTTAAGCAGCACTATATCGTGAATGTTTTCGGGAAGCTTTATTTCCCCCATAATACTGTCGTTAAAGGTAATCTCCCTGCCCTGCCTGCCCTGCGAGCGCAGACGCAGCACATAGCTCTCGCCCGCCGAAAGCTTTCTTTCTATTTCCTCAAGCGTAAGGCTCCTGCACAGGGCATACTCTCCGTAATAGCCCGTCAGCACCTTTGCCTCCTCCTGACGCACTCTCACCTTCTCAAGCTCCTCCTCCCCGCAAAAGCAGGGATACGCAAGCCCGCGCTCCACAAGGCTTTTCGCATAGGCGTGATATATTTCCACACGCTGCCGCTGAAAATACGGTCCGTACGCATTCTGCGGCGCGTCATCGTCAAAGCCCGCGCCCTCGTCAAACTCTATGTCAAAATATCTCAGCACGTTGATAATGGTTTCAACCGCTCCGTCCACCTTGCGCTTCTCGTCCGTATCCTCGATCCTCAGATAAAAAACGCCGCCGTTTCTGTGCGCGATCCGCTCGTCCGCAAGCGCGCTGTATAAATTCCCCAAATGAATAAAGCCCGTGGGGCTGGGCGCCATTCGCGTGACCTGCGCCTTCGCGGGAAGCTTTCTGTACGGGAATTTTTCCTCATAATAATCCGGCGTTTTCACCGTATCGGGAAAAAGCAACTCTGCTAATTTTGCGTTATCCATATAATCCTCCGAATGTATTGTTTATTATAATCGGCGTGTCTTTCTTGCCATTCATTATTTCTTGTTCACGCTTCGAGAAAACACAGAACCGTATTCGTATATTTCTCTGCTTCTTCAATTCTCGGAAAGTGACCGCTGTTTTCAAAAATCACCTGCGTCAAATCCTGCGCATTGTTTATAATATACTCTGTTTGATTCTTTGAACACGCGGGATCATACTTTCCGTTAATCAACAGCATTGGAACCGCAAGCTTCGGGAGTATCGGCAAAAAATTGTCGGTCATCATCACCCTTTTTTGCGAAGCTCCGTCAGACGTCGGCTGCGTTTCCAGCAATTTCATCAAATGCCGCTCTCCTTTTGACCACATCTCATCCGTAATATCGGCGGTGTCCATACTCATCTGATACTCATCAAAAGAAATGCCGTGCAGATAATTTCGCAGCTCCCTGTCTGTGACATAATCGAGCAGTGTCAGCAAATCAAATACCGCCTCCTGCTTATCTTGATAGTCCGTGAGCTTAATTTTTCGGCAAAGCTCAGCCGCCGTTTTATTATCTAAGCTATCAATATGCTCGCTCAAATATTCAGCCGTTGACTTTGCGGAATCCTCAAACCACAATGAGGGGCATTCCAAAATGACCTTACGAATAGAATTCGGACATAGGTATGCATATAAAACCGCAAGCATGCCGCCGTAAGAATGACCGAGTATGCTCCATTTTTCTATTCCGAGAAGCCTTCGCATTTCCTCTATCATTTCGATTTGATATTCCATACCGTAGCTTTCATTCTCAGGAATAGCTTCCGAGCGCAGCACTCCCAACTGATCGAATATAATAACCTTTATTTTCTTGCTTAATGCCTCTGCCTGCTTTGCAAAATCCAGACAGCTTGCTCCCGGACCGCCGTGAAGATACAGCAAGGTGTCATTATATTCCGCTCCGTATATTTCATACCAAATTTTCTTGCCCCAAATGTTTATAAACATATTGTGCCCTTTCATAATTTTAAAATTAAAACCGATTTTTGTTTCTGATAACAGCTTATCTCAATCGCCCGCAAAATGCAAGGCGAATTTCGGACCGGACTTTTCTCATTTTTTCGGTCAAACCTGTTTAGACACTTGAAACAGTCTCGGAATTGTACTTATCGCATACTCGTTCCAATTTTGCAAAATCAAGGCATCTTGATTTACCTTTATACCCTGACTCACTTCGGCACAAATTATATAAGCAGTTAGCCTTATTTACAATTATTTCCTGATTTTTTCTGCACCATGCCAATTCATCTATACATAATTGTTTGTAATAATACTCGCTTGCAGAATCTTTGGAATCAGTCTTTAAATCAACTTTGTATATTTGTGCATACTCAATCGGAATCATAAGATTATAGTTAAGAACGGCAATCAATTTCCCTTTTTTATTAAAAATTTGCACCTCATCAGCTTTTGATTAAAAAATATAAATATGGCTATGCCATACGACATAGCCATAATGTGGAACCGCCATCAGCGATTCCATCGCTTTTACAACTTCCACTTAAAGGTAGGACTCACCTTAGAAATATAATAACATACATTTCCCGAAAGTCAATAGACATACGGTTTTTATTTCGGCATATATTCGCCCAAATAATTTCTGCCCGAGCCGTCCGCTCTTTGCTCGCCGTACTCCTTTAAAAGCCTGCCGCACGCCTCGCGCACGGTATTTTCAAACTCTCTTGAGGATATGAGCGCGCAGCCCTCGCCCCTGATAATTATCTGCTCCAGCCCGTCCGAGGTCACGACCGTGATGTCATAGCGCGCGCCGTTTTCATGGGCGAACCGCTCGATATAGCTGTCGGCGGTCTGCGCCTCTCTCGTGTAGACGACGTGGATATTATGGTAATCAAGAAATTCCGTATCGTGCCCCTTTACCCTGTACGCGTCAAAAACCACTATAAGCTCCGCGTCCGCCGCCGCCCGATAGCCGCACATAAGGTCGAGGAGCCTTCCCCTCGCGCCGTCAATGCTGCTTTTTGCGAGCGTCTCAAGCTCCTCCCACGCAAAAATAACATTGTAGCCGTCCACCAAAATATATTTTTCACGGCACGGCTTGGGCTTAAAGGCTCTGACTGCGGGCGGCGCGCTCTTATTCCGCCTGCCGTAAAGCGCGCCCTGCCGCGTCTGCCCGGCGCTTCGGTTCGCCCCTCCGAGCCGTGCTATGATTTCGTCTATTTCCTCGACTCCGAGCGCCTCGTCGAGCCTTGAAAGCATATCCGCGCCCTGCCGCTCCCTTTCCCTATCCTCGGAGCTTGAAAAAAAGGAGCGCGCAGGCAGGTGCATATGCTCCCTTACCTCATTCCACGGCACGACGAAGCCCGCCCCGTGAGCGCAGAAAACGGAATCGGGCGTGTTTTCGGTATCCCCCTCGGGCTTGTAGGCGAAAGCCTCGATTATTTCCGCCTCGTTGTGACAGGGCGCATAGCCCGCAAGCGACAGCGACAGGCTCCCCAGACCGTGGGAGTATGCGGCGACCTCTCTATTGTATTCGTACATTTCCGAAACGGGAGCTGTCCCGCTTATCACGGTCATCTGCGCGTCGGAAACTGGAGTGTTAAAATGTCCGCCCATTCTCTGTATATCGTTTATCGCGCGCCCCGTGCTTTCGGAGGGGACGCAGAGCGCAAACTCGTATACGGGCTCCAGCAGTACGCTTTTTGCCTGCATAAGCCCCTGTCTTACCGCGCGGTAAACCGCCTGTCTGAAATCGCCGCCCTCCGTATGCTTAAGGTGCGCCTTGCCCGCGACAAGCGTAATCTTAACGTCCGTAAGCGGCGCGCCTGTCAGAACGCCCCTGTGCTCCCGTTCCTTTATATGCGTCAGTATCAGTCTTTGCCAGCTTCCCTCAAGCTCGTCCTCGGAGCAGTCTGACGCCGCCGTTATCCCGCTGCCGCTCTCGCCCGGTTCGATAAGCAAATGCACCTCAGCATAATGCCGCAGCGGTTCAAAATGCCCGATGCCGTAAACGGCATCGGCTATCGTTTCCTTATATACTATTTTCCCTCTGCCAAGCTCTATATCCGCTCCTAGGCGCTCCTTTGCCAGCCTTTTCAGAATATCGGTCTGCACCTCTCCCATAACGCGCGCAAAAATACCCTCCGCGCTTCTTGATATTCCAAGCTCGGGATTTTCCTCGCCGATTTGCTTAAGCCCCTCGTACAGCTCCTGCTCGTTGCAGCCCGAGGGCAGAGTAATGCCGTAGGAAACGACGGGCTCCAGCATCGGCTTGGGTCCCTCCGATTCAAAGCCAAGTCCCTCTCCGGCAAAGGTTTTGTCAAGCCCCGAAACCGCGCACACCGTCCCTGCGCGCGCCTCCTCAAGCGTTTTGTACCTGCTGCCCGAATAAATCCGTATCGAATTGACCTTGCCGCTCCACGGCTCGCCGTTTTGGGCGTTTCCGACAAGCGGCGCGCGGACCTTAAGGCTCCCTCCCGTTATTTTCATAAGGGTAAGCCGCTCGCCCCTATCCCTCGATATTTTAAAAATACGCGCTCCGAACTCCTCGGGACGGCGCGGCTCGCTTACAGTGGCGGCAATAAGCCGCATAAGCTTTTCCACCCCGTCAAGCTTAAGCGCCGAGCCGTAAACGCACGGAAAAACGCTCCTATCCGCGACGGCGCGCGCGATCGAGGCAGCGCTTACAGCTTCGGTTTCAAGATACTCGTCAAGAAGCTCCTCGCCGCAAAGCGAAAGCTCCTCGTACAGATCCTCCGCTTCAAAATCAAGACAGCCCCCGTCCAGCCCCGTCTGAAGCTCCCTTGCTATTTCGCTCCTGTCCGCGTGCTCCCTGTCCATTTTGTTGACAAAAATAAACACGGGGACCTTGTATTCAGCCAAAAGCCTCCATACCGTGCGGGTGTGGCTCTGCACTCCGTCCGCGGCGTTTATAACCAAAACCGCGTAATCCAAAATACGCAGCACCCTCTCGGCTTCAGCCGAAAAATCGACGTGTCCGGGAGTATCCACCAGCGTAACGCTTAAGTCGTCCCATTCAAGCTGTGCCTGCTTCGCGAAAACGGTGATCCCCCTTTCCTTTTCCACCTCGTAGGTGTCAAGGAAAGCGTCGCCGCTGTCAACCCTGCCAAGCCTTTCAATCGCTCCGCTTTTGTACAAAAGAGCCTCTGTCAACGTTGTTTTTCCGGCGTCCACATGAGCCAGAATCCCCATAACAATATGCTTCATATCAGTGAACGCAGTCTACTGCCGCCCTTTCCGCGGGCAGAGCCGCCCTGTATCTTTCCATAAACGCGTCAAAGCCCGCCGCGTCCTCGGCGTCGGGCTCGAGCGAAACGCCCTTCATTCCGTCAAAGACCGCCCTTTCAAGAAAAGCCCCGAGCGTTTCGTTTTCTCTTTTGTTTATCATATACGAGGCAAGCAGGGCAATGCCCCACGCGCCGCCCTCTCCCGCCGTTTCAAGCACCGTTACGGGCGCGTTCATCGCGGCGGCAAGAATTTTCTGCCCGACAAGCGGCGTTTTGAAAAGACCGCCGTGCCCCGTAATGCGGCGCACGCGCACCTTTTCCTCTTTAAAAAGTATGTCCAGTCCGACCTTAAGCGCGCCCAGCGACGCGTACAGGTGCGTCCTCATAAAATCCGCAAGCCCCAAGCGGCTGTCGGGCGTCCTCACAAAAAGAGGTCTGCCCTCCTCAAAGCCCGTTATATGCTCCCCCGAAAAATAATTGAACGCCATCATTTTGCCGCAGTCCTTCTGTCCCTCAAGAGCCTTGCTGTAAAGTATCTCGAAAAGCCTGTCCGTGGAAAGCTCCATTCCCGCAGCTCTTGCAAATTCGCCGAAAAGCCCCGCCCACGCGTTCAGATCGGACGTACAGTTGTTGCAGTGCACCATCGCCACGTCGCTTCCGTCGGGAGTGGTAACAAGGTCCAGTTCGTCGTGGACCCTTTCAAGCCCCTTTTCCAACACGACCATCGCGAACACGGACGTTCCCGCCGACACGTTTCCCGTTCCCTTGTCAACCGAATCGGTGGCAGTCATGCCCGTCCCCGCGTCGCCCTCGGGTGGACAGAGCCTTACTCCGCCCTCAAGCCTGCCGCTCTTATCGAGCAGAGCCGCGCCCGCGCCCGTAAGCGTTCCCGCGCACTCTCCCGCCGTAAGCACCGCGGGCAGTATGTCGGAAACGTCCGTCGTAAAGCCCCTCTCTGCGGCGAGCGCGTTGAATTTTGAAAGCATTTTCGCATTATAGGAGCGCGCAGCCGAATCTATCGGGAACATTCCCGACGCCTCTCCGATTCCAACCGCCTTCACTCCCGTAAGGCGGTAGTGGATATAGCCCGCGAGCGTGGTCAGGTATTTTATCCTGCCGATATGCTCCTCGCCGTTAAGGATCGCCTGATACAGATGCGCAATGCTCCAGCGTTGCGGTATATGGAAGCCAAGCTCCTCGGTCAAAATCCTTGAAGCCTCCCCCGTCACGGTGTTGCGCCATGTCCTAAACGGCACAAGCAGTCTGTCGTTTTCGTCGAGGGCGATATAACCGTGCATCATTCCGCTCACGCCCATCGCCGCAAGGGAGGTTATCTCCGCGCCGTATCTGCTTCGCGCGTCGTCCGCCATGGCGGCATACGCCGAGGCAAGCCCCTCGGTTATATCCTCCTCGCCGTATGTCCATATTCCGTTCTCAAGACGGTTCTCCCATTCATGACTGCCCGAGGCAATCGGACTGTTGGAGCCGTCCGTAAGCACCGCCTTTATTCTTGTGGAGCCGAACTCTATTCCGAGAACCGCCCTGCCGTCCCTTATAAACTCGCCTGTATCGCCCATATATATCCTCCGAACTTATAAAATATTGCTTATAGGAATTATATCGGCATTACTTAAGCTTATATTAACGTCTGCTTCTCCTTTATTCCGAAACCAGCTCCCTGACCTCGACCGCGCGCACTTTTTTTGAGCTGAAATATGCAAAAATAAAGTAGCATAATCCAATCGCAAGCATCGGAACAAGCACCGACTGCGCCGTATATTCGAGCGTTACCCTTGAAATTCCGATAACGCTGAAAAGCCTTCCGAGCATTTTTGCCGAAAGCAGAAGGCTTAATGCGGTTCCGAACAGTGCGCCCGCTGCCGACACGATAAGGTACCTGAGCGCAAAGCCAAGCCTTAAGCGGCGCGAGGTAAAGCCGAGCGCCTTATATATTCCTATTTCCGCGCGCTCCTGCGCAAAAGCGTTTTGGCACGCCATTCTTATTACGACAAAGGCGAACAGTACCGAAAACGCATAAATTACAAGCTTTAGGAGCTCGACGATCTCTCCGTACTGCGCCTCGACGGGGCTCTGCCCCGAATCGTTCACATAGGCTGCAAACGCCTCTCCGTATCTTTCGCCGATACCCGCCTCAAGCTCCTTAAGCCTTGATTTATCCTCCAAAACAAAATATTTGCCAGCATATGACGTATCTATGCCGATTTTTTCGGCGACGGCGAAATTCGTGAGAAAGCTCATTCCGCTGTCTGTGCTTAACTGTACAATAGCCGTAATTATGCATTCCGTCCTTTCGCTGCCGTGCGAAACAGTGACCTCGTCCCCCATTTCAAGCTCCAGCAGCTCCGCGACCATTTTGGTAACGGCAATCTCGTTTTCGTATTTGGGCATTCTGCCCCTTAAAGGCTCGAAAGCGCTTTCCGTGTCCTCATAGAACTCACCGTAAAGGTTTTCCCCGTTAAGGGAGCAATATAGGCTGAATGTCCTGCCCGATTCGAGGATTCCCGAATAGCTCCTTACAAGCTCGTCTATATCCTCCATATATCCTACGCCCTCCGCTCTCGGATAAACCTCGACGTCGCATATTATGATCCCCATCGCTCTGACGGCGTTTTCGGACGACATCATAACGCCTATAAGATTTACCGTAATCATAAAAAAAGTCAGTATCGCGGCGATGACGGCAGTGCCCGCACAGCGTTTTTTGTTCGAGGTAAACTGCCTGAAAGCAAGACTTGCGGACAGGGGCTTTTTCGCTATCGGCGCGTTAAGCCTGCTGTCAAAATAAACGCTCTCCCGACCCCCGGCGATAGCCCTCACGGGCGAAATCCTTGCCGCCTTACGGGTTTTTGCCATAATGATAAGCGCAGAAGCGCATATTATAAGCAGCAGATACAAAGCGGTCCTTGCGAAGGGAAAGCCGAAGGCGGGCAGAACTCCCGTAACCTGCCTGCACGCTCCGCTTACCGCCCTTTCAATCGGAACCGCAGCCGCGCCGCCCAAGACTATTCCCGCAAGCTCCGCGAGCATATACTGCCAAAAAAACAAACGCCTTATTTTTGCGCTGCCAAAGCCCAACGCCTTTAATATGCCAAGCGCCGTGTAATCAATTTCAATATCCGTGCCTATGCTGTGCCCTATGACTATAAGCACAATCACAAACAAAAACGCGCTGAAAACAAGCACGATATTTATTATAATGTCGGGCATAAGCGTGCTGAAACGCACGGTTTGGTCGCGGTTGAGCACGCCGTTGGCGACGTCCGCGATCCCTGTGGCAAGATTAAGCTCGCGCTGGAATTTTATTGCGGAAAGACTGCCGCCCTCTTTCTGGTGAACCGAAACAACTGTTATACTCGGCGCGGCATTATCCGTTTCGGACGGCCCGTACTCCGCGCAAATGCCTTCCAAGTCCTCCGCGCTCACAAAGCACTGCTTCCAGCCTATCGTCATAGCCCCGAACGACGGCTCCTGCACAAAGCCCTTTATCGTAAAATCGGCTGTTACTCCCGAGTTAAAGCTTAGTGTAATCTTGTCGCCTACCCCGCAGTAAAGCTTTGCCTCAAGCCCCAAAGGCAGATATATCTCGCCCTTTTGCGGCAAAGGCACCTCCTTTGCGAAGCCGTTTTTTTCATCGTTAAAAAGGCGGATCCCGTCGCGCATTTCGCCCAAGAAATATGAATTGTCGTCATGATACCTGCCGCACTGCGCGCCGTTTGTGTAAACCGTATCGTAATAATCGACGCGTCCGACCAGCTTATTTTCCTCAAGATCGGCGCGAAGCTCATCGGTAAGCAGCTCGTTTTTTATCATTATGCAGGTATCGCCGCAGTCCGCTTCCTTAAACGCCGCGTCAAGCCCCTTTTCGTAATTTATGCGCACGCCCGTAATTGCCGACACAACGGCGGTTATGATCGCCGTCAGAATAAAAATGCTTATGAACGCGCCCTTTTTCTTGCGTATATTCGCCCTTAAAAGCGTAAGAATCTCCATGCCGCCCACCTACCATTCCATCGAGGTAAGCCAAGCGTTTACCTGTGTTTCACGGCTCTTTTCTTCCTGCGCGTCATAGGGAGGAAGATTAAGCTCGCCCGTTATTTTGCCGTCCTCAAGATAAAGGAGTCTTGTCGCCCGAAGCGCCGCCTTCAAATCGTGCGTGACCATAAGAATGCTTTGACCGCCCGAGTTAAGCTCCGTAAGCAGGCTCAGCACCTCCGCGGTATTGGCGCGGTTTAACGCTCCCGTCGGCTCGTCGGCAAAAAGCACCTTGGGACTGTTTATAACCGCCCGCGCGATAGCGCAGCGCTGCTGCTCGCCTCCCGAAACCTGCGACGGAAGATGGTTTTTCACGTCAGATATTTTCATTTGCTCCATGAGCCTTGCCGCGCGCTGCCTGACCTGCGCGGCAGTGCTTTTCCCGTCAAGATAGCCCGACACGGCGATATTTTCAAACAGGCTGAGATTTCCTACCAAATGCATCTGCTGGAAAATAAAGCCGAAGTCGCCGCATCTGAGCCCCGCAAGCTCCTTTTCCTTCATCGCGGTAAGCTCCCGTCCTCCGTACAAAACCTTGCCCGCCGTCGCGCAGTCCATGCCCGAAAGCGCGTAAAGCAGCGTGGTTTTTCCCGAGCCCGAGGCTCCCATAATAACGGTGAAATCTCCCTCGTAAAGCTCCAAATCAATATGCGAAAGAATGTGGCTTTGCCCGCCGTTGTGAGCAAAGCTCTTGCATAAACCCTTCGCCGACAGAATTGCTTTTTTCATTGAATTACAGTTCCTTTCATTAATTATTGTGCCGTTGCAAACAATTCTATCTGAAAAGTTATTAAGAAGTCCTTAAGAGTCATGCAGAACCGACGGAAAGCTTATCACCGCCTCAAGCCCGTCCGTCAGGTTATGCAGAAGAACCTTTCCGTTCATTCGGTTTGCGATGTACTTGACAATATAAAGCCCCAGCCCCGAGCCGCTTTCTCCCGCGCTGTTTTTTCCCCTGTAAAATTTATCGAAAATAAACGGCATATCGCCGTCGGGTATTCCCTGTCCGAAATCTCGGAAATGGATAAGAACGTCGCCGTCGCTTTGCGTTATGTATATTTTGACGGCGGTTTTCGCATATTTCCGCGAATTGTTCACCAAATTCTCCGCAAGCTGGACAAGCCTGTTTTTGTCGGCGCGCACCCATGCCTTAAAGGACGGCTTCACAAAGTCAATGTCGCCCCTTTCCCCCGCAAGCTCTGCCGCAATATCCCACACAAAGCCGCAAAGCTCAAATTCCTCGGGGTTTATTTTGAGCCTTTCAAGGTCGGCTAACGAATGCAGGAACAAATCGTCGGTGAGCCTCGACACCTCGTCGCATTTTTTCATAAGCACACCGAGATATTTCGCGCGCTTCTCGGGCGTTGCGTCAAGGTTCGCCTCAAGCCCCTCCGCGTATGCCCTGATTGAAGCAATCGGGGTTTTGATGTCGTGGGAAAGCGTGGCGATAATCGTTTTGTTGTTGTCCGCCGCTTCCTTTTCGCACGCACGCGCCTTCGTAATTTCCCTGCGCATACTGTCAAACGCCCAAGTGAACTCCCCGAAATAATCGGAACGATCGTAATCAAGCGGCACGTCGAAATTGCCGCGCGCTATAAGTCCCGCAAATTTCTTCATTTTTTCAAAGGGACGGAGAATGCAAAAATACACGTAGCAAAATACCGCCGCCGCAAAAATAACGCCCGCCGCGCAAAAACAGGGCAGAAGGCTGCCTCTATCGGACATCGCCCGTATGCTCTCCCGCATCGCTCCCGTCCTTTCGTAGAGCAGCTCAAGCTCTCCCGCCCCCGCAAGCTGCTCGATTTCGTTGAGGGCGACAAGCTGCTCCTGCCGCGCCGCGCCGTTATCCGAGCTTCTCTCCCAAAAATAAAGCAGCGCCGCAGCCGCGCAGAACACAAACGCAAACAGCGCCGCAGCCAAAATAAGTCTGCGCTTCATTCGTTCACCTCCAGCATATAGCCCACCTTAAAAACCGTCTTTATGTACCTCGGCTCTGCGGGATTGTCCTCCAGCTTTTCGCGCAGCCAGCGGATATGCACCGCGAGCGTCTGCGGCTCCGCCTCGTAATAGGCTCCCCACACCTGCGAAAGAAGCTTTTCTTTCGGCATCGCCTTATTCATATTTTCGCAAAGACAGGCAAGCAGATCGAACTCTCTGAGCGAGAGGGAAACCTCCCCGCCGTTTTTGGTCACGCGCCTCGCAGTCGTATCTACGGTTATACTGCCGAAGGCAACGGGCTTTTCCCTCTCTGCAAAGCCGTAGCTCCTGCGCATAAGCGCGTTCACCCTCGAGAGCAGTTCTTTCATCGAATATGGCTTCGGTATATAGTCGTCGCCTCCCGCGTCAAAGCCCGTTATGCGGTCGTCCTCATTTGTCCTCGCGCTGGCAAAAATCACGGGGACGGTGGAAGCCTCGCGCAGCCTCCTGCAAATTTCAAAGCCCGTGACCTTGGGCAGATTTATGTCAAGCAAAATAAGATGATATGTATTTTCCGACAGCATTTCAAAGGCGGCGCCGCAGTCCGCGGCGCAGGCGACCGAATAGCCGTAGCTCTCGAGCATATCGGAAATTATGAGCGATAAATCCTCGTCGTCGTCAATAATCAGAATACGTTTTTTGTCCATTAAAATCTTTCCTGCCGCCCCGTCCGCCGTCCGAGGCTCATTATTTTTCTTATATCCGCGCCCTCGGAAAGCATTTTCAAGAGAGAAAGCTGCGCGTCCTCATAGCTTTTGAATACCGAAAGCTTCGACGGAAGGTCGGCGTACACCTTCCAGTAGCCCGTATAAAGGCAGTTTTTACCGCCGTTTTTTATAAAGCCCGCCACGTCCTCAATCGGATAACCGAGAAATATTCCCAGCTCGTGCGGAAAACCCCCGCCCTCGGACGCGTACTGCCTGTATCTGAGCCTGCATTTCTTAAGAAGCTCCGAAAGCCCCAGATTATAATAGCCAAGCCGTCTTAAAAGCAGCGCCGCGCCGCCGCGCGATACGTATTTTTCCAGCTCCGTCCCGTCATAAAGTAAAAAAACGGCTTTTTGCTCCGTTTTGAGCAGTACGAAATAAGAAAAGCCCGCCTGCTCAAAAAGCCCGACCGCGCCGCAGAGGTTATTTTTTCCCGCTATAAAAAGATTGGAGGGCTTAAGCCCCGCGATAAAGGGCGCGCATTGGAGCGCGAGCTGTACTGCGGGACTGTTTATATCAGATTTTTGCACAATTTCCAACGCCCGAATATCCATGCCGCCTCTCTTGTCCGTACAATCCAGTATAGCATTATTATTCCGCTATTTCCATATATAATTCAAAAGGCTGTCCCCGCATAACACGGGAACAGCCTTTTTATTTTGGAAGAAAACATAAATTGCTTATTTTGAGGCTCTCGCAAGCTTCTTGGAATCCACCTTGAGAACATTGCTTTCCTTATAGGGTCTGAACAGCAGGTAGAAAAACAGCGCGACTATAATAAACGATATGATTGCGCCCGCCGCGTTTCCGTTTCCGCTAAAGAGCGATCCGAGCTGGAATACCGTAAACGACACGAGATACGCAAGTCCCGTCTGATAGCCCACGGCGATCCAAAACCATTTCGCGCTGTTCATTTCCCTCTTTATCGCTCCCATTGCGGCGAAGCAGGGCGCGCATAATAGGTTGAAGATCATAAAGGAGAAAGCGGAAAGCCTTGTCAGTCCCTCGAAATCCAGCACTCCGAATACTCCGACAACCTCCTCCTTGGCGACAAGCCCCATTATCGTGGCAACCGTAGCCTTGATATTGCCGAAGCCGAGCGGCGCGAAGATTACCTTTATCGCGTTTCCGATATGTCCGAGTACGCTTGCCTCAAGCTCTATATCGGGATTGAATACCATTTTGCCGTTCTCCGTACCGAATACCGAGCCTGCCCAAATTATAATCGACGAAAGGAGAATTATCGTTCCCGCTTTTTTGATGAACGACCAGCCGCGCTCCCACATGCTTCTCATTACGTTGCCGAAGGTGGGAAGATGGTAGGCGGGAAGCTCCATAACGAAGGGAGCGGGTTCTCCCGCGAACGCCCTTGTTTTTTTCAGGATAATTCCCGAAACAACCACTGCCGCAACTCCTATGAAGTAAGCGACGGGAGCAACCCACCAGGAGTTGTTGAAAAGCGCCGCCGCAATCAGGGCTATAATCGGCATTTTGGCGCCGCAGGGAATAAAGGTTGTCGTCATAATCGTCATTTTACGGTCCCTGTCGTTTTCAATCGTCCTTGACGCCATAATTCCGGGAACTCCGCAGCCGCTGCCGATAAGCATCGGAATGAAGGATTTGCCCGAAAGCCCGAATCTGCGGAAAATTCTGTCCATAATAAAGGCAACTCTCGCCATATAACCGCACGCCTCAAGAATCGCGAGCAGTATAAACAGCACGAGCATCTGAGGCACGAAGCCCAAAACAGCGCCGACGCCCGCCACAATACCGTCAAGAATCAGGCTCTTGAGCCATTCGACACAGTTTATCGCGTCAAGCCCCCTCTCCACAAGGACGGGAACTCCGGGAACCCAGCCCTTATACGTCGAGGTATCGGGACATTCCTCCGCCTCAAGCGCCGCGTCAACGCTCTCCGAAATATCAAAGCCCTCCTCGGCAAGAGAATCGGCATACGAGCCGTAAGCCTCCTCAAACGCTCCGAAATCCTCGTCGTCCATCGCGCCCCTGAGGTCCTCCGCTCCGATTACTCCCGCAGCAGCAGCCGCATTAATCTGTGCGGCGACCTCGTCGGTCCACACATTATTCTTATAGTACTCGGTCATATCCTCCTCGTACTCTTTTGTACCGATTCCGAAAATATGGAAGCCGTCGCCGAAAAGCCCGTCGTTGGTCCAGTCCGTCACCCATGTGCCGACAGTCGTCACCGAAATAAAATACACCAAAAACATAATCACCGCAAAAATGGGAAGCGCGGCAATCCTGTTTGTTACAATTCTGTCTATCCTGTCCGAAACCGAAAGCTTTTTCTTGCTGTTTTTGGTCACGCACCCGCCAATCACCGACGATATGTAAACATATCTTTCATTGGTAATGATACTTTCCGTATCGTCGTCGAACGCCTCCTCGAGCGCCTTAATCTCAGCCTCGACATTCGGAGCGTTCTTTATAAAGCTGCCGATTTTATCGTCCTTTTCAAGAAGCTTTATCGCGAAAAATCTTTTTTGCTCCTCGGGAACGTCTGCGCCCAGCTTATCCTCCACCGTCCTTATAACGTCCTCCACGTCCTTTGCAAATTCATGCGCGGGCGCGCTGATTTTTTTCGCAAGCGCAAGCTCCACCGCCTTGTCGGCTGCCTTCTGTATGCCCGTTCCCTTAAGCGCGGAGATCTCGACCACCTCGCAGCCAAGCTTTGCCGCGAGCTTATCCTTATGTATTTTATCCCCCGATTTTTCGATAAGGTCCGCCATATTTACGGCAATAACCATAGGGATTCCAAGCTCCGCAAGCTGTGTGGAAAGATAAAGGTTCCTTTCTATATTGGTTCCGTCCACAATATTGATAATTGCGTCGGGTCTTTCATTGATAAGATAATTCCTTGCCACAACCTCCTCAAGCGTGTAGGGGGATAAGGAATAGATACCGGGCAGATCCGTTATCGTAACGTCCTTGCGGCTCTTAAGCCTGCCTTCCTTTTTTTCCACCGTTACGCCGGGCCAGTTCCCCACGAACTGGTTGGAGCCTGTCAGCGCGTTGAATAATGTTGTTTTTCCGCAGTTGGGATTTCCTGCCAATGCAATTTTAATCGACATTTCTTTTTCCTTTCCGACAAATCTATGTCATATGTATATAACTTTTGTTAGTAAAGCCTAACCCATAAGTAAAAAAATTACTCCACCTCTATCATGGCGGCGTCCGCCTTCCTAAGAGAAAGCTCGTAGCCCCTGACCGTAATCTCCACCGGGTCCCCCAACGGCGCAACCTTCCTGACATAAACCTCTACGCCCTTTGTTATTCCCATATCCATAATACGCCTTTTAACCGGCCCGCCGCCGTTAAGCCTCGTCACCTTAACGCTTTGTCCGCACGGTATCTCTCTCAATGTTTTCATAAAAACTCCTTTCATTGGTCCCGCGTTGCTTTCCAACGCAAATGGTATAACGGTATGTACTCAGACAAGAATTTTATTCGCCATTTCCTTGCCTATGGCTATTCTGGAATTTTTCACGTTTACGATAAGATTGCCGCCTGCCTCGCTTACAACCGTAACCGTACCGCCCACAACAAACCCCAGATTCTCAAGGAACTGTCTGGTCTTTTCCATGCCGCCTACTTTTTTTATAACGTTTGGCACGCCTGCTTCAGTCATTGACAATGGCATCATCTTATCCTCCGTCGTAATTATTCTCCCGCCTTGGGCGGGGCATTTTATTAACGCTGACGTTAATATCCAATAGTTAGTATATTCTAACCGCCATTAGATGTCAATAACTTTTTTTGATTTTTATAAAAAATAGTCCGCCCCGCACCCGCGTCACTTCCGACAGATAATGGCGTATATTATTGAAAGCTATGTAAAAATATGTTAAAATTATTTTGGGATTTACCAAGACAGCAGGCGGTTAGCCCTCCTCGGAGGGACTGTGACCCTCCGTTTACATAGAAACCCACAGGGGAATCTGATGAAAGGAGGGCTGAAGCTTATGTTGACGATTGAAGGATTGATTTCAGTGATTGGCTTATGCCTGACCTGTTTCGGTCTCGGATACGCCATCGGCAGCAAGGATAATGATAAGACGCAGAAATAGCCGCCCCAACCTGACAAGTTAAGCGGCTATTTTGCTTTACATTTTGTCGGGCTAACCGTCTATCGGTAAGTCCCATTGGAGGACATCTGTAAGCGCAGATGTCCTTCTCTACTTACATACTATGCCAAACCGCCCGAAAAGTCAATATAATTTAAAGACTTTGATGGAAGTACGGCGGAAACTTCTTAAGAATGCCGCCGTTTGAACAGCACCGAAAAACATAGCATTTCAATGCCTTGTGAAAACATAAATTTTATGGTATAATAAGCGCAAGCGCTTATTATCTTTTCGCGGTCGCCAAATATGCCTTTCGGCATACTCGGCTCGTCGCGTTTACGGTATAATATGAATACTTAGCGAGGTTTTTGCGAGCTTAGTATGAATATATACCTGACACCTTAGCGAGTCGCAGCCGAGGTTAGTTGTCACGGTATAATGTTCGCGAACACAATGAGCCAAGCGGCTACGAAGCAGACATTTGGCGAATGTGCGCGAGCCTTGATGAAGCGCAGCGAAATCATGGCTGATAAGCGCAAACGGTATTTTTTAATAAGGGGTGTCCTATGATAATAAACGAATCCTCCGAGAATTATCTCGAGACGATATTGATTCTGAGCCGCAAGCTGCCCGTGGTGCGCTCCGTCGATGTGGCGAACGAACTGGGCTTTAAGAAGTCGAGCGTGAGCATCGCTATGAAGAACCTGCGCGAGAAGAACCGTATAACCGTTACGGACGCGGGCTTTATTTATCTGACCGACGAGGGGCGGGCGATTGCCGAAAGGACCCTGGAGCGGCACGAATTTTTTTCGGACTGGCTTTGCAGAATGGGCGTTGACAAGCAGATTGCCGACGAGGACGCCTGCAAAATCGAGCACGTCATAAGCAAGGAAAGCTTTGAAGCGATCAAAAATTTCGTAAACAAATCATAACCGTTTTCACATATTTTCCGCGCAGAGGCTAACACTAATACCAAAGTCAAAGACGGAGGTATTTGTATGATTTATAAGGACGATTCCAAGGCGGATGCCGAAAAATCCCGTGAAAAGACCGTGAACGCGATTGATTCGGAGTGCGATGTGTCGGGCATACGGCAGACAAGCCGTTACGACAAATACAACAAGCCGCTTCCCGACAATAATATGTTTTTTGAGGAGCGGCACAATCCTTTAAGCAGCAAGGGCAATTAAAAATATCCGGCGGACGTTTTATACGGATCCGCCAGATATTTTTTATTTTAAAAACAAATCGTCGGTCGCGGGATTGTCTATAAGCTCTCCGTCCTCGGTAAAGCGCGAGCCGTGACAGGGGCAGTCCCAAGAATGCTCCTGCGGATTCCATTTCAGCGCGCAGCCAAGATGCGGGCAGCGTTTTTTGGAGGGCGTAAGCAGGTTAATCGTCGATTCAAAGGCGTTGGCGAAAAGCTGCGGTCTCAATATGCTTCTTGACGGGGAAAAGACCCTCGCCCACGGGTTTTCGATTCCTCTGACCGCGTCGCAGAGAATCATGGCGGCGACCATCGAGGAGGTCACGCCCCATTTGTTAAAGCCCGTCGCCACATAGAAATCGGGCGTTCTCTTGGAGTATCTTCCGATATAAGGAATTTTGTCAAGCGTCATACAGTCCTGCGCCGCCCAACAGTACTTTTCTCTTGCCTCGGGGTAGTATCTGCCCGCAAATTCGCGAAGCTCCCGCCACTTTCCGCCCTTTTTTCCCGTGCGGCAGCCCCCGCCGCCGAGCAGCAGCAGATCGCCGTAATTGCGAAAGGACATTCCCTTTGACGCTTCATCAATATACATTCCCTCGACATTCGGCGTGTTCTCAAGAGCAATGACATATGAGCGCTGCTGGTACTGCTTCATAAAATAGCTCCCGTGCTTGTTTATAAACGGGAAATGCGTCGCCACAATTATTTTGTCGGCAGTGATTATTCCGCCGCCCGTGACTGCGCCGCGCGGCGTAAGCTCCTGCACCTTGGTGCGCTCGTATATATTAAGCTCCTCCGAAACCGCCTTTGCGAATTTCATCGGATTAAACTGCGCCTGCCTTGAAAACCTTACCGCCCCCGCAATGGGAAAGGGCAGGGGCAGCTCGCCGAGGAATTTCGCGGGATAGCCGACTGTGCGGAGAGCCTCCAGCTCCTTTTCGATTTTTTTACGGCTATACAAAGAATAGACGGCGGACTCCTTTTCCTCGAAATCGCAGTCGATTTCGTCGCAAAGCCTGCGGTACTCCTTGAGCGCAGCCTCGTTCGCTTCAAGGTACAGTCTCGTATATTCCGCTCCGAAGCGTCTTAACATACCGCTGTATATCAGTCCGTGCTGCGAGGTTATTTTGGCAGTCGTATTTTTGGTTATTCCGCCGCATATCGTGTCCGCCTCGACAAGCGCATAGGGAACGTCCGCCTGCCCCAAACGCATGGCGCACAAAAGTCCCGCCAAGCCCCCGCCGATAATAAGGACCTCCGTGTGCAAATTCCCCTTAAGCGGCTCACGCCGCGGCAGTCTTACGCTATCCGACCAAACCGATTTCATCAGCAATATCTCCCTATTTTTTATAAAATCAGTTTTCTGCATTTCGGGAATTTTTATTCATTGACGGCGCGGCACGCCCTTTATTCCGTGTAAAAACAAAAAGAGGCTGTAAAACAGCCTAAAAAAACCGAGATTCACTTATGAAGGCGAGTCTCGAATTTCTTTATATGTAAAAGTTTAGACTATGTGGAAAAATTCCGATATTTAAATATAAAAAAATAAACCGACAAATACTTTGTCGATTGAAGCACCCCTGTCAAGCAGACAGACGAAAATATATAGTTTGAAAAATTTCATTGGCATCATGCGTTTCAGCTTCAACCGATAACGCTTTGTGTTGTAGAAATGTATGTAGCTTTCAATCGCTTTTGTAAATTCCTGTTGAGAGGTAAACTTTTTCGGGTAGTACATTTCAGATTTGAGTACGCCCCAGCAGCACTCCATCGGACCGTTGTCAATACATCTTCCCACTCTCGACATACTTTGCCGCATACCGGCGTTCATCAACTTGTTATGAAAGCTTTTGTTTGTGTACTGAAACCCTCTGTCGCTATGGGAAAGCGGGTGGCTGTTGGATTCCCGGCAACTGCTTCGTCAAAGGTATCAAACACAAGCGCATTGTTGTTGCTTGTACCGATCTTATATGCAACAATCCTTCTATCATACATATCGAGAATAGCACTTAAATACAGTTGGGCTCATCGGCATGGAATTCTCTGTTAAGAACATTCGCTGCCGTTAATTTTAATTCTGCTGAATATTTCTTATGATTCTTTCTTGCCATAAAACAATCCCCTTTTCGTAGTCTTGAAATTTTTTGTTTTTTCAAGTGCCTACTCTAAGGGGATTATATCTCTCGCGCGTAAGCGGGGATTTTCGGCATATCCGTTTCCCGGCAAGCCTGCCTCTTCTCTCAATCAAACTCCATATTTGAAAGCGTAAAGGTCACCTCGACCGTGGTCGGGTTTTCAATCGTGGAAAAATTGGCTACGTTGCCGCTGCATTTTACCTCCTCGACCGAGCTTCCGTCCCATGAATTTACGGGGTCGTTCGTATCGAAAATTCCCGAATCCTTGAGCGCGCTCTTCGGCTCCTTCTGCGTGACCGTCAGCTCCTCGCCGTTTACAATAACGCTGTCGTACATTATGTCGCAGCTTTTCAGCGGCGATACGGTCGTGTTGCCGCAGGTAACGTCGTAATCCTTGATGTATATTGCCGTAAGGTTGCTTAGGCTTGTCACGCCCGCGTCCGCCGCCGCCTGCGACAAATCGGCGGCGCAGTCGAATTTCAGCGTGTACTGCCCCTCCTTGTCAACCGTAACGGTCTGCGAGCTTACCTCGTTGTTGAAGTAGCCGTGTCCCGAATCGTTGAAATATACGTTGAGTGCAAGCGTAATCTCCGCCGCGCTCTGCTTTGCGCCCACCTTAACGTCAGCCTCGGCGCTGTATCCGTCCGAGGAGCACACCGTTATGACCGCGCTTCCCTCGCCCACGGCAAGAACCTTACCCACGGACGATACCGTGGCAACGCCTTCGTCTGAGCTTCTGTATGTAAGAAAAGCGTCGCAGTCCGCGTTTACCTTAGCGTCAAGATATACATAGTCGCCTGCCGTAAGCTCATAGCTTTCTTCGATTTCTATTTTTTCACAGGGCGCAGCCGCCTCGGCTGCCTCCACCTTAACGTTTACCGTCCGCTTTGCGGAGCCGCTCTGTGAAAATATCGTTATCTCAGCCTCTCCTATGCCCTTCGCGCGGATTTTGCCGTTGTATACGCAA
>JAMPDT010000001.1 GCA_023665525.1 Butyrivibrio sp. | reverse complement strand
TTTTTCAAGCTTTAACTTTGATTATCATATTTGATTACATAGCAAAAATAAGCAAGCGAATGTTTTATTTATCATATTTGATAACTTCAAAAAAGCGGTTCCCGACAGACAATTCTGCCTGCCGAAAACCGCTTCAAATACCAAAGATTTTTTATTTTATAAGTCTGTCCAGCGCGGAGTTCTTGCCGACCACGATCAGGTGCTCGTTCTCCTTGAAAACATAGTCCACGCCCGGCATAACATGCGTTTTGCCGTTTTTCTTGTAGCCGATGATGTTCGCGTTGTAGCGCGCCCTGAAATTAACCTCCTTAATAGTCCTGCCGATGCATTCGTCGAAGGGAGGGATTTCGTAAATTCCGAATTCGGAGTCTATTTCTATATAGTCAAAAAGCGACTTTTTGCTGAAACGCTTCGCCATGCGCTCCGCAATGTCCCTGTCGGGATAAATGACAAAATCCGCGCCGTTTCTGAGCAGGAATTTGGAATGAATATCGCGGCAGGCGAGGCTCACCACGTAGGGCGCGCCCATTTCCTTGACAAGGCTCGTCACCTCAAGGGAATTTTGGAAATTCTCGCTGATGCAGACAAAGCACACGTCGAAATTGGTCACGCCGAGATTTTCAAGCACCTCGGGATTGGCGCAGTCGCCGACCTTTGCGTTGGTGACGAAAGGCAGCAGTCCGTCCACCTTGCTCTCGTTTATGTCGATTATCATTATCTCGCATTCGGTTTTCGCAAGATTTTGGCAGAGGTGACTGCCGAATTTGCCAAGTCCTATTATCAAAAAAGATTTCATATAAATTCC
The DNA here is from genome assembly GCA_023665525.1 of Butyrivibrio sp. GTDB lineage: Bacteria > Bacillota > Clostridia > Lachnospirales > Lachnospiraceae > Eshraghiella. The sequence goes on along the minus strand of JAMPDT010000001.1, from coordinate 91,310 downwards.
CCCTTAGGCTATCCTATCGAAATTTTTTCGTCCGGGTAATATACCGGCGCGCGCTTCTTGGTTTTCATAATCGACATTGCAAAGGAAAGGCTGCCGATTCTTCCGCAGAACATCAGAATAATAATTATTATTCTCGAAACGGTATTGAGGCTTCTTGTCAGCCCCGTGGTCATTCCGACGGTTCCGATCGCCGAGAACACCTCGAACGCCACATCCTCAAGCGGCAGTCCGTTCACTGCCGACACCGCGAATATTGCCGCAACCGCAAGCACAAGATTAAGTATAAAAACCGTGCTTGCTTTCCTTATTGCGTCCTCCTCAAAGCGTCTCTTAAACACGCTTCCGCCCCTGCCGTTTCTTATTCCCGCAAAAAGATTCACGATAAGGACAAAAATTGTCGTGGTCTTTATTCCGCCCGCCGTCGAGCCGGGCGAGCCGCCTATGAACATAAGCATCATTGTGAGCATTTTTGACGCGCCCGAAAGAGCGCCCGTATCAACCGTGTTAAAGCCCGCGGTCCTTGCAGTCACGGCTGAAAAAGCCGAGGCGAGTAGCCGCTCTCCGACATTCATGCCCGACATTGTGCCGTTATATTCCGTCATATAAAAAAGAGCCGTCGGCACGATAATCAAAAACGCCGTGGTTACAAGCACTATTTTGGTATGGAGGGAGTATTTCTTGAATTTAAGCCCGTTGCGCGAAATATCGTCCCAGACGACAAAGCCGATACCGCCTACGATTATAAGAGCCATAATCACGATATTGACCAAATAATCGCCCGCAAAGCCCGTAAGCGAGGCGTATTCCTCCGACACGCCCATCAGGTCGAAGCCCGCGTTGCAGAACGCCGATACCGAGTGCCACAGTCCGTAATAAAAGCCGGTCGCCGCATTTTTGAAATAAACCGAAAATCTTATGCCGAGTATCAGCGCGCCCGCGCCCTCGATTATGAGCGTGCCCTTGATTATCTTTTTGGTCAGCTTCACTATGCCGCTTATTTTGAGAGAATTGACGCTCTCCTGCATAAGCCCCCTGAATTTAAGCCCTATTCTCTGCCTTAAAAGCACCGAAAAAATAACGCCTATTGTGATGAAGCCCAAGCCGCCGATCTGTATGAGCGCAAGAATTATAAGCTGTCCCGCAAGGCTCCAGTGCGTGAAAGTATCCGTCACCACAAGCCCCGTAACGCAGGTGGCGCTGACCGAGGTAAAAAGACAGTCCGAAAACGGGGTGCGGCTCCCGTCCCTCGACGCAAACGGCAGTGTTAAAAGAACCGTGCTTATCAGCACTATTATCAAAAAGCCAAGCACTATGAACTGCGCCTGCGACAGCTTGTTTTTAACCCTTACAACGGATCTCATAATCTATAACCGCCTAAAAAATAGTCTGTATAAGCTTGGGACTGTATCCCGCGTTTCTCATCGCGGCGATAATTTCCTCCTTATGCTCCGTGCCGAACGCCTCGAGCGTAATGCTTAGCTCCACCGCCGCATTCCTGTTTATGCTGACAAACTGGTTGTGCTCAAGCTTAATAACATTGCCCTTTGCCTCCGCGATTACCTTTGCGACCTTCAAAAGCTCGCCCGGCTTGTCGGGAAGAAGCACTGACATCGAAAATACCCTGCCCCTTTGGATAAGCCCGTGCTGGACCACGGAGGACATCGTTATAACGTCCATATTGCCGCCGCTTAGGATTGAAACGATTTTTTTGCCCGAAACGTCAAGGTGCCTGAGCGCCGCTGCCGACAAAAGCCCCGAGTTCTCGACGACCATTTTGTGGTTCTCAACCATATCGAGGAACGCCACGATAAGCTCGTCGTCCTCGACCGTTATTATGCTGTCTATATTCTGACGGATATACTCGAAAATCCTGCTGCCCGGAGTTTTAACCGCCGTGCCGTCGGCGATTGTGCTTACGTTCGGCAGCGTCGTTACCTCGCCCTTTTGCAGGGACACCTGCATACAGTTGGCTCCCGCGGGCTCAACGCCGATGACCTTAATCTTGGGGTTAAGCATTTTGGCGAGCGTCGATACCCCCGTCGCAAGTCCGCCGCCCCCGATCGGCACGAGGATGTAGTCCACCGTGGGCAGCTCCTTTATTATTTCCATGGCGATTGTGCCCTGTCCCGTCGCAACGTCCAAATCGTCGAAGGGATGAATAAAGGTATAGCCCTTTTCCTCGGCGAGCTTTATCGCGTATTCGCAGGATTCGTCGTAGACGTCGCCGTACAGCACCACCTCGGCGCCGTAGCTTTTGGTTCTGTTTATCTTGATTATCGGAGTTGAGGTGGGCATTACGATCACCGCCTTCACTCCGTATATTTTTGCGGCGTAAGCTACTCCCTGCGCGTGATTGCCCGCCGACGCCGTGATAAGCCCCCTGCCGCGCTCCTCCTCGGTAAGCGTGCTTATCTTATAGTACGCGCCCCTTACCTTGTACGCGCCCGTATACTGCATATTTTCGGGCTTAAAATAAACCTTGTTCCCCGTAAGGTTGCTGTAATATTCACTGTACACAAGGCGTGTGTCGATCGTTACCTCCCTGACGCGCTCCGACGCCTCCTCAAAGCTTTCAAGCGTTAATTCAGTCATCATTTTCCGTATCTCCTTTTACATTAAACAGTGCGTTTACAAAGTCGTCGGAATTGAATTTCTGTAAATCGTCTATTTTCTCTCCGACGCCGATATATTTTACGGGAACGCCAAATTCCGACTGTATGGCGACGGCTATGCCGCCCTTTGCCGTTCCATCCATTTTGGTAAGGATTATTCCCGATATGTCTGCGGTTTCCTTAAACTCGCGAAGCTGCGAAAGCGCGTTCTGCCCCGTCGTTCCGTCAAGCACGATGAAATTTTCGCGGTACGCCTCGGGATATTCGCGCTCTATGATCCTGTTTATTTTTTTAAGCTCGTCCATAAGGTTTTTCTTATTGTGCAGCCGTCCCGCCGTGTCGCATATCAAAACGTCGGCGCCCCGTGATTTGGCTGCCTGCACCGCGTCGTAGATAACCGCTCCGGGGTCCGAGCCCTCCTGCTGCGCGATAAGCTCCGCGCCCGCTCTGTCAGCCCACTCCGCAAGCTGCTCGATGGCTGCCGCCCTGAAGGTGTCCGCCGCCGCAAGCACCACCCTTTTGCCCCGGGCATTAAGCCCCGCCGCAATTTTTCCTATTGAGGTGGTCTTGCCTACGCCGTTTACGCCGATTACAAGGATAACCGACCTGCGGTTCTCAAACTCGTAGGCGTTCTCGCCGAGGTCCATCTGCTCCTTGATGGAGTTGATCAGCAGCTCCCTGCACTCCTCGGGCTGTTTTATTTTAAGCTCCTTGACCTTCGCCTTCAAATCCTCGATTATTTTCTCGGTCGTGGCAACTCCCAAATCGCCCATAATAAGCATTTCCTCGATTTCCTCATAGAAATCGTCGTCTATTTTGGAAAAACCGTGAAAAATCGAGTTCAGCCCCGATACCACGCTGTTCCTTGTTTTACTGAGTCCTGCCGCCAGTCTTTTAAAAAATCCCGCCATTTGTTTTTCCTCTTTAAAAATTAATTCTGCTTCTTATCGTCCCCGTCAAGCTGATTTTCTATCAGATCCACGGATACGAGAGCCGAAACTCCCTTTTCCTGCATCGTGATTCCGTAAAGCCTGTCCGCCGATGCCATGGTGCCGCGCCTGTGGGTGATGACGATAAACTGCGTGTTCTTGGTCAGATTATGTAAATACTTCGCGAACCTTTCCACATTGGAATCGTCGAGAGCCGCCTCAATCTCGTCGAGCAGACAGAAAGGCGAGGGCTTTAGGTTCTGTATCGCGAAAAGAAGACAGATTGCGGTAAGCGCCTTTTCTCCTCCCGAAAGCTGCATCATATTCTGAAGCTTCTTGCCCGGAGGCTGCGATATTACGGATATATCCGCCTCAAGAATATCCTCCTCTCCGTCAAGCTCTATCGTGCCCTTTCCCCCGCCGAAAAGCTGTTTGAACACCTCGGCGAACTCAGCCTTTATTTCCTCGAACTTTTCGGAAAAGCGCGCGCGCATATCGGTATCAAGCTCCTCGATAACCGAGATAAGCTTATCTCTCGCGTTTATAAGGTCGTCATGCTGTCCCTTGAGAAATTCGTAGCGCTCCGAAACCTCCCTGTAATCCTCTATGGCGTTTACGTTTACGTCGCCGAGCCTGCGTATGCTGTTCTTAAGCTCGCCCGCCGCCTTTTTCATTTCCGCCTCGTCCGTAAAGCTGTCGTCCTTAAGCTGTGCCGCCTGACTGAGGGTTATTTCGTATTCGTTCCACATATAATCTATGCGGGAATCCCTCGCGCCCTCAAGGCGCTCCATATTCTGCGAAAGCCTGTAATTCTCCTTCTCTAGCTCGACAAGCCTTGCTTGGCACTCCTCCCTAGAGGTGAAAAAGGTTTTTACCGACTCGCTAAGCTCGTCCCTGTGCTTTCTCAGCTCCTCAAGCTCCCTTGCGTAATCGGCAATCTGAATGTCAGCCGTCTTTATCAGCTCTGTAATTTCGGCAATTTCTTTGTTTTTGGCTTCGATTTCCTTCGTGGAATCCGTCCTGCTATCCTCAAGCTCCGAAATGCTCTCCTTAAGCCTGCCGATTTCCCTGAGCGCCCGCTTTATGCTTTCCTCGATAAAGCTTCCCTTTTGGGAAATTTCGGAAAATTCTATCCTTGCCTCCTCGGCAACCCTGCTTCTGTCCGCCAGCTCGCCCTTTAGCCGCTCCAGCCTTTTTGTAAGCTGCTCCACGTCCGACGTTGTTTCCTCGTTATAGCTTTCCATGCCCGAAAGCTCGTACTTCAGCGAGGAAAGGCTTTCGTTTATTTCAAGCACCTGCTTCTCGATTTCCTCCGACTCGCGCTTGTTGTCCTCATAAACTGTTCTGATTTCGTCCTGCTTTGAAGCAAGGCGGTTATATTCCAACTCCGCGGTGTTTTGCTCGAGTCTTTTTGCCTGAATAAGCTCACTGTTTTCCGAAGCCTCGCTTTCCGTCTGCGCAATACGGGCGGAGGTCTTTTCCATATCCGACGTTATTTTTGCGACCGCTTCGGCGGTTTTATCGAGAGTTTCCCGAAGTTCCTCGATTTCCCTGCGTCTTCCGAGAAGATTACCCGTGTTTTTAAAGGCGCCGCCCGTCATCGCGCCGCCGGGATTCAGCAGCTCGCCCTCAAGCGTCACTATTTTCAGCGCGTGCCTGTATTTGCGGCTAAGCCGAAGCGCGCTGTCTATATTGTCGGTCACGACGCATCTGCCCAAAAGGTGCGCCGCGACGCCCAAATATTTATCCTCCGCCGAAACAAGCTCGGAGGCGTAGCCGATAAAGCCGCTCTCGCCGTCGAGCTGTTCTCTGCGCGCGTTTCTGCCGTCAACCGCCGACAGCGGAAGGAAGGTCGCCCTGCCGTACTTATTTTCCTTGAGGTACGCAATCATTTTCTTTGCGGTATCCTCGGTGTCGGTGACGATATTCTGAATGGTGCCGCCGAGAGCCGTTTCTATTGCTGTTTCGTATTTTTTGTCCGTCTTTATAATATCCGCGACAACTCCGAGCACGCCGCCGTTTTCACGGCATTCCATAACCTTTCGTATGCTGTTCCCGTAGCCGTCGTAGCGCTCCGCAATATTCCTGAGGGTTTCGAGCCTTGAGCTTACGCGCATATTCTGTTCCTTTGCCAAGGTGAGTTTTTCCTCAAGAGCTGCGCGGCGTTTCTTAAGCTCGCCGCATTCCGTGCCAAGCCTGTTGTTCCTTGCGACAAGCTCCCTGATTTCGGCGTTAATCCTTTCAAGCTCGTCTCGGCTTTCTCCGAGCGAGCTGTCAAACCTGCTTTCGTCCGTCTTATAGCCGATAAGCCTGCCGTTAATCTCCGCCCTCCTTATGCCGATTTGCTCAAGCATGGTTTCGTAGCGCTGTATGTTGGTTCTGATTATTCCCTTTTGGTTGAGGTTCTCGAAAATGGAATTCTTTTTTTCTTCTATTTCCGCGCTTACTGAATTTATTTCCTCGTTCAGCGAGGCTAACGCCGAATCCGCGGCGTCCCTTTTCGCTCCCGCGCTCTCGATTTCGTCGTCCATGGAAAATTTCTGTTTGATCAGCGCTGCCTTTTCCTCGTCGCGCTCCGAAATCTGCTCGTCGATCGCGGCGATTCTTTGGGCAAGATGCTCGTCGCTTAGGTTGGCAGTCTTTATCTGCTCCTTTAAAAGCGCAATATGCCCTATAAGCTTGTTTTTGTCAATTTCCGACTGACTGTGGACTGCGGAAAGCTCGTCGATACGGCTTGACGCCTCGCTTATTTCGGCTTCCTTTTCATCGTAAACGGTCTTGATCCGGTCAAACTCCTCCTGCGTCGCAGACATATCGCCTTCAACGATCGCGAGCTTGTCGGAGGTTTCTTTGATACCTTTTGCGAGGCTTTCCGCCTCCGCAAGAAAAAGGTTCACCTCGCAGGTCTTGAGACTTTCCTTAAGCCTTAGATACTCTCTCGCCTTCTCGGCTTGTACGGAAAGGGGACCGACCTGTTTTTCCAGCTCGGCTAAAATATCGCTTATGCGCACAAGGTTGTTTTTTTCGTTGTCAAGGCTCTTCTGCGCGGCAGCCTTGCGCCTTTTGTATTTTACGATTCCCGCCGCTTCGTCGAAAAGCTCCCTTCTTTCCTCGGGTCTGCCGTTTAATATCCTGTCAATCTGACCCTGCCCGATTATGGAGTAGCCCTCCTTGCCGATTCCCGTGTCGTAAAAAAGCTCGTTGATGTCCTTGAGTCTGCACGAATTGCCGTTAAGCATATACTCGCTCTCGCCCGAACGGAACACGCGGCGCGTTACTGTTACCTCGTCGTAATCTATGTCAAGCTTATGGTCGGTATTGTCTATCGTAAGCGAAACCGCGGCGAAGCTTACGGGCTTTCGCGCCTCCGTACCGGCAAAAATAATGTCCTCCATTCTGGAGCCGCGAAGCTGCTTTGCGCTCTGCTCGCCCAAAACCCATCTGACCGCGTCGGCGATATTGCTTTTACCGCTTCCGTTGGGTCCGACTATTCCCGTAATTCCGTTGTCAAATTCAAAAACCATTTTATTGGCAAAGGACTTAAAGCCCTGCACGTCAATTTTTTTAAGATACATTCTTATTCCCTACATTTCAAGTATGGCGTTGTAAGCCGCCTGCTGCTCCGCCGCCTTTTTTGTCCTTCCGATTCCTTCTCCGACGGTTCTGCCGTCAACAATAACCCTGACGGTAAATTCCTTGCAGTGGTCGGGACCGCTCTCGCCTATAAGCTCGTATTCGGGACTTTGGAGCCCCATTGCCTGAACCCGCTCCTGAAGAACGGATTTGCTGTCAACAAAAAGCTTTTTGCGGTCAATATCCTTAAGCACGTGTTCCCTGACAAACTCCTTGGCGCATTCGATCCCCCCGTCCTTGTATATCGCTCCGAGCACCGCCTCAAAGGCGTCGCTTATAATGGAATCTCGGAACCTTCCGCCCGTAAGCTCCTCTCCCCTGCCGAGGTAAATCATATCGTTCAGCCCTATTTCCCTTGCGCAGAAGGCAAGCGTCGGCTCGCACACTATGCTCGCCCTCAGCTTAGTAAGCTCTCCCTCCGGCTCCGTGTCGTATTTTTCAAAAATATATTCGCTGACGGCTATTTCCAAAACGGCGTCGCCCAAGAACTCAAGACGCTCGTTGTTATGCTGCTTATCGTGATAAACCTCGTTTCCGTAGGAGCTGTGCGTCAGCGCAAGCGTAAGCAGCCCGCTGTCCTTAAAAGCGTATCCTATTTTTTCCTGAAATCCGTATAAATCCTTATTCTCGTCAGCCATAGCAATTCCCCGATCCTCCCGCGAGGCGCGCCGCCCATTGGGAGTTTCCTTTAACCCGCTTCCTTAATTAAACGAAAAAGCCCGTCGCCGGGCTTTTTATTCCGCTAACATTCCCGAAAGACGTTTCGCGTCCGACGGGACCTGCCTTTACACTCAACCGCCGCAGGGCTTTAGTTGATTGCATTTTTAATTTGCTCAACAGCGTCCGCAACGGTAACTATTGACTCCGCCGCTTCGTTAGGTATCTGAATATCAAACTCCTCTTCAATTCCCATAATAATCTGAAAAACGTCGAGAGAATCAGCGCCGAGGTCATCAACAAACGTGGTTTCCATTGTAATCTCGTCAGGCTGAATATTCAATACCTCTGCAATAATTTGCTGTATTTTTTCAAATTCCATGACTGTTCTTTCCTTTCCGAATTTTCCGCGGCCGAAAAATTCATATGAATTATTGATTGATTATTGATTGTTTGATTTTACCCGTAATATCGTTCTCTACAAAGGAAATGCACTGGATAATCGAATTTCTGATTTCCTTGGCGTCCGAGGAGCCGTGGGATTTGATGACAAGCCCCTTAAGCCCTATAAGCGGAGCGCCTCCGTACTCCGTAGCATCGTACTTTTTGAGAACCTTTTTTAACGCCGGCTTAACAAGCAGCGCGCCCAGCTTCCCTCTGAAGGAGGACATCATTTCGTGTTTGATTTCGGATACAAGCGTCATTCCGACGCCCTCAAACATCTTAAGTATGCAGTTGCCGACAAACGCGTCGCATACGATTACGTCCGCGTAGCCCGTCGGTATCTCCTTTGCCTCTATGCTGCCGATAAAATTGATGTCGGCGCATTCCTTAAGCAGAGGAAAGGTTTCCTTAACAAGGGCGTTGCCCTTTTCCTCCTCAGAACCTACATTAACGATTGCGACGCGGGGATTTTTAACTCCCATAACGTTTTCCATATATATGGAACCCATCTGCGCAAATTTAAGCAAATGGTCGGGTCTTGCGTCAACATTGGCTCCGCAGTCCACCAAAAGCGAGGGACCTTTGGCAGTGGGGAACACGGGCGCCAGCGGAGGTCTGTCGATTCCTCTTATTCTTCCGACAATAAGCTGTCCGCCGACAAGAATCGCTCCTGTGCTTCCCGCCGAAACAAACGCGTCCGCCTCGCCGTTCTTGACAAGGTTGAACGCCACAACCATGGAGGAGTCCTTTTTCCTTCTGATTGCAAGCACGGGCGGCTCCGCGGTTTCTATGACCTCGGTCGCGTTGACGACCGAAATCCTTTCGGCGTCGTACTCGTACTTTGCCAGCTCGGCTCTGACCGCTTCCTCGGCTCCGACAAGCTTCACAATAACCCTGTCGCTTTGTTTAACCGCCTCAACGGCTCCCTTTACGATTTCAGACGGGGCGTTGTCGCCTCCCATTGCGTCGAGCGCAACGATTATAGGATTACCCATTAAGATTCCTCCGTCCTGCACTTTCAGATGTCCGACCTAGTGCTAATATACTAAATCTCAAAGTATAAATCAACTGTTTTTTAGCATATCAACGCAAAAAAGACCTTTCGGAACGCCGAAAAGGTCTTCCCAGGTGTTAGTCCTGTGCAAGTATTTCTTTTTTATTGTATGAGCCGCAAGCCTTACATACCCTGTGCGACATCATAAGCGCGCCGCACTTGCTGCACTTAACCAAATTGGGAGCGCTCATCTTCCAATTAGCTCTTCTCTTATCCCTATGAGATTTTGATGACTTATTCTTAGGACAAATAGACATGCTTTACACCTCCTTTGCATTCCCGTAAGGTCCGCCGCGCGCCGCGCAGACTCCCTTATCATACCCGCATATATAATGCGTTTTACTTATTTAACGAATTTTGAAAAATATCCTTTATTGCTGCCATTCTCGGGTCGGGTACAAAGGCGTCGCACCCGCAGCTTTCCCTGTTGAGATTCGCGCCGCACACCCTGCATATACCCTTGCAGTCCTCGCGGCACAGCACCTTCGTAGGCAGATTCAGGACTATCTCGGGAAAAAGAAGCCCGTCCGCGTCTATCGTATATCCCTCGATAAAGGACGTATCCTCCTCGCCGTCCGATTCCTCGAAATCAATATCCCTGTCAAGCTCAAAGCTCAGCGCCTGCTCGGTTTCGTCCAAGCACCTGTCGCAGGGCACGAGTAAGGTCAGCGACACATTTCCTTCAATATGAATCCCGCTTTTGCCGATACGCGACACATATAAATCTATCGGCGGCTTATCCGCTATCGGATAGCTTACGCGCCCCAAATCCAATCTGTCCGTATCCGGCACAACCGTGTACTTTCTTTGCGCACCCTTACCCGCGCCGCTCACTCTGAACGGACGGGCGCCGTCGGGAAACATATCCGATAAATCCAATATCATAATTTCCACCTGCCAAATCTCTATGCCGAAAGCACACCTGTATCATTATACTAATGTGAAATATGTTTGTCAAACGTTTTTTGAAAAAAATGCAAGCCGCGGATTATTTAACCAGCCGCAGGGTTTCTCTCGCTATTGCCAGCTCCTCGTTGGTGGGCACCACCAAAAGCTTTACGCTTGAAGCGGGCGTGGATATAACCGCCTCCTCGCCGCGCGCCTTGTTGGCTTCCTCGTCCACCTCTGTTCCCAAATAACCCAAATATCCGCAGATACGCGCCCTCACGCGGCAGTCGTTCTCTCCCACTCCCGCGGTAAACACAACCGCGTCCGTACCGTTCATTGCCGCCGCGTATGCTCCGACGTATTTTGCGACATTATAGCAGAAGCTTTCAATGGCTGCCTCGGCGTATACGTTTCCCGCCTCGGCTCCCTTCCACAAATCCCTGAAATCGCTTGAAAGTCCCTTGGACATTCCGTAAACTCCCGATTCCTTGTTGAGGATCCTCATAACGTCGGCTATGCCGATATTTTCCTTATTGGCAATAAATTCGATCACCGAGGGGTCTATGTCGCCGCTGCGGGTCCCCATTATAAGCCCCTCAAGCGGAGTAAGCCCCATGGAGGTATCAACGCATTCGCCGTATTTAACAGCCGAAAGCGAGGCTCCGTTTCCGAGGTGGCACACTATTATTTTCAATGCCTCATACGGCTTCCCGAGAATTTCCGCCGCGCGCTTTGAAACATAGCTGTGGCTTGTCCCGTGAAAGCCGTAGCGCCTGAGCCTGTATTCCTCGTAATATTTGTACGGGAGCCCGTACAGATACGCCTTCTGCGGCATTGTCTGGTGGAACGCCGTGTCAAAAACCGCCGCCATCGGCGTTTCGGGCATAAGCTCCTGACAGGCGTTGATTCCTATAAGATTGGCGGGGTTGTGCAGAGGCGCAAGCTCGCAGCAGTCCTCGATTGCCCTTTTGACGGTATCGTCGATAAGCGCCGAGGCGGTAAAGCTTTCGCCTCCGTGGACCACCCTGTGCCCTATCGCTCCGACCTCGGAAAGGGATTTGATCACTCCGCTTCCATCGTCCGTGAGAGCCTCAAGCACGTATTGTATCGCCTCCGTATGCGTGGGCATCGGCTTGGCGCTTTCCGTCTTAGCCCCTCCCTTGGGCGTATAGGTAAGAACGCCGTCGATTCCTATCCTCTCGCATATTCCCTTGGCGAGAACCTCCTCGGTCTCGGAAGCTATAAGCTGGAATTTAAGCGACGAGCTTCCGCAGTTTAAAACCAAAATATTCATAACAAATCCTCCGCACTAAATCTGAAGCTGTGACTGGACCGCCGTAAGCGCCACAACGCCCACAACGTCCGACGGCGAGCAGCCCCTCGAAAGGTCGTTTACGGGCTTTGCGATACCCTGCGTCACGGGACCGTACGCCTCCGCCTTTGCGAGCCTGTGCACAAGCTTGTAGCCGATATTTCCCGAATCCAAATCGGGGAAGATAAGCACGTTCGCCCTGCCCGCAACCTTGCTTACGGGAGCCTTAAGCTCCGCAACCTCGGGAATTATCGCCGCGTCAAGCTGCATTTCGCCGTCAAGCTTTATATCGGGCGCCATATGCCTTGCTATTTTCACGGCGTTGGTAACCTTATCCACATCGGGATGGCGCGCGCTGCCCATGGTGGAATGCGAAAGCAGCGCTACGATCGGCTCCCTGCCGACAAGCTTCTGGAAGGAGCGCGCCGAATCCACGGCAATGGACGCCAGCCTGTCGGAATCGGGATTCTGTTCAAGCCCGCAGTCTCCGAAAAGGAAGGTTCCGTCGCTTCCGTAGGGACAGTCGGGCACAACGATAATAAAGAAAGCCGACACAAGCTTAACTCCGGGCTTCGCCTTGACAATCTGCAAGGCGGGCCTTAACGTGTTCGCCGTCGAATGGCAGGCTCCCGAAACAACGCCGTCCGCCTCGTCCTCCCGAAGCATCATGCACGCGTAATGGACATAATCCGTAGTGAGCAGCGTCCTTGCCTCGTCCGACGTCATTCCCTTCTTGCGCCTGAGCTCCGTCAAATCCGCGACATATCTCTCGAGCCTGTCCGATTTGAACGGGTTGATTATGTTGATTCCCGCCGTGTCGATTCCCTTGCTGTATGCAGCGGTTTCGTCGGGCGTCGCTATAACCGTAATCTCCGCCAAATCCTCCTTAACTATTGTCGCCGCTGCCTCCCAAATTCTCCTGTCCATTCCCTCCGGCAAAACAATTCTTTTCTTGTCAGCCTTTGCTTTAGCCTTGATTTCTTCAATAAATGTCATTTCAAAAATGAGTCCTTTCAGGTATTTTCGTTCAAAAACTACGCTTATAATATTATACTCCGAACCACGCGCGGATACAAGGAAAAATATTATCATTTGACTATATCGGGGGAAAATTTTATAATCACATTAACCGCATATACGGCGCAAAAAGGCACGGAGGGTATCGCAGGAATGAAAACCGCGGCAGTGATCGCAGAGTACAATCCCTTTCACAAAGGGCATATATATCACATAGAACAGACAAGAAGGCTCTCGGGCGCGGACTGCGTTGTCGCGCTTATGAGCGGAAGCTTCGTCCAAAGGGGCGCGCCCGCGTTTGCGGACAAATACACCCGCGCACGCTGCGCCCTTGATTTTGCCGACCTTGTGCTGGAGCTTCCCACGGTTTACGCCGTATCCGGCGCAGAGAGCTTTGCCTCCGGCGCGGTTTCGCTTCTTAGCTCTCTCGGAGGCATAGATTTTCTGTCCTTCGGGACGGAATGCTCCCCGTCCGATTTCGGCGCGCTTTACGGCGTGTCCGAAATTCTCGCGGACGAGCCTGACAGCTATACAAGGCTCCTAAAAAAAGGACTTTCTAAGGGCAGGGGGTTTCCCGCCTCAAGAGCCGCCGCCCTAACGGAATACACGGGTGACGAAAGCTTTTCCGCTCTTTTGTCCTCTCCCAACAATATTCTTGCCGCCGAATATATAAAGGCGCTTATACGGCAGGGCTCCGAAATCAAGCCCTTCCCCGTCAAGCGTCTTGGCGCGTACCGTCTCGCGGACGGCGAAAAAGCCGACGGCTTCGCGGGAGCAGACGAGGTGCGCCGCCTGTACCGTTTAAAGGGACCCGAGGGTATACGGGACGCGCTCGGCGAATCGGCGTTTGATATACTGAACGGCGCAAGGGAGCGCACCCTGCCCGTATATTCCGACGATATTGGAGGACTTTTATACTACGCGGTATCCGTAAATTCAGACAGCCCCGAGCGCTTTTCGGACGTTGGGGAGGCTTTGGCTGGCAGGCTCCGCAGAGTGCTTTCCGACTGCGCCGTTTCGGAGCTTTCGGACTTTGAAACGCTTGCGGCAAGGCTCAAAAGCCGCGAGCTTACCTATACGAGAATCTGCCGCGCGCTGATCCACATACTGCTTGACATCAGGCAGGAGGATGCCGACAGGCTCGCGGCGGACGGCTATCCCGCGTATGCGCGCGTGCTTGGCTTTAACGCCGTCGGACGGGAATTTCTCTCCTCCGTAAAAAAGACTGCCGCTCTCCCCATAATCTCCAACTGCGCCGACGCATACAGTTCGCTTACGCCCGAAAGGAAATATCTTTTTGACAAGGATCTGCTCGCCTCGCGCATATACGGCGGCATTCTTTATTCCAAATACAAAACGGCTCCGATTGATGATTTCCGAAGCCGTCCGATAATCAATTTTTGAAGCTGTGGATAGGTGCGGGGATCCTTCCGCCCCTGTTTACGAACGCCGAGCAGTCGAAGGTGTTGACGGGCATTACGGGGGCGTAGCCGAGCAGACCGCCGAACTCCACGGTATCCCCCGCCTTTTTGCCTACGGCGGGAATAATGCGCACTGCCGTGGTCTTTTGGTTGACCATTCCGATCGCCGCCTCGTCCGCTATGATTCCCGCTATGGTCTCCGCGGAGGTATCTCCCGGAACAGCAATCATATCAAGCCCCACCGAGCATACGCAGGTCATCGCCTCAAGCTTTTCTATCGTGAGCGCGCCCTCTCTGACGGCGTCAATCATTCCCCTGTCCTCGCTTACGGGAATAAACGCGCCGCTTAAGCCGCCCACATACGAGGAAGCCATCACGCCGCCCTTTTTGACCTGGTCGTTAAGCAGTGCGAGAGCCGCCGTGGTTCCGGGCGCGCCCGCGCGCTCAAGCCCGATTTCCTGTAAAATTTCCGCGACCGAATCTCCGACCGCGGGCGTGGGCGCAAGCGACAAATCTATGATTCCGAACGGTATTCCCAAGCGCTTTGAAGCCTCCTGCGCCACAAGCTGTCCCACTCTCGTTATCTTAAACGCCGTTCTTTTTATGGTTTCGCAAAGTTCCTCAAAGTCCGCGCCGTGAAGGCTTTGGAGCGCGTATTTGACAACTCCCGGACCGCTTACGCCGACGTTAATGACCGCGTCCGCCTCCGATACTCCGTGAAACGCGCCCGCCATAAAGGGATTGTCGTCGGGAGCGTTGCACAGCGCGACAAGCTTCGCGCAGCCGAGCGAATCGCGCTCTTTCGTCGCCTCGGCGGTTTCCTTGATAATATCGCCCAGCAGCCTTACAGCGTCCATATTTATTCCCGTTTTGGTGGAGCCTGCGTTGACCGAGGCGCATATGCGCTCCGTCTGCGCCAAAGCGGCGGGGATAGAGCGTATAAGCAGCTCGTCGCTTTTGGTCATTCCCTTATTCACAACGGCGGAATAGCCGCCGATAAAATTAACGCCGACCTCCTTTGCCGCCTTATCGAGAACCCTTGCTATTTCCACATAATCCTCCGAGGCTTTGCAGGCGGACTGTCCGACAAGAGCAATCGGCGTAACCGAAATTCTTTTGTTCACAATGGGGATCCCGAATTCCTTTTCAATATCCTGCCCCGTTTTTACAAGCCTTTGCGCAAGCGACGTGATTTTATCGTAAACGCCGCGCTTTACCCCTTCAAGGCTGCCGTCCGCGCAGTCCAGCAGGCTTATGCCCATCGTGATCGTGCGGACGTCAAGGTTCTCCCGCTCAATCATCTCGTTGGTTTCGTTGACCTCGTATATATTAATCATTTTCCAATCCCTTCGCTTCAGATTCTGTGCATCTTGTCAAAGATTTCCTCGCGCTGGCACTTTATCACCACGCCTATGCCGTTTCCGATTTCGTCGAGGTCGGTTATAACCTCGGCAAGCGCCTTTTCGGATTTGTCGGCGTCGACGATCATCATCATATTGAAATAGTCCTGAACGATTGTCTGCGAAATGTCAAGAATATTGATACGGTTTTCGGCAAGATACGTGCATACTTTTGCAATTATTCCGACCGTGTCCTTGCCCACCACCGTTATTATAACTCTGTTCATATTTTTCTCCTGTCCGCTAAAATGTGATTATATCCGAGGGAACGTCGCGCCGCGCGACCCTTATGTCAAAATCCTCCGCCTTAAAGCGGTTATCTCCCATATTGATTTCCATGCGCACCGTTTCATACGCCAAGTCGGGAAAATTGTTTTCCTTGCTCAGATGTCCGAGCAGTATATGCTCAACCCTGTCGTTGAGTATTTCGCACAGCAGCCTGCCGCACGCCTCGTTTGAAAGATGTCCGCTGCTCCCCAGTATCCTCTGCTTGAGCGGGTACGGATACGGTCCCGTCATCAGCATATTTATATCGTGGTTGGACTCAACAAGCATCGTGTCGAGATCTGAGAACTCGCTCACGATATTTTCCGTGTATTCTCCCAAATCCGTAATCACGCCCGCGCTTTTTTGACCCGAGGTCACAATATATGCGACCGGGTCCACGGCGTCGTGCGAAACGGGAACCGTCCGTATTTTCATATCCTTTATGCAAAAGGAGCCTCCCGCCTCGACGGTATGGTAAATACCCTCGGGCATGGCTCCCAAGGCTCTGTTCGACGCAATGCAGCGCATAACCCCCGCGGTTCCGTAAATAGGCGTCATACAGTGCCTTTCAAAGACGCCCAGCCCCTTTATATGGTCGTCATGCTCGTGCGTAACCAACACCGCGTCGATGTCCTCCGCCGTAAGCTCAAGCCTTGCAAGCCCCTCAAGCACCTTTTTTTTGCTGATTCCGTCGTCAATAAGTATATGCGTATTATCCGTCCCTATGTATATGCAGTTGCCGCTGCTTCCGCTGGCAATACTCATCATTCTCATCGGTAAAACTCTCTTTTCGGTAATCGGCTCAGTCGCTCCCGTCGTCAAGCGTGAGCCTGTCGCGCCCGTGCTGCTTTGAATAATACATCGCTTTGTCCGCCCTGTCAATAAGCGTCGATATGTCCTTCGCTATATCGGGATAAGCGGTAACTCCTATGCTGACGTTAAGGTTTATCACGACGTCGCCGCTCTTTACGGGCGTATCCTTTATGCTGAGGCGAAGCTCCTCCATAATTTCCGCCGCCTCGGAAAGGGATTTATCCTCAAGGATAATCACAAACTCCTCTCCGCCGTAGCGGAAAGCCTCGCCGCCGTTTGCCTTTGCCGAAGCGCCTATCAGCTTCGCCACGGTTTTTATCGCCATATCTCCGAAAAGGTGCCCGTAGGTATCGTTTATGCTCTTAAAAAAGTCTATATCGACCATCGCCGCCGACACGGTCTTTTTGACCTCGGAATTGATAAAATTATCGTTGAAATAAACGTTAAGATAACGCCTGTTGTAAATTCCCGTGAGCGCGTCCATAATCGACATCTGCCTTATTTCGTAGTAGAGCGAAATATTGCGCGCCACAACCTCCATCTGTCCGAAAATATTGGAGAAAAGCATATCCTTTTCGGAAAAGGCGTCCTTTTCGCGGCTCAGCATTATGTAAAGCGCCTTGTTGTCCGCGTCGTCCATTATCAGCGTGCTTATGGCGACGGAGACAATCTCCGCCCTCTTAAAAAACGGGAACTCGTCGTAGTCCACCTGATTGAGCATAAAGCGGCTGCCCATGGCGCTGTGCTCCTGTATGAACAAATCGCTCAGGAAAAAATCGTAAAATTCCTGCGCCTCCTCCTCTCCGAGGACGCTCTCCAGGGATTCGGTCTGATATTTGGCGCGCACAGTCTCGTTCACAAAAACAAGCTCGGAATATTTCAGCAGGAACCTTTGATTCAGCATTTCCCTCGCGTCCGACACAAGCTTTCCGAGATTGAGCGTTGACATCATCATCGTCATAAAATGGTTCTGAAACTCCATATCGGCGTTGACGTTGTTAATCTTGCGGTACGCCTCCTCCAGCTCGAATTTCTTGATTCCGAGCTGCTCGTTGACCGTTCTGAGATTCTTTTGGCTCTCGTTGATTTTATCCGAATTATCCTTGGCGCGGTCCAAAAGCCTGTCGCGCGAAAACATATACTGCTCGTAGTATTTCTGCGTTTTGCCGTAATAGGTGGCTATCGCCCACGTGACCATAAAGGATATGATCCCGATTGAGGCATAGTCAAGGCTCCTCATCACGAAATTGTCCCTCTGCCTTATGCAGATGATAATTATGTCAACAACAAAGGGCAGTTGGCACAGCAGGCTCACTCCCAGGGAATAGCGGAGCTCGGTCATATCGTACAGAAGAATTATTTCCATAAGGAAAAGCGAATAGAACAGGATAACCAAGATATTGTTGATACTGCTCATGCTCCCGTCGCTCAAATCGTTGATCAGCACTCCCACGGCAATGACTTCAATATAGCGAACCATCACCAAAAGCGGAAATTTGTGGAAGAAATTATTGTACGCGAGAAAAATATCAAGCATGAGCACGCTCGAGATCACTAACGACGGAACGAAGCCGACCTGCATTTTCTCGTTATTGAATATAAAATTATTTGCCAGAAACAAAAGCAGCACAATAAGAAGACCTATATGCCTTCTCGAAAAAATTGTCTGGGCTTCCAGTATCTGTTCTTTATTCTGCATATTTTTTGTTCCCTTCCAAGTATTTACGCAATAGGCTCGCCCTCCCAAAACATTTCGAGGACAGCCCCGTGGTGTATCTTGTCGGCAAAGCCCGCCCTTTCACCGTCAAGCTTCGTTACCAGCTCGCGCCCCCTCATTTTGGAAACGTCGAACGGATAAAAGTCCAGCACATCGACAAGCTTGTATTCCGCCTTGCCCTTCATGGTCACGAGCGCGCCGTTTACCGTGACCGAAATTTCCTTATCAGACAGCGGCTCCTGCTTTTTGACTTCCTTCCTTGAGCCGCTCTTTTTTGCGCCTCCCGCGTTTTCGCGCCCGCCGCCGTCGGGTATCTCCTCGTCCAAGGCGAACGAATCCTTTTCGGCATACCGAACCGTAAAATTTTCGTAAACCCTTGTATTTTCGTCGGCGTCGCCGTTATTGACGCTCACATACACCGTATCCAGGGAAATATCCAAAAACTTAAAAAGCTGGCTCACCGTGTAGTAGTTTTCCATTATGACGCTGTCGCCCTCGCATATGCGGTAGCCGCTGTTCTCAAGCCTTCCGTTCACATACGCGAATTTGGGGCAGACGATGTTTTTGCCGTTTATATTAAAAGCTATGGTGGATTTGTACTCGGGCAGCTCCCCGACGGTAAGGCTCCCGCGCGTGCCGACGGTGGATTCCTCAATGTCTATGTAATCGTTCTTTTCGACTGCGGTGTTCATACTGCATTCCTTGCCGTTCCGGGTTATCACCGCCGCCTCGCCCGCCTCGCCCCTTATCATTCGGGGACTGCCGTTGAGCGTATAGCTTATCGCCTCTCCGCGTCTCGGAAACAGCTTTTCGTTGGGATAGCCCGACTGCATGACCGCGTCCACCACGGTGAGCCTGCTGTTGTCGTAAAGCTTGATCCGCTCGCCGTTTACGGTCACATATATGAAATTGTTTTTCTGATGGTAATAATTAATGCAAATGCCGACGGGCGTGACAAAAAGAGGATCCTTTTTCACATTGTCCACCGCGAACTCCACGCCGCCCAGCACCTCCTTGCCCCTTAACGCCACGCGCTCCTTGGGCAGCTTAAGCTTTTTGGCAAGCGTCGCCGTAAAGCCCGGTATCTTGCCGCCTCCGCCGACCACAAAAACCGCGCTCACGGGCTTGCCGCCGTTTAGCTCCGTTATCTTGGCTGCCACCTCGCCCGCTATTTTCTCGGTGACGGGAGCGGTAACGGCAAGCACCTCAGCCGTTTTGACGGTAAGCTTTGTTCCCATTATGTCCTTGAATGCAATCTGCCTGCCCGAGGTCTTGGCTGCAAGCTTTATTTTTTCCGCCTGCGCGAAATCAACGAGATAGTGCTTGGCTATGATCTCCGAGATCTCGTCGCCCGCGTTGGGAATCATGCCGTACGCCACCACGCTTCCGTCCCTCGTCACGCATATATCGGAGGTTCCCGCTCCCACGTCAACAAGCGCGATATTTAAGAGCCTGTAATGCTCGGGAATCGCCACGTTCATCGCCGCAATCGGCTCGAGCGTCAGATTCGCCACCTCAAGCCCCGCGTTCTCGACCGAGGCATAAAGCCCGTCCACAACGTCCTCGGGAAGAAAGGTCGCAAGCAGATCCACGGCAATCTTAACCGCCTTGTGCCCCTCGGGATTGCTTATCTCGTAATCGTTCACATAATATTTTACGGAGGTATAGCCGACGCAGTAAAAATTCACGTCGCTCTCCTGTCCGTTGATCTGTCTGTGGGCAAGCTCCACTCCCGAAAAATCGAGATTGTATATGTCCTCGTCGGTAACTCTGCGCTCCTCGTCAAGCTCCAGCTCCGCCCTGACCGTTACCGTCCGAAGCACGCGCCCCGCGGCGGCTATGCAGACGTTCTTAAGCGGACGGCCGATTTTGATTTCGAGGGCGTTTTTGACAAGCTTAATCTCCTCCGCCACCCTGCCGATGTCGTGGACCTGCCCGTCAATCATCGCTCTGGTGTCGTGCTCCTTGACCTCCATCGCAATCACGTGAAAGCCGCTTCGGTCCATATATCCGACCGTACCGACTATGCTTCTCGTCCCTATATCAAGCCCGAACACAAACTGCTCGGGGCATTTAACCGTTTCCGCCATACAGACCGTTCCCTCTCTTTACTTCTGCGCTGTTTTGCCGCCGAAATATTTTGCCCTTTTTTCAGTTTAACACATTTAGTTGTACACTTCCAGTCTATTTTGAAGTATATGTCTTGTATTTTCGATACCGCCTCCCGTGTCCACCACGAAATCGCAGTGCCTGCGAAACTGCGCGTCGTCAAGCTGGTTTTTCATAATGCTTTCCGTCTTGGCGTCGTCGTAGCCGCGCGATACGCGAAGCCGCTCCCGCCGCGCCGTTTCGTCCGCGTACACGTACCAAAGCTCGTCGCATATTTCGCCGTAGCCGTTTTCTATCAAAAGCGCCGCCTCCACGAAAATAAAATCGTACAGTCCGCTTTTGCGCGCTCTCTCAATCCTTAAGCGGATCTCGCGGTTCACCGCAGGGTGCACCGCGCCGTTCCACCGCTTTAAAAGCTCTGCGTCGCCGTAAATCGCGGAGGCAATCAGTGATCTGTTAAGCGTTCCGTCGGTAAGGTACGCCCCGCTTCCGAAAAGCCTTAACGCCTCTCCCGTAAGCGGTCCTCCCTTTTCCATTATACTCTTTGCCACATCGTCGGCTATTATAAGCTCGCAGCGGCAAAGCTCCTTAAGCATTGCCAGAACCGTGGATTTGCCCGCTCCGACTCCGCCCGTAATTCCGATTACCCTCATTTATTTCGCCTCGTACCAGTCGCTGCCCATATGCACGTCCACCTCAAGCGGCACATAAAGCCTTGCCGCGTTTGTCATTTCCTCGGTGAGAATGCGGCTCACCGCCTCCTCCTCGCCCTTTGCGGTTTCTATCAAAAGCTCGTCGTGTATCTGCAAAATAAGCCGCGATTTAAGTCCCTCACCGTCAAGCCTTTTATATACGTTAATCATGGCGATTTTTATAATGTCGGCGGCTGTCCCCTGCAAGGGCGAATTCATGGCGATTCGTTCCCCGAACTGCCGCTGCATAAAATTTCCCGAGCTAAGCTCCGGCACGGGGCGCCGTCTGCCGTACAGTGTTTCGGCATAGCCCCTCTCCTTTGCGCTTTTTACAAGCCCGTCAAGGTACTCCTTGATTGAGGGGTAGGTCCTGAAATACTCATCTATATATTCCTTTGCCTCCTGCCTTGAAATGCTCAGGTCGCGGCTCAATCCAAAGGAGCTGATTCCGTACACTATGCCGAAATTGACCGCCTTGGCGTTGCTGCGCTGTCTCGGCGTAACCTCCTCAAGCGGCGTTTTGAATACCTTTGACGCGGTTATCCTGTGAATGTCGCTGTCCTCGCGGTACGCCTCGATCAGCGCCCCGTCCGCCGACATATGCGCCAAAAGCCTCAGCTCTATCTGCGAATAGTCCGCATCTGTGAGAACATAGCCGTCCCTCGGTATGAAAACCTTGCGTATCAGCCGCCCCAGCTCGAGCCTTATCGGAATATTCTGGAGGTTCGGCTCGGTACTGCTGATCCTCCCCGTAGCCGTTATGGTCTGATTAAAGGTTCCGTGTATCCTGCAATCGCCGCCTATATAGTCCGCCAGCCCGTCCGCGTATGTGGATTTAAGCTTCGCGAGCGTGCGGTATTCGAGAATGTCTCCCACAATCGGATAATCGGGCGCAAGCTTCTCAAGCACCTCCGCAGAGGTCGAGTAGCCCGTCTTGGTCTTTTTGCCGCTCGGCAGTCCCATTTTTTCAAAAAGAATCTCTCCGAGCTGCTTGGGCGAATTAATATTGAACTCGCAGCCCGCTTCACCGTATATCTGCTTTTCAAGCGAGGAAAGCTTCACGGCGATCCTGCCGCCGTACTCCTTAAGAGCCGTCCTGTCAACCCTTATGCCCTCACGCTCCATGCTCCTTAAGACATACAGCGTGGGAAGCTCAATCTCGTCGTAAATTTTTCTCATTCCCATTTCGCAAAGCCTGCCGTTTACCGCGTCATACGCCGTATAGGCAGTGCAGGCGTCGTAGCAGCAAATCCGCATAAGCTTGTCCGCGTCCTCTGCCGCAAGCTGCGCAAACTGCGCCTTCGGCGCGATCGTCTGCCTTGACGGGTACGACCTGCCCAAATACTCCGCGGCAATATCGTCATAAAGATAAGAATCCTTAAGCGGATTGATAAGATACGCCATAAGAGCCAGATCGTCCGCTCTGTCGTTTATGTCGGGATTGATAAAATCAACCTGTCCTTTGAGATTTATCGCGTAAAGCTTCGCTTTCTCCGCAAGCTCCCCCAAAAGCTCCGTAAGAAAATTTTCCGTCACCTTATCGTTCACGGCAATAAAACGGTTGTAATCCTCTCCCGTCGAAAGCGCCGCGCCGTAAAGCCTGCCGTTTTGCGTCGCGACCGATACGCCCGCGCCGCCGTTCTCGGCGCACCGCCGAAGTACCTCCCTTGCCTCCGCCTCGCCGCGAACAAGCGCGAAGCTCTCCTCCAAGCCGGAGTCGTTCATCCGCTCGCTGTCCTCAAATCTGCCGAGCAGCGATTTAAGCTCGAGCCTTGTAAAAATATCGAACGCCGCCTTCGTAAAAAGCCTGCCGAGCCTCGCCTTTTCAATATCGAAATCAACGGGCGCGTTCGTCTCTATCGTCGCGAGGGTTTTGCTTAGCACCGCCTTGTCATAATGCTCGGAAAGGCTGTTTCGCGCCTTTGCCGGCGTAATATTGTCAACGTCAGCGTAAGCCGCCTCAATGGATTTGTACTTGGAAATTATCGCCGACGCGGTTTTTTCGCCTATGCCAGGCACTCCCGGAATGTTGTCCGAGGCGTCGCCCATAAGCGCCTTCAGGTCTATAAATTCCGACGGATTGACGCCGTATTTGGCTTTCACCTCGTCGGGACCGTAATTTTCTATTTCCGTTCTGCCCTTGGAGGTTTTGGGCATTCTTATTTTGACGGCGGTATCGGCGAGCTGCAAAAGGTCGCGGTCCCCCGAAAGGACCGAAACGCTCATTCCGCGCGCCTGCATTCTTTTGGCAAGCGTGCCCAAAATGTCGTCCGCCTCATAGCCCTCAAGCGTAATAACGGGTATTTCCATAGCCTCGAGCACTTCCTTTATGATCGGAACCTGCTCGTGCAGCTCGGCGGGCATCGGCTTTCTCGTGCCCTTATACTCCGCGTACATCTTATGCCTGAAGGTCGGGGTCTTAAGGTCAAACGCCACGGCGGCGTAATCCGCCGCCTCCTCCTCGAGCGCCTTAAGCATTATATTTATAAAGCCATACACCGCGTTGGTATGCACGCCCTCATGATTCGTGAGGGGCGGCACCCCGTAAAACGCCCTGTTTAATATACTGTGTCCGTCAATCAGCAATAATTTATCCATACTTCTCCTAACCTATAAAATATTTGAATAAAACGTAGATAAAGGCTCCTGCGATCGCCGCGTATGCCGCAAGCTGCGTAAAAACGTACACCGATCTCGCCGCGGTGTAGCGCTCGCTGCGTTTTTTCATAGAGGAAATGCTGTTTTCGAGCTGCCCGATAAAATTCATCGGCTTTCCCGAATCGTCGTCAAGACCGCAGCGCAGCACATAGTATATTTCCAGCTCGTCATAGCACTCCTTGCAGCTTTCGATATGCTCCAAAATCGGCGCAAGCTCCTTATCGTCTATGTTTTTGTCGATTATATCAGGTATCATTTTCTGAAAATCACTGCAATTCATATCGGCACCACCCTTTGACATCACAGACCATTATAAACAATTTCCCCGCCAAATTCAAGAATTTACGGCGCGCCAAGCCTCAATCAGCCGTTCAAGCCCGAACGCCGCGTTGGCGGGGCTTGTGGACGGCAGCACCGTTATGTCCATGTTAAGACTGTCCGCGCAGTATTTTGCGTATAATTTCCCCGCCATGCTCCCGTTCGCGTAAATCCGTTCGACAGGCGCCGCCGCGGTGACGGCTTCCAGCCTGTTGGGAATTACGCCGCGTATGCTCGCGTCTGCGGAGCCTTCTATCTCGCAGCTCTGCACCACGTCCCACAGCGCGATTTTATGCTCGAGGAGCATCTCCTTTTTCTCCGAAACGGTCACGGGAACCGCACAGGAAAGCACCGCCGCCATAACCCGCCAAAAGCGGTTCTGCGGGTGCCCGTAATAAAAATTGCTTTCGCGGGACTTTACGGACGGAAAGGTCCCCAAAATCAAAACGCGCGAACGGCTGTCATATACAGGCTCGAAGGTATGCGTAATTTTCATAAAAAAATCCTTTTCATCGCAGATTTCTTGTGCTATAATAAGCGCGTAGCTTCGTAAGCTCGCAGATATAGTTCATCGGTAGAACGCCGGCTTCCCAAGCCGGAGAGGCGGGTTCGATTCCCGTTATCTGCTTAGATTCCGCAATCAGATATTTGGTTGCGGGATTATTCTTTTACATTACAATAATTATATACTTCTTACGGAATTATAACAAGCAAAATATACATAAAGGTAAGTCCCGCACGGCACGCGCTGCCGCGCGGCAATACCCTCGTCGGGAGATGTAATGGACGAATTAAACACTAAATTTTTCAGCGAACTTCACGATATAATGACAGCGGATTCCATGAACGAGCTGGAAAGAATTTATGACTCCTCACAGGAGCTTATGTCGCGCTACCGCTGCGCGATTATGGAAATCGAAACCAAATTCAAGGTACTGAACGAGCAGTTTTCCCTGCTGCACGAGCGCAATCCGATAGAGCTTATCAAAACAAGGCTCAAATCCTTTGAGAGCATAAGGGATAAGCTTGAACGCAAGGGCTGCCCCTTCAATATCGAATCCATCGAAAAAAATTTATGCGACGTCGCGGGAATCAGGGTCATATGCGCCTTCCTGGACGATATTTACATGCTCGCCAAATGCCTTACCGAGCAGGACGACATAACGCTCATTAAGCAAAAGGACTACATAAAGAACCCCAAGCCCAACGGCTACCGAAGCCTGCACCTGATTGTCGAGGTGCCGATTTTCCTCCAAAACGAAAAGCGCAGCATGAAGGTCGAGGTACAGCTTCGCACAATGGCTATGGAATTTTGGGCGAACCTTGAGCACCGTATGCGCTACAAAAAAAATCTCTCCGAGGATTTGCTCGCCGCCACCGCCGAGGAGCTGAACGCCTGCGCCAACGCAAGCGCCGAGCTTGACCTCAAAATGCTGAAGATACGCGATGTTTTGGAGCAGTAAAAGGAATTTGAAGGGAAATATTTATGACTGATTTTTCAATAAACGAAATGTTGGATATGCAGAAAAGGCTTCATGATAAATACAAGGATAAATGGGAAAACTGGGAAAAGATTTCTCCCGAAACAGGCAAACACAAACTGCTTTGGATGATAGGCGAGATCGGCGAAGTGATTGATATTGTCAAAAAGCATGGAGACACAGAAGCGTCTCGGGACATTGAATTAAGAAAAGACCTTGTGGAAGAAATGGCTGATGTTCTTATGTATTACAATGACGTTATGCTATGCTACGGAATATCTGCCGATGAATTAAAGCAGGCATATACCGCAAAGTTTGAAAAGAATATGACACGTTGGTAATAATCACAACAAAACAGTGTGTTGTCGGAGCGCTTGAAAATACCGAGAAAAACCTTTCGCAGTTTTTCTCGGTATTCGTTTTTCACGCTTACCTTTCGTTGGCGTAAGGAGCGGTCTTTCTTTTCAGTCCGCGAGCCACTCTCTTAAAACCTCGGTCAGCCTGTCAAAATCCAAGGGCTTCGCGACATGCTCGTTCATTCCGGCGTTCTTTGCCGCCTTTACGTCCTCGGCGAAGGCGTCCGCAGTCATCGCGACTATCGGCACCGTGCCCGCGTCTCCGCGCGGCAGGGCGCGTATCTCTCTCGCCGCGTTGTAGCCGTTCATCACGGGCATCTGTATGTCCATAAAAATCAAGTCGTAATACCCGATTTCGGATGCGGCGAATTTATCCACCGCCTCCCTGCCGTTCTCAGCCATCTCAATCTCAAGTCCCGTCATTCCCAGTATTTCGCAGGCGATTTCGCGGTTCAGCTCGTTATCGTCAACGAGCAGAGCTCTTTTTCCCGTAAAATCGTTGACGCTTATCACGTCAAGGCTCTTTCCCGTTTTCCTTTTCTCCCCGAAAACCGAGCTTATTGCCGAAACCAGCTTAGACTTAAAATACGGCTTGCCGACAAAGGCTCCTATTCCCGCCGCTCTTGCCTGCGGCTCGCTCTCCGCGCAGTTGTCGCCCGACAGCATCATAACGGGCGCAGAGCCGCGAAATTCCTCTCCAAGCTTTACTGCCGCTTCGATTCCGCCCATATCCTCCATATTCAGATCGAGTATGACAAAATCAAACGGCGCACCCTCCGACTTCGCCTCTGCTATCCTCCTTGCCGCCTCTTTTTCGGAGCGCACGCCCTCCGCCCTTACGCCGACCTCCGACAAAAGGCTGCAAAGCCTGCCGCAGGCTGTCTCGTCGCTGTCCGCGGCAAGCGCGCGCATTCCCGAAAACATATCCGTATAAAGCTCCTCGTTCTCCTGAAGCTTTAAAAAGATCGTCACCGTAAAGGTCGTTCCCTCTCCCGGAGCGCTCTCCGCGATTATATCGCCGTCCATCATCTCGATAATGTTTTTGGTTATGGACATCCCCAGCCCCGTTCCGCTCTCCTTTACTATGCGCACGTCCTCGGCGCGTTCAAAGGGCTCGTATATCCTTTCGAGAAATTCCTTTGTCATTCCGATTCCGTTGTCGCGGAACACAAACTCGTAACAGCCGATTTTTTTCTGACGAATGGGCTTTTCCCTCATTATAAATTCAATATGCCCGCCCTCGGGCGTATATTTTACGGAATTGCTGAGAATATTCACGAACGCCTGCTGTATGCGCGTGCTGTCGCCGATCACGTTCTCGTGCTCAATATCGACAATATCAACCTTAAGCTCGTGCCCTTTCGCCTTGGCGGCGGGACGTATTATCTCCGTTATTGTGTCGGTCAGGTCGGAAATATTGATATTTTCCTCCGCCAGCACGAATTTGCCCGATTCGATTTTGCTCATATCGAGGACCTCGTTGATAAGCGAAAGAAGATAGCGTCCCGACGTCTCGATTTTGCCGAGACAGTTCTCGACCTTCGCTTCGTCCTCTATATTTGCCTGCGCAATCGCGGTCATTCCGATTATCGCGTTCATCGGCGTTCTTATATCATGGCTCATACGCGATAAAAAGTCCGTCTTGGCGTTGCTTGCCTGCTTTGCCAGAGCGTAGGCGTCGCGCAGCGCCCCGTTCGCCTTAAGCAGCTTTTCGGTGTACTCGTCGTCCTTAACCTTCGCGATGTGCTTTTTCTCCGTAACCGTATCGGTTATATCCTGAACAAGACCCACAATGCTGCCGCCGTCCCTCGTCAGAGAGAACTTGATCCATTTCGGCTCTCCGCCGCCTGCCGACTCGTACATAAACTCCGCGCTGTCGCTTGCCGCATGGGCTTCCTCCCTGAAAATATCAAGTCCGAATATACGGTTCTCACCGTCGATTTTGTCAATGCGCCGGCGAAATTCCTCTGCGGAAATCGTCACATCGCCGTCGGGAAGATCCTCAAAGCGAAGGAGCTTGACAAGACTCTCGCCCACGAAAACCCGCTCATTTTTCAAATCGTACATAAACACGCCGATTTTGCTGCCCGCCATGGTTATTATTTTGGACACGCGCGAGGCGTATTCCGTGGCGTCCACCTGAAGCTCCCGCACCGCGTCCGCAAGATTGTTTATTTCCAGTATGCCCGACGAGCAGAAGCTCACTATCGTGTTGTCGCCGCGGCTTTTTTCCAAGCTTTTCACCATGCCCGTTACAGGCGCGCTTATTCTTTTGCTGACAAAAAATGCAAAAACCATTCCGAAAATCAGCGTGATGGCGACGGATATATAAAAGACGCGCAGCAGCGTCACATATAGAGCAAGCGTCTGGCTTTTGTCCGCAACCGAAATAAGCGCCCACTTCTGATTGCGAAACGGCGAGCCTGAGGCATACAGCGTCATATCCTGTATGCTGCCGATGCATTCCCCTCCCTTGGAGGTAAAATCGTACAGTCCGTACTCCGAAGCGTTGTCCCGTCCGAGCACGGTGTCCCCGTCCACGAGCCTGTCATACACGGGTCCCGAGGAAAGCACCGTTTCATACTGCCCGTTCCCCTCAAAATCCGCCGCTATAATATAGCAGGCGCTCTCCTTGAAAAAATCATTGGCGGGAATGCTCTGCAATACGGTCTTTTTAAGCAGTCCGACGCCGATAACTCCGTAAACCGTACCGTCCTCCGACACAAGCGGCAGCGTGTATTTCATGCTCTGCTGCGAGGATTTGGAAATGCCCGAAAAGCCGCTCCACTGTCCGAGATTGTAAAGCGGAGTATCCCCGCTTCTTAGGCAGCCCTCCACCGTCTTGTAAAAGAAATCGTAATTGCCGCTTTCACGGTCGGTCATATCAATATTGCCCGACCACTCGTAATCAAGCGCAAGTCCAAGACTGCGGGCGATTTCGGAGCTTCCCATCTCCATATATATATCGCCGTTGTCCTTGGAGCTGTTTTCGTTCACGTCCGTGTCCCGAAGGTAGATTCCCGTCATATTGATTTGGTCCGGGCTTCCGTACAAATCTCCCGAATTGAGAATGATAAAGGCGTCGTTTACCGAATCGCGCCTTATCAGCGAAATAAGCGCCTCCGCGTTCTCGGAAAGTATTCTTTTGTTAAGCTCCTTGTTCTCGGAAACCTCGGACGCGCTTAAGCCCTCCTCCTTAAGAATCGACTCCGTAACACTGTTTACGGCGTTGGCTGTTTCGTATACGAGCCGCGTTTTCGACTTCAGGTCATTTTCCACATAATTCCTGCGGTTCTCGGTTTTTTCGGAAATGCTGTTATAGGAAAATCTCTTGATATATGAAAACTCGCCGCTTACGCCCAGTATAAGCACGATTATTCCGATTTGCAGCACCGACAGCAAAATCATCGGAACAATGATTTTCAGAAGTAAGGGTTTATTTTTTCTTTTCCCGGAAGTAATTTTATCGTTATACTTTTTCATATATACACATCTTCCCATCGTCCGAAATTTCGGGGCAAACGGCTATTTGGCGGCGGAATCCAGCCCCTGCGAAAACGCTTCGTACCACGAATCGAACGCCGCGTCGGAAATATACTCCTCCAGCACCTTACCGCGCTCCTCGCCCGCGTCTATGCGTTCCCGCGCCGTCCTGTAATCCTCCTTGGCGGAGGTCTCGATCGCGTCGCCTATGAAATCCCTTGTCTGAGCGGACTTATCAAAGGGCGGGCTTGTATAAAGCGAGCAGGCTTTGATTTCCTCAATCGCAATTTTGAACGTGCCGAGCATGGTAGCGCCTACCTCGTCAACGCCCTCCGTCGAAAAAATCTTTCCCACGTCGTTTGCCGCCTTTTTCACGGGCAGATAGCCCGAATTTGCCGAAAAGCGTATGTTCCGCTCCTCCATGGTGAACCATTTTAAGAATACCGCGCTCGCGTACTCCTTTTTCTCATTCGATTTGATCACGGACATTCCTGCGCCCTGCTGTACGACGTAAGGCTCCGTCCCCTCGAAATTTGGCACCTTAAAAACGATATTTTCAATAGGATATGCGTCGTCATCTCCCACTGTTACCTCCGAGGGATAATAAGCCGCCCCCGTAGTTGAGCATATCATAGCGACAACCGTGCCCGTTTTTACGTCGTCGCTTCTGAAACGGCCCTCCGCGGCGTAATAGCCCTTGACATAGGGCACGTAGTAATTGTCCCAAAGCTTCCTGACCGCTGCCTTGTCCGCGCTTACCTTAACGTCGCCGCCGTCCGCCTGCACGAAGGCGCACCCGAGCTGCTTTGCGCCGATAAGCATATAATTTGCAACGGAATCGCGCCCGAAAAACGCCCTGCCGTCGTTTTCAACGTCGGGAGTCAGAGCATCAGTGTAGTTGTAGTATTTTTCCGCCACGACGCTGAGACCCTCCCAAGTCGCCATATCGTCGTAGGAAACGCCCTCGGCGGCGGCAAAGTCCTTCCAGTCCGTAAGGTTAAGTATCATTACCTCCGTGCTTTTTGCCGTCGGAAAAATTTTAAGCGAGCCGTCGTCCGAGAAAACGCCCTCCTCTATGTACTCGCTCACATATTCCGCCTTTTCCTCCTCGGAAAAATATTTGTTCAAATCGGCAAGCATATCGAGCTTATCTATCTGATACGCCGTTTCCGCGTATGTTCCGAAAATATCGGGCGCTTCCTCCGCTCCGGCTTCCTTTTTTACCGAGGCAAGCACGCTGTCCGCAAGCTCGGAAACGGAATTTTTGGAATATGCCTCCACGTAAATCCCCTTTTCGCTGCCGACCGTATCGTTAAACTCCGAAACCATCTCGTCAAACTGCGTTTGCTGCACGCCGTTGTAATAGTGCCATATTTTTATCGTGACGGGATTGTTTTTGTCCAAAAGCCCGTCAAAGCCCTCCTTGCCGCTTCCGCAGCCGCAAAGAAAGGCAGCCGCGGTCATGACGGCAGCCATAAGTCCGCAAATTGATTTTTTTTTCATTTTTGTCCTCTTTAAAAGTTATTTTTATTCTCCATAATATAGCATATCGGAGCGTTTGTGTCAACGAAGCCGCTTATTTTGCTCATACCGAGGTTCCCTTTAGGAAATAGTCCGAAAAAATGGTTTTAAGCTCGGCAAGCTTTGAGCGCGCGACGGGAATTTCCCGGTTATCCGTCATCAGCACGCCGCTTTTCCTGATGCCCGTCACATAGTCCATATTTATTATGTACGCCCTGTGCGGCATATAAAACTGCTTGTAGCCCCTCAGTCTTTCAAGCAGCGCGTAAAGCGTAACCGAGGTCTTCAGCACCGTGCCGTCGGAAAGCGAAAGCGCGCGCGTATGGTTGAAGCTTTCCACCAACACCAGCTCACGCAGCCGCAGTCTTCGGATCCCGTCGTTGGTTTCGAGCAGGATCTCCTGTTTTTCCCCGACGCAAAGCTTTTTCAGGCAGGACAGCACCGCCTCGTTAAAGGCGTCGAACTTGAACGGCTTGAGCAGGTAGCCCGAAGCCTTTACCTCAAACGCCTCCACCGCGTATTCGCGGGAAACCGTGAGAAAAATAATCTCCGCGGGCTCCCCTCTTTTGCGTATAAGCTTCGCAAGCTCCACGCCCGTCATATCGGGCATAATAACGTCGAGCAGGTACAAATCGAAGCCGCCGTATTTATTCATATGCTTAAGCAGCTCCGCGCAGGAGGTAAAGCTTTGGAGCCTGAGCGACAGCTCGGCATGGCTTTCGCAGAAGCGGGCGGCGTACTGCGCGAGCATCTCCGTGTTTTCAAGTTTATCGTCCAATATACAAATGTCAATCAATTTATCCACCTCGCCGCACGCTTTTTCATTCCGCAAAATCCAAACGGACGGCAATACCTTCCAAAAGCCCCGAGGGAATGACAAATTCGGGCATTCCCATTTTGCCCGGAGCAACCTCGTACTCGTCGAACACAATCACCAGCTCGTTCCCATCGTTTATGTAAAAATTCTGCTCCTCGTCTATCCGCTTAAAGCATTCGTCCTCGCTCCATATTCCTCCGGGTATGAAATAATCCCCCTCGCCGTTTTCCTTTCGCTCCTTCATCTGTCTCAGGATTTCGCCGCTTATGATTCCCACGTAGTCGCCGTTTTCCTCAAAAAGCTCCGAAAGCTTAAGAATGCTTCCGCTTTTCTTGTCAAGGGTGACGAAGCGCGAGCACTGACCCGAGCCTCCCGCGTTTACGGTCGCGTCGAATCTCAGCGAAAACAGGCTTTCGTCATTCCTGATAACCGTGTAAGCTATGTCCCCGCTGACATACCCGTCGTACCTCCTAAGCAGGTACCAAAGAAACTCTCCGCGCATTTCCTTTACATAAGCGTCAGCCGCGCTGTTGATTTCCTCGGAGCCGTCCCCCGAAAATTCGGGGATCTCTCCCTTTGCCTTGCTGTCGCCCCAGCCGACGTTTATGTATTTAATCCACGAAACCGACAGGGGCGCGCTCTCAAGCGTCTGCGGCGAAATCGGGATAAAGCTCGCGAGCACGATAGAGCCGCCGATAAGAATCAGCGCGCATACCGCGAGCCTTATCCATGGTGTCCGTTTCTTGGCAGGCGCGCCCGCCGCCGTCCTTCCGCCCGCGAACAGCACCGACCTAAGGCTGAACCTTCCTCCGCCGCATTCGCATTTGAAAAAGCCGTTGTACTTGGCGGCGACTGCGCCTATGCTCCTTAAGCCCACGCCGTGTCCCTCGACCGACTGCTTTATCGGAAAGCCCTCCGCGTCAAATTCCATATTTTCCGTACAGGGATTTACCACCGCAATAACAGCTCTGCGGTTATCGAGAAGCTCCGCCTCTATATTGATGTATCTGCCGCCCTCCTCCTGCTTGAGACAGGCGTTAAGCGCGTTGTCCAACGCGTTTGCAAGCAGCGCGCATATGTCGATTTCGTCAAACGGCAGCTCCCTCGGCATAAGGATATTCGCGTTGACCCTGCACCCCGCCTCCCTCGCGCGTGAAATGCAGGACGACAAAACGGCGTTGACCGCGGGATTTTCACAGAAGCATTCCTGCCCTGTTTCGGACAGCGCGCCCTTAAGCCCGCCTATATAGCTTAGCAGGCTCTGCGTATCTCCCTTTTGGGCAAGCTGCTCAAGCACGGAAAGGTTGTGCCTCATATCGTGCCTGTATATTCTGCCCGCCTCGTTTTTCCGATAAAGCTTTTCATACTCATGTCTTTGAAGCTCCATCTGCTCCGAAACAAGCCTTTTCGACTCTCTCATCTCATCTGCCTTGGCAGAGAAAACAAAAAGCCTGCTTATTATCATAAATACGGTAACCGAGGTTGCAAGCAGCAGAATCAGCACCGTCAGATTCGCGGCGCTTTCGAGAAAATATGAAAAAAGCAAGAGCACCATAAGCGTCGGGACGCTTATTACAAAGCATTCCCGCCGATTTTTCTCAACGTATTTGCGAAACGGGGCGCGCAGATATTTTATCAGATAAAAAAGAAGTCCCAACGCTGCGGCAAGAACCGCGGCGACAGCCGCAATATCCCTTGCGGTTCCCGAAAGCGCGGATATTTTCAAAGCAAGCGTCGAAATGATTTTCTCCGCCGTTTTGAGCATAAACGCGTACCACACTCCCACCGCACATATAAGGGCGCTCCGAAACAAGCCGCCCTCTCCGAGCAGATAAATTCCGACCGAAAACGGCAGATATGCCGTCACGGGCAAAAGCGTCAGCACAAGCATTAAATCATGGGAAACGTTATAGATTACCGCGCAAGCCGTGACCGAGGCGGCAGAAAGCCCGACCAAAGCCGCGGCGGCGGCTTTTATGCCGAGCCTGCGCTTCATAAGCGAAACGCATACTGCGGCATAGCACAAAAATATTATTATTTCGGATAAAATCTGTCCAATAAAGCCAAAATTCATATGCCTCTCCTCTGCTCCCAAACCCTATATTATTTTAGCATATAAAAAGGCAAAATTCGACAGTAAATTTATTCAAAATATGCAATTCACGTAAAATTCGGCGCGTTTCACGCGCCGACGCAGTCAAAAGTATTCTTTCAGTACTCCTTGCTCCTCCTCTGTAAATTCCATTGAATCTATCGTTTCAAGCCAAGGATTTTTCCCCCATATGCATTCGCCCGACTTGTCCGACATATAGTATTCGCCCGTAATGCACGCAAAAAAGAAGGATTTGCGGGACGCTTTGCCGTTTTTTGCCGCCTCCCTTACAAGCTGTTCCCGCTCCTGCTCCGTGAGCTGCTCATATGCCTCAGCCTGCGCCAAAACAATTTCAATGAAATTGAGTATATTTTTCCTTTCGTCATATACGGAATAGCCGTCCTCTGCGTTCTCAAAATATTCGGGAACCTCCTTCGGATTTTGCGAATACCTCATATATCTTTCAAAATATTCGCCCGCGAAATCATCTCTTCTCAGCGATTCCTCCATGGCATTGCTGTGCCTTACCATAAGCTCAAAGCAGGAATATTCAATATCATTCAGCGAAAACAAGGTGTACATGGCAGAATAGCGCAGACATATATCCGTCAATTCGTCGGTGGACGCCTTTACTGCCAGCTCGTCGGGAACATAAAAATGCGCGTAGGCGGTGGCGCCCTCCCTCATAACCTCGTCACAGTCAAAGGGCGGTCTTAAGCGTCCGTCCGAACCAAGCCATTCCTCCGCCGAATGCATACAGGCAGCCGTGCCGTGCCGACCGTCCCATTTCATTATTTCGTCATACGCTTTATATCCCATTCCCGCTTTTCCGACATACTTGTCAATAAGGCTCTTGTACCTCGCAGCGCCCTGAGCTTCGTTCCCGGAGGTTTTTTCCTCCGACGCTTCGGGCACAGGCTCGGTGTTTGAGGCTTCGTTTGCCGCGCAGCCCGCAAGCATAAGAAGCAGCGATGTTATACATACAAATAACGATATTTTTTTCATAATCAATTATCCTCACTCTTTTATTTTTATAAATCATTATATACATAATATCCATATATCTCGTCATGACTCATAGCATAATTGCCTACGCTCATAGGTCCTTTTACAACCGGTCCTCCTGCCCATTTTGCAATAACAATAGGATCATACACATATTTTCCGTTTTCATATCTCATATTGGTTTCATCTACTACAACCGCAGAATGTTGAACTTTATATGCAATACTGTTTTTTATCGGCTTATAATATTTAACACATTCTTTCATAAGTCCGTCGGGTACACTATTTAAAAGATATTTATGCGATGAACTCGGAAATATTCTGGTAAGCCATGCATATGAATGACAATTAGACTCTCGACATCCCACACTAACCAAAGTTACACCATCATTCTTCCAATAAGCAATTGCTCGCAATGCTTCATCATATGTATTATAACTGGGATTATCATCGACAATAACATTAATTGCAACACCTCTCCAATATAATGTCTTAGTTGTTGTATTGTTATTAGTTTCCAATGCATAATATGCCGAAGCCTTCGACAGCATACTTTCTTTCATTTCAGATAAATACACGCTTTTATTCGTAAATTCAAAGCACTCTGCATTTTCTTTCTCATCCGCTTTATCCGTTATGGTTTCAAGCAATAATTCTACATTATCCACAGTAGTTTTATCAAGCATTATCATTTCAAGCAAATCACATCTAATAGAAGCTTTTGAATCATCAAGCGCTTTTCTTAGCAAGTCGTCGTTTTGCAGTATCTCATTAAAATATTCTACTTTTTCTTCCTCCGTATTGCATTCTTTATACGTTATCATTTTTTCTTTGGGAATCAATAAATTTTTATATTCCTCACATACTACTTTCAGACAATCTTCACGTTCCAAAAGAGCCCTTAACCCATTAAAAGAATTAACAACATATTGAAACCCTTCCTCCATCGTATTGCCGGTATAAATATCTCCAAGCATAGGATATTCTTCCGAAAGCTTAAGCAATTCATATGTGGAAAGCTTATTTAAAAGACTGACGGGAATCTGACAGGCAGCCAGCATTTCTTCCTTACTGTTTAATTCCCTCCACTCCTCATCAAAAATGTTTATGGCAAACTTCACTTCTCCGTTCGAGTACCAGCTTTCCGCATCATATACAATATCTGTTTCTGTATTCGTTGATAATTCCTGTACATATGCAGCTTCGGCACTGTAAGATTTAACGGCTCCGCTAAAAATCCATAGCAATATGATACAAAAACCTATTATTTTTGTTTTCATAATTATGTACCTCCCATTTTTGATATTTTTATATTTACATAATCTATTACTAATCATCATACATCAGCAAAATATCTCTGCCTTTAATCGCCGCCTAAATATTTGTCAGCTACGCTCCGCTCGTCCTCTGTCAGCTCCATCTCGTTTACGGCTTTAATCCACGGATTGGTTTCCCAAACGCATTCTCCCGTAGTTCCCGAAATATACGAATCTCCCGTGATACAGGACAAAAAGAAGGAGGTATAGCTTTCTTTTACGGGTGTGTAAAAAAAGGCTCCTTGGTTCCCGTTTTTTTCTCTTTCTATCACGCGTTTTACAAGCGTCGCACGATTTACCTCCGACAGTTGCTCATATGCCTCCGGCTGCGCCAGTATGAGTTCAATCGCATTAAGCGTTTTTATTTTGTTATTGCCGGCGGCGTATTCGCTTTCCGCCATGCCCTCATAATATACCGGGATATTCTCCGACTCCGCCATATATATTTCAAGATATTCGGCGGCGAAATCGTTCCTTCGGAGGCATTCCTCCAAGGCATTGCTTTTTCTTACAAAAAATTCAAAATCGGGTTCAATATCAAGACCCGCGCCGATCATATCGCAGGTAGGTGCGAACAGCAAGCTTATTTCCGCCAGTTCCTCGGTCGTCGCTTTGACGGCTGCATACACGCAACCGTGTCGTGATAGCTGTCCCATCTTAAAATTTCATCATAAGCCTTATATTCATCGCCCGTTTCTCCGACATACTTTTCTATAAGGCTTTTATATACGGCAGGTTCTTTTGTTTCAGCTTCCGAGTACTTCTCCGTTTCGCTGTTCGTCCGTGAATTTCCGCCGTTTTCAGCTACGGCACCAGAGGAGCTTTTCATCGTACAGCCCGACGCAGAGGATAATAAAACAAATGCCAATGCCATCACTGTAAATACTGACTTTTTTGTCATTCCAAATCCTCCCTGCGGTTATATCTACCGTTTCTATTCGCCGTCACTAAAATATTTTCCGAGTATTCGGCATTCCTCCTCGTTCAGATCCATAGCGTTTAGCGTGTCAAGCCATGGATTGCCGTTTCGGCGTATGGCTCCCGTAACTCCGTCCAAGCCGCCCGTCGTGTCGGGTACCGCCGCCATATCCGCGGATAAATACAGTTCTCCCGCTATGCAGGCGAAAAAATATGTCCTGTACTCGTCGCCCTGTTCATAATGTATCTTGCCCTGTTCACCCTGCTTTTCCCTTTCCAGTACGCGTTCCGCCAGCTCTACGCGCTGCTCCTCGATCAGCTGTCCGTATGCCTCGGGCTGGGCAAGAAGAACCTCAAGCAAATCAAGAGTACCTATTTTATTTGACGCTTTATAATATGCAATACCGCTTTCATCGCACTGCTCCGGCATATTTTCCGATTCGGACATATATATTTCAAAAAAAGCGGCGGCAAAATCATCCCTCCTAAGGCATTCCTCCAAAATATTGTTAAGCGACAGAGCATATGCAAAGGCATGCTCATAATCCCTCTCATGATTAAACCACCCGGATACTCTCGGTATCGGCTCTGCCGTGTTATAGGCATAGCTCATAAACGCCTCCGCCAAATCATCGGTCGATGCTTTGGCAGCTATTTCATCGGAAATATAATAATGCTCTCCCCCGCCTTCAAGAGAAACGAACTGATATTCGGTTTCTTCATATGTTTGAATTTCCGTTTTCAAAAAGTCCTCAGGGTCAAACGGCACTATGAGCCTGCCGTCGCCGTCAAGCCACTCCTCCTCCGAATATCTGACTGTCCACGGTCTGCCGTACTCAGCGTCATGCTTCATCTTATCATACACCTTATACTGCTCTCCCTGCTTTCCGGCATACTTTTCAATAAGGCTTTTGTATTTCGCATTTTCTTCTTCATTTTCAGCAACGGTAAATTTTACTGAGGTGTTTGAGGATTTCTTCATCGCGCAGCCAGACGCCATAAACACAGAAGCGAGCGTTAATGCCGCGATTCCAAACAGTAAACTTTTTTTCATCGAAGCCTCCTTTTTGTTTTGCTTTAGTACGATACCAACAGCACTTAACCCTATCCGTATATCATCATTTTCCATATAATAGCATAATCTATAATTCTTTTCAATCCGTTAAGGTCCAAATTTCACTGTAACTTTTACATAATATATACATTCATTTCTAAATTTTATAATAGTGTGTCTAATAACGAAACTTTGGGCAACAAAACGGCGGCATCTCACGATACCGCCGTTACAGCTTCGCACCCGACATATAATAAAAACCCGAGCCCCATTGCCACAGAGCTCGGATCGTCATTAGCAAGTGCGGATGGCGGGACTTGAACCCGCACGATGTCGCCACCGGCAGATTTTGAGTCTGCTGCGTCTGCCATTCCGCCACATCCGCGCGCTTGATTATATTATCATATATTTTTCCAAAAAGCAAGCATTATTTTGGGATAATATGCCCATTCACTTACGGCGCTTTATCGGATTTTACGCGCGCCGCCCTACGGC
This sequence comes from Butyrivibrio sp., assembly GCA_023665525.1. Classification (GTDB taxonomy): domain Bacteria; phylum Bacillota; class Clostridia; order Lachnospirales; family Lachnospiraceae; genus Eshraghiella. The sequence continues at coordinate 52,831 of JAMPDT010000001.1, read as the reverse complement.
ACGGGCAGACCGAAATGCTTATAGCAATGCTCGGTCACGGTCCTGCCCCTCGGTGTCCTGTTTATGAAGCCGTTAAAAATAAGATACGGTTCGTACACGTCCTCAAGCGTACCCGCGTCCTCGCCCAGCGAGGCGGCAAGAGTTTCAAGTCCCACGGGACCGCCCGAATATTTCTCCATAATCGTAAAAAGAATGTTCCTGTCGTTTTTGTCAAGCCCCTCCTTATCGACCTCGAGAAGGTCCAGCGCATATGAAGCGACCTCCCTGTTGATCGAGCCGTCGAACTTCACCTGCGCAAAATCCCTGACGCGCTTTAAAAGCCTGTTTGCAAGACGGGGAGTTCCGCGCGAACGCCGCGCAAGCTCCGCCGCGCCGTCGCCGTCGATTCCCGCGTTTAATACCGCCGCCGAGCGTATTATTATTTTTTTAAGCTCGTCAACGGAATAATATTCCAGCCTGTTCACCACGCCAAAGCGGTCGCGCAGGGGCGCGGTAAGAAGCCCCGCCCTTGTGGTCGCGCCCACAAGCGTAAAATGCGGAAGCTCAAGCCTTATGGAGCGCGCGGTCTGCCCCTTGCCTATCATAATGTCGATGGCGTAATCCTCCATTGCGGGATAAAGCACCTCCTCGACCTGCCTGTTGAGCCTGTGTATCTCGTCAACAAAAAGAAGGTCGCCCTCCTGAAGATTGTTGAGGATTGCCGCCATATCGCCGGGCTTCTCAATCGCGGGGCCGGAGGTAATCTTAATGTTCACGCCCATTTCGGAGGCGATAATTCCGGCGAGCGTGGTTTTGCCAAGTCCCGGAGGTCCGTAGAAAAGGCAGTGGTCTAACGCCTCGCCTCTGTTTTTGGCAGCCTCGATAAAAACCCGCAGATTGCTTTTTATTTTTTCCTGCCCGACATAATCGTCAAGGCTTGCGGGGCGCAGATTGCTCTCGATTACCGCGTCCTCGGACGTAAATTCGGTTGTTATCATTCTTTTTGACATAAAATTCTCCGTAAATTACATAAATGCGAGCTTTTTGAGAGCCGCCTTAAGCACAGCCTCGCCGTCCGAGTCCTCGTCTGTCTCGACCTCGCGCACCGCCCTTATTGCCTCCGCGGAGGAATAGCCGAGCGCGACAAGCGCCTCGATTGCCTCGTCCCTCGGTCCGTTCTCGCTCCGAAGCGGCTGCGCGCCGTCCGAAACGCCCTTTGTAAGCACATCCTCAAGGGAGAGCTTATCCTTAAGCTCGATAATCAGCCTCTGCGCCGTTTTCGCGCCTATTCCCGGAGCGGATTGGATTCTTTTGACATCGCCGGAAAGAACCGCGAGACGCAGCTCGTCGGGAGTGATTACGGAAAGAATATTTAACGCACCCTTGGGACCTATCCCGTTGACGGTGATCAAAAGCTTGAAAATATTTAAATCGTCCCGGCTTAAAAAGCCGTACAAATCAAGCGCGTCCTCCTTCACGTACTGATAGGCGTAAATTTTGACGCTGCTCCCAAGCGGCGGCAGAGCGCCCGCAGCAGACGGCGGCACCATCATTTCATAGCCGACGCCGCCCGCCTCGACCACTATGTAATTGCCGTATATTTCGCTCAGCTCGCCCTTAACATATGTAATCACAGCCTTACCTCCGCAATATTTTATCGGTTCCGCCCGTTTCCCTTGGACGGGAGGATCTTGATTTTTTTGTATAAAACGGCTCCGAGTATGCCTATCGCAATTCCCGCCGCAACGCCGCCTATTATAAGCGCCGGAAGATAATACGCAAGCCTCGCGTTTTCAAGCACGGGCATTGCCACTGCCAGTTGGGCGAGATTATGCGTTACGCCCCCCGCGATGCTCACGCCGATTACGGAAAAATGCTTTGATTTTTTGAGAGCGTACATAACTCCGAGGCTTGCCGCTGCGCCCGCCAGGCTGAAAAGAATACTGTAAAGATTTCCGAACAGGAAGCCGACCAGAAGCACGCGAAGAACGCTGATTATCGCGGCAGGCTTTATTCCCATCGAATAAAGCACCCACACAGTCACTATGTTGGCAAGCCCGATTTTCATTCCGGGCGCGGGGAGCCTTATCGGAACCAGCGATTCGAGATAGCTCATAACCGCGGCGACGCTTATAAACATTCCGTAAAGAGCCACGTCGCTTTCCATAAATCTCTGACGTTTGTCCGCCTGTCTGCGCGTCTGCTCGGACGCGCCCCGCTTTCGGGCGGTTTGCTCATCTGACGACCGCGTCATAATCGCCCTCCTCTCCGTCCGTCACCTTGACAAAAAGCTCGTTGGGAAGACATATTATGGTTTCCCCCACCTTGGAAATCCTGCCCATTCCCTCGCATATATGGTCGTGGCAGGTGGACTCGGACATATACGCGAAGCCGTTTTCAATCACAAGGGTATTATGCCCGTAAAAGGCAGAGAACTCGTAAACGGCGTTCTCGGAAAGCGGATAAACGCCGACAAGCTTTCCGTCCTGCGTGACCTCAACCGTCCCGCCGTCCCTTTTGGTATTTTTGAATATCGCAAACAGGCACAGCGCCGCCGCAAGCAGCGCCGCGCCCAAAAGGAAATCGAACCTATGCGATATGAATAATTTTTTTAGGACATTTTTCCGCACATTTTCCACATCCGGTACATTTAGTATAGTCAATCAAAGGAATATTGTTGTCCATGGCGATGGCGCCGTGCTCGCACTGCTTTTCGCAGAGGGTACAGCCAACGCAGCCCGACTTGCACACGTCCGTAACGGGCTTTCCTTTTCCGTGCGAGGAGCACGCCACGCTTGCGACGCCGCTTACGGGGCGCAGCTCTATCAAGCCCTTTGGACACGCCGCGACGCATTTGCCGCATGCCCTGCAAAGCTCGGGATCCACGGACGCAACGCCGTTTGAAACGTGAATCGCGTTAAAATCGCACGCCTTGACGCAGGAGCCGAGTCCGAGGCAGCCGTAGGCGCACGCCTTTGCGCCTCCGTTGGGCACAAGCGCCGCCATTTTGCAGTCCGCAACGCCCGTATAAACATAATCGTCCCTTGCCGTGTCGCAGTTCCCCGAGCATTTCACATATGCGGCAAGCCGCGCGCCCTCAGAAGCTTCAACTCCCATTATCGCGGCTATTTTGGCTGCGGCGGCAGCGCCTCCTACGGGACAGCCCCCGACGGGAGCCTCTCCCTTGGCAATCGCGGCGGCAAGACCGTCGCAGCCCGCAAAGCCGCAGCCTCCGCAGTTGTTGCCGGGCAGCTCAGCCCTGACGGCGACCTCGCGCTCGTCAACCTCTACCTTTAATTTTTCGCCCGAAATTCCGAGGAACAGTCCAATAAGTATTCCGACGCCGCCCACTATCGAAGCGGCAATTATAATACCCGTCATAATTCTTCACCGCTCCTTCCTAAATTATTCCCGAAAAGCCGATAAAGGCAATCGCCATAAGCCCCGCCGTCAGCAGTGTTATCGGCATTCCCTTAAAGCTTTCGGGTACGTCGTTATGCTCGTTGCGCTCGCGGATCCCGGCAAGAATCACTATCGCGACGGTAAAGCCCACCGCCGTTCCGAAGCCGTTCACCACCGAGGTAAGTATGCCGTACTCCTTGGACACGTTTGTAAGCGCAACGCCGAGCACCGCGCAGTTGGTGGTTATAAGCGGCAGGTACACGCCCAGCGCCTGATAGAGGGACGGGCTTATTTTTTTGAGCACCATCTCAACAAACTGCACGAGCGCGGCAATCACGAGTATGAAAACAATCGTGTTAAGGTAGGTAAGCTTAAGCGGCGTGAGAATAAATCTGTATATCAGCGCCGCCAAAAGCGAGGACACGGTTATAACAAAAATAACCGCCGCGCCCATTCCCGCCGCCGTTTTTATTTTTTTGGAAACGCCCAAAAACGGGCAAAGCCCGAGGAACTGGCTTAAAACAACATTGTTGACGAGGGCTGAGCCAACGGCGATAAGCAGTAAAGTTTTCATTATCCTTCTACCTCCTTCGTCTTTGCTTCGGCTTCACATGACGCCCTTCTGCCCGCGCAGAAGCGGTTGGAGCAGCCGATACAGCCGTCGTCGCGGCAAATGTCTATGATGGGCTTTCCCTTCTTGGCTTTGATTTTGTTCATTGCAGCCACAAGCATGGCAAGCACGAAGAACGCGCCCGGAGCCATAACAAAGATGCTTATCGGCTCAAAGCTCGTCGGGTTGTTTGCCGGTATAAAGCTGAAGCCGAACACCGTTCCCGCGCCGAGTATCTCGCGGAACGCGCCCAGAACCGTCAGGGAGAGCGTGAAGCCAAGCCCCATTCCCAAGCCGTCGAAAAGCGATTCGAGCGGACCGTTTTTGGAGGCGTAGCTCTCCGCGCGTCCGAGAATTATACAGTTGACGACAATAAGCGGAATATAGATTCCGAGCGACTGATACAGGCTGTGCACAAAGCCCTGCATCAAAAACTGCACCATCGTGACGAAGGACGCCACAATTACTATGTACGCGGGCATTCTCACCCTGTCGGGTATGACCTTGCGCAAAAGAGAAATCATAAGATTGCTTAACGCAAGCACGACCGTGGAGGCAAGCCCCATTCCCGCGCCGTTGACAGCCGAGGTCGTAACGGCGAGCGTCGGACACATACCGAGCATCAACACAAGGGTGGGATTTTCCTTGACCACGCCGTTATATAAGCGTTCAACACATTTATTCACTGACACCGCCTCCTTTCGCCGAATCGGAGCTTAATATCCTATACGCCTCAAGCGCGCCGTTTACTCCCGCCGTAACCGCCCTTGTGGTTATGGTGGCGCTGCTTATGGCGTCGATTTCGTTATCCTTTGTTTTGCCGCCCTTGACATATTCGACACGCTCCGCCTTTATTCCGACGAACTGCTCCCTAAAGGCGGCTTCCTTTGCCTTCATTCCCAGTCCCGCGGTTTCGCTTATATCGAGAATCTCAAGTCCCGTTATCGCGCCCGATACGTCCACGCCGAGCGTCATTTTGATATTGCCGCCGTAGCCGTCCGCGTCCGTGACGGTTATAATAAGCCCAAGCTCTTTTCCGTCCGCGTCATACGCCCTGACCGCCTCGTTGAGCGTCACCGCCGCATAGCCCGCCTCCTTCACCGCACTCTGCGCGGCTTCAAGCTCCGTAAGCTCCTCGTATTTTTGAAGCTCGGAAAAAACATTGTTGTACGCGGCAATTTTGGTTTTCTCGTTCTGCTCCTCGATGGGCTTTTTGGTGACTTGGTAGACAGTTCCGAGCAAAAGCCCTGAAATCAGAGTTATCGCAAAAAGCACAAGGGCGTCCTTAATGATTTTTTTCATTACATCTCCCCCTTTGCTTTTGTTTTTTTCTCACGGACAACGCCGAAGGCTCTCGGCACCGTAAGCTTTTCTATAATCGGCACAAGGAGGTTGGAAAGTATGATCGCGTAGGAAACTCCCTCCGCCGAGCTTCCGAAAATTCTGAACAGTCCCGTAAAAATACCGAGCAGCGCGCCGAAAACGACCTTTCCGCCGTTGCTGACGGGAGAGGTCACATAATCCGTCGCCATAAAGAACGCGCCCAGCATAAGTCCGCCGCCGCAAAGATGCGCCGCAATAAAGCTCATATCGAAGCCGTGTCCGCCGAAAATAATCAGGAACACCGAAAACACTCCGATGTAAACAAGCGGAATCGTCGGGGCGATCACGCGCCGTACAAGCAGATACGCCGCTCCCAGCAAAAGCGCGGGGACACAGGTTTCGCCTATCACTCCGCCCGTTGTTCCGAGAAACATCCTAAGCACATCTACGCTCTCTCCCGCCTTAAGCATGGCAAGGGGCGTCGCTCCCGTAACTCCGTCATAGGTAAACGCCGTCATTCTGCCCGCAAACGATATGAGCAAAAAACACCTTGCCGCAAGCGCGGGATTCATAAAATTCTGTCCCAGCCCGCCGAAAAGCTGCTTTACTATTATAATCGCGAACGCGCAGCCCAAGCACACCATCCACAGCGGAATTTCGGGCGGCATATTCATTCCGATCAAAAGACCCGTGACAGCCGCGCTCAAATCGCCCGCCGTAACGGGCTTATGCATTGCTTTTTCGTAAATAAACTCAAAAAACACGCAGCAGGTCACCGAAATAAGCAGCACCACAAGCGCTCTCATGCCGAAATTTATTACTCCGAACACGCAGGCGGGCAATAGAGCTATGCACACGTCGAGCATTATTCTCGTCGTCGAGGATTTATCCCTCACATGGGGCGACGAGGATACGTTTAACAGTTTTTCTTCGTTCATATTCTTACCGCCTCCTTACTTTCTGCCCTGAGCCATAATCATTTTCTTCATGGAGCGTACCGACTGCGTTACGGGACGCTTCGCGGGACAAACATACGAGCAGCAGCCGCATTCCACGCATTCCATTCCGTAAAGCCTCTTAAAGCCGTCCGAATCCCCGTGCTGCGCCATAGCGGCGAGCTTCATGGGAAGAAGGTTCTCGGGACACGCCTCGGCGCAGCGTCCGCACCTTATGCACGCCGTGGAGGGATTCGCCGAAACCTCGTCCCTTGCGAAGGCAAGCACCGACGACGAGCCCTTTACTACGGGCACGTTCAAATCAAAGAACGAGAAGCCCATCATGGGACCGCCCGAGATTATTTTCTCGGGTGCGCATTTAAAGCCGCCCGCCGCGTCCACAAGCTCCTTAAGGCTCGTTCCGAGATACACATAGAAGTTCTTGGGCTCGGCAACCGCGTCGCCCGTAACCGTTATTATGCGCCTTGTGAGCGGTCTGCCCTCATAAACCGCCTGATAAATCGAAACGACCGTATCGACATTATGTACTATGCAGCCCGCGTCTGCGGGGAGCATTTTGGAGTTGATTTTTCTTCCCGTTACAGCCTTGATCATACAACGCTCGCCGCCCTGAGGATATTTGGTCTTAAGCGCCTTCACCTCTATGTTCGGCTCGTTCTCCGTATATTCGGACAAAAGCGCTATTGCCTCCGGCTTATTGTTCTCGATTCCGATATAGCCCTTAGCCCCCGGGAAAATTCTCAGGACCGTCTTAAGTCCGTTTACCAGCTCGTCGGGATGCTCCAGCATTCTTCGGTAGTCCGAGGTCAGATACGGCTCGCATTCCGCGCCGTTTACGATGATGGAATCAATCTTCTCGGGATTCTTGGGAGAAAGCTTAACGTTGGTGGGAAAGCCCGCTCCGCCCATTCCGACGATTCCCGCCTCCTCGATTATGCCGCGTATTTCGTCCGCGGAAAGCTCCTCCGGGGGACGCTCGTTCAGCTTGGGCGCAGGCTCGTATTCGTTGTCGTTCTCAATGACAATCGAATTGACCGTCCCTCCCGTCGCCACAAGCCTCGGCTCGATTTTTTTGACAGTTCCCGAAACCGAGCTGTGGATATTCGCGGATATGAATCCGCCCTTTTCGGCAATCTTCTGTCCCGCAAGCACGCGCTCGCCGACAGCCACAATCGGCTTGGCAGGCGCGCCGATATGCTGCGACAGCGGAAAAACAAGCTCCGCTCCCGCCTTAAGCTCCTCGATTGCGGCGTCCCTTGACAGCTCCTTGCCGTCGTAAGGGTGCGTCCCACCCTTAAAAGTCAGTAAGCCCAATACATTCACTCCTTTGTTCTTGGTAAGTAAAAATATCTGTAAATATTGTATAACTTTTCACCAAAAAAAGCTCCTCAATTTTTCAAATTCTCGTAAGTCCTTGAAAACTCCTCCTTTATTGTCCTCCCTCCTGACTGTTAAAATTCTCCTTTTCCACACAAGAAAAGAAGATTACAATATAAATATAGCATAAACAACGCTCTATTTCTATAAAAATTCTGATTTTCTTTCGCCTGAAACAATTCTTTTAAGCATACAACGTCCACGATTTCCAAATATTTTTCAAAAAGCCGGCGTTTTATAAGTGTTTTTGTCCAATTTTTAATAAAAAAATATTAATTTAATTCTCATAAATCACACCATACGCGAAATAAATTCAGCCGGGGTAATCACTCGAACATCAAACTCTTCAAAATCCTTTTTATTTCTGGTTAAAATATAATCACAATGAATTGATTTTGCACAAGTTGCAACAAGACAGTCCTCAAAATCCTTTGCCTTTTTCTGAAATGCAGCGAGTACATCATTGTTGGTAACACTGCATACCTTAACAATTTCCAAAAGCTTACCAACTGCTTTGTATGCCTTATCCGTACTATGTGTATATTTTCTTACAACATAATAAATATCGGTAACGGCAGATGCAGAAACAAATCCATCTATCTTATGCTCTTCACAAAGATTTAAAACTTTGCAGGAATCCGTGACAAACGGTTCCCGTTCAAGCAATACATCAAAAATTACATTGGTATCACACATGATTTTCATACTTTGACAGACGCTCCTCTCGCAGAGAATCCATATCAATATCAGAAGGAGCCTCCTTCAATATCCCGCGAAGAGAATCCACGGCAGAAATACGCGGGTTTACGATTTTTGCAATCGTTTTTCCGTTACGTGTTATAAAGATATCCTCTGTTTCAATTAAATCCAAATATTTTCCAAAATTAGTTTTAAATTCAGTTGCGGTAACAGTTATGATAAATTTCGCCTCCCTTGCATCAGATTACTTTTATTATATGCGATTTTTTCGATATAATCAATAAAATCGCACAAAATTCAGCAAATAATCGGAGAAATTGTGCAAAAAGAAAATTTACAATTTCAAGTTCGTTTTTTCTTTTGCATGTATTTTTACGCCAAAGAACTTCATTGGTAAATTGATACGTATCGGGAATTTGATAAAATGTTTTATAAAAATCAAAGGAGAATACTCTATGAATAACCTACATGAAATTATCACGAACTATTTGGGCTTCTGCGAACATCAAAAGCGGCTGGACGTAAAAACTCTCCGTGCATACAAAATTGATTTGACTCAATTCTCGGAACAGGTATCTGCTGAAAATATCTCCGATATAGGAACGGAAATTTTAGAAGTATTTATTGCTGATTTGCACAGGCGCTATAAACCTAAAACGGTAAAAAGAAAGCTCGCCTCCGTTAAGGCTCTTTTTCACTATATGGAATACAGGAATTATATCGCCGTAAGCCCGTTTAACAGAATTTATGTTAAATTCAGAGAACCTGTTATTTTACCAAAAACCATTCCGCTTCCTGTTATTGAAAAGCTTTTATCGACTATATATTCACAATGCACGACAGCCAAAACTCTGTATAGACGACGGAACGCCGTGAGGGACGCTGCCGTGATAGAAGTACTTTTTGCCACAGGTATGCGCATTTCCGAGCTTTGCTCCCTAAAGCCAAACAGCGTTAATCTAACGGAATACACTGTTTTAATCTACGGAAAGGGGGCTAAGGAACGGTGCTTACAGATTGGCAATCCCGATGTCCGTCGGATTCTTGACGAGTATCACTCTGTATTTCAGCAGGAAATCGCAAGCTGTCAGCACTTTTTTGTAAATCAGTGCGGGCAGCCTTTATCAGACCAAGCCGTCCGCAGAATGATAAAGCATTATGCCTCTATTGCAAATATTGACCTGCATATTACGCCGCATATGTTCAGGCATACTTTTGCAACCGGTTTGTTGGACGCTGAGGTGGATATTAGATATATTCAGGAGATGCTGGGACACAGCTCTATTAATATTACTCAGATTTACACGCATGTCAGTATGTCGAAGCAGATGAATATATTGGCTACAAAGCATCCAAGGAAGGATTTAAAGGTGTGAAACATGAGCAGCTCCGCGAGGAGCTGCCGTTTTTGAATGATAATTGAAAGTTATCCGTTGTATTTTGGGGCGAATAATTAGGAAATTTTCCATTGGACATATAAATAGGGAGAGATGATTATGAAAATGAATAAAAATTTAATATCAATATTGGACATAACAAAAACACAAATGGAAGAAATTTTTTCAGTTGCTAAAGCAAAAGATAAATTATTTGAAAAAAATTATAATGCCTTATTTGGAAAAATTCTTGCTTCTTTGTTTTTACAACCAAGTACACGCACTCAATTAAGCTTTCAGTCCGCTTTTTTGAAATTGAATGGGAAAACTATTGGATTTTCAGATATAAATCATTCTCGGAGTGGTCCTCCCTATTATGAGCCATTAGATGATATGGGGGTAATTGTTAGTAATTATTGTGACATCATTGTAATGCGCACAATTGATGCAACCTATATGGACGAGTTTCTTAAAGGAACGTCTGTACCTGTTATTTCTGCTGGAAGCGGAAATATAGAGCATCCAACACAAGCGTTAACTGATTTATTTACATTAACAGATTCTCTTGGAGCAGATTTATCAGGCATAAATATTTTAATTATAGGAACGCCTCGACAGCGGACGATTAATTCTTTTCTGTTAGGACTATCTAATTGGGAGAATATTCATGTACATATTTTATGTCAAAAGGGTATTTTATTAATGGAGTCAATTACAAATAAATTTTTGAATAATATAGATATATCTTACTATGCCTCCCTTGATGATTTTTTGGATTGTGATATTTCTAATCAAATCAATGTAATTTATATGGATAAAATTTTTAAAGAAACACACTTTTATGATGAATTTATTATGTCTTCAAAGCAACTATACCAAAATTTTACAACAGATACAATAATTCTGCATCCATTACCAAGAACAAAAGAATTACCCAAGTATTTTGATGAATTTCCTGGTTCAAAATACTTTACACAAGCTTATAATGGACTGTATGTTCGTGGTTCCCTTTTCTTATCATATTTTATGTCCTGATACATTGAATAATAATTAACTGATACATTGATTTGTTTGGATATTCATCTGCTGCATAGTTGTCGTTCGCCGTAGTCGTCATTACAACGCACTTCTCCGCCTTGCGTATGATCAATCATGCTATGCCAATGTATCAGAAATTTATTATTCATTGTACTAATATATTGCACATATTAGATTACATAATATGCAAAGCTAATCGGTGCGTACATGCATTTAAATATATCCTGCCCTTTATCATCTATATCCATATCTATTTCTTTTGAAGGTAACAAATTAATTTTTGAGAGGCAAATTTCAATCATGGCTTGCCTTTTATTTAACTGTTCTTCATTATTATATCTATATTTAAAAAACTGGGACTCTTTATACTTATTGGCAGCATCTAAGTAATTGCCATCACAAAAAGAAAAATAGCCTAAATTTACCATTACAGAGCTATATATCAGTTCATCTGCTGTTTGCTTGTTATTATTAATATACTCATTATATATGTCAAGAGATATCTGCTTTGCGGATTCTTTTTTCCCTAGTTTCCATTCTATGATTGCAAGATTGCTTTGAATACATAGTTTTTCAAAAATGCAGTCTATATTAAGAACTTTTGCTTGTAACAAATACTTATATGCCTTTGACAAATCACCTTCAAGCAAATAACACATCGAAATATTATTTAACACTCTAAAAATATCATATCCTATGTTTTCCAAATATTGTTTTGCCATATAGAAGTGAGTTTTAGCATTTGCGAGATCGTTAGAATACCAATAACTAAGCCCAAGATTATTATGGCAAGTTCCTAACATTAGATTTTTCTGCCGAATATCATCTATATCTTCTGCATAACTAATAGCTTCTTCATATGATCTCTTTAATTCAATGTGTGATTTTACTAAACCTTGATTTCGCAAATACATAGCTTTCAAATAATCTGAGACTGCATAATCCAAATAAATTTTTGTAGCTTTAATGTTATTTTTCATTATATCATCAAAATCTAATATATGTTCATATGCAGACATTGCCAATAAGTGTGCCTCTATCCTCGCATCTGCACTAAGATTTTCTATTTGCAGTGCCTCATTAATAATGCTTATAGCATTAAACTGTTGATTCATGTCAAGTCGTGCCATTTCAATTAACACTTTGGAAAACAAGGCTAAATATTGGAACATTATATTGGGTGTTAAATCCCCCATCATATAATAAACCATACGGCATATTTCATAAACATCGTCATATAATGACAGAAATGCGCACTCTTTAATTATTATCGGAACAATAATATTATTTAAATTGTTATGTGTAAATATTGAACAATCTTTTATCAAGCTCCCTATTACAACCTTATAAATATCAGCATCTAATGTATTTCCAGATGTATGATTTTTAACAAAAAAATTAAAACACTTTTTAGGATCGCAATCTGCATACAAATAGAATATATCTTTCATAACATCAGAAGGCTCACTACAGATTTCTAAGCCTCCAGCAATAGCGTCAATATAATCAGTATATTCCCCATTTTCTTGCAGAAACCTTCTTATAATTTCTTTGATTGAATCGTGCCCAATTATCATTTTATTTTTTTTATTGGAGATTAAATCATTTTCCTCTAACAGAACAACACTTTCATCATAACTTGATGAACTAAAAGAGATATGCACCTTATTACAAATTGATTGTACTAATATTGGCAACCAAGATTGTGGTATTGTAGTATGTACCAGCGAGATACTGGCAAGTATAGGCAGTACGCATAAATTCTTATTAATAAAATTAAAGACTAATTCATTAGAAATTGGCATATTTATAGTATTATTACTTTGGCGTTCACATAATTCTAACAGATCTTCACTATCAATTTTCAGTGCTTGATATAGTTCTTGAGGATTACCATTTGTTATTCTATAAATAGAAGTTGATTTTTCTAATATTACTGTTTTATTCATCAATTCCACATATTTTTTTGTTGTTTCAATATCAAAATTTTTAACATAAATATATTCCAGTGTGCCGAAATAATCCTTTAAGATATTTTCTAATATTTCATAATTAGATGTTCCATATTCCAGTTCTTCTTTTCTCCTAGTAATTATTGCAAAGGAAATTTTGAAATTTGCTACATCTGAGAACAAAAGCATATTTAGAATAATATTAATTGTTTTAATTGAATTATCATCTAACCAACATGCATCATCAATACAGAACAGAACTTTTTCTCGCTTTTCAACCTTATTCAGCATATATAGGATTAATTCAGCAAAGAATTTTGGAAGCCCTTGTGAATATAGCCTTGATGATATATCGCTTTTTGCGTTTGAAATATCTTCTGCACAATAATTAACGATGCCTTTTGCCCATTCAGTAAATTTAATATTTGGAATCAGATGTACAAGAACTTCTACCCAGCTTGTACTGTAAATTTTGTTAAAGTAATTAATAAGATAATTATTAAATTCATTTGGATGCTTAATTTGAAAATCTGAAACAAGCGCAATAATATATGAGAACTCCTTATTGATATCATTTGAGTTACATTTATACAACCAGCTATAGTCGTCAAAACAAAAAACTGGCGGGTTCTCTTGCTTCTTCATGTATTTTACAAAATAAGTTTTCCCAGTCCCACTGCTACCTTCTACCCATATGCATTGTTCTATACCATGTTGGATTTTATCCAAACATTGTTTTAATAAGCTACGTTGCTTTTCTCTATTTAAGAAATTCATAGCGCACAATCTCCTCTTGTAAATGATTTATAAAATGAATAGTTACATTTTCTTAGCTTAATTCAATGGAAAATTTCCTAATTATTCGCCCCAAAATACAACGGATAACTTTCAATTATCATTCATTTTATCCTATTTCTCCGCATTTTTCAACAACTATTTTCAAATTTCACCATTTTATGCAAAATGCAGGTGCATTATTATCAGTTGTTTTTCATATATGATACCATCGAGTTATTTCTAAAGTAAAAATAGTATATACGGAACCACCTTCCATACCGTTTTCTGATTTCACAACAATAACAAAATGGCAATCAAATTGCAGATTACATAATCACTGCGTTCCATGCAATAACTAACTTTTCACCAAAAAAAGCTACACATTTTTCTCCTTTCATGTATAATTATATTAAAATCTGCTTTACGACGGAGGAGAAATGAAGGAATTTACAAGCACCACGGATACGCTGAATTTCACAATACCCATGTGTCCCTGCGACGCCTCGGAAATCCTGTTTTTTGACATAGAAACGACGGGCTTCGCTCCCGCCTCGACCACGCTCTATCTGATTGGCTGCGCCTATTTCTCGGACGGGAAATGCCGCGTGACCCAGTGGTTCGCGGACACGTCGGATTCCGAACGGGACGTGATCACGGCGTTTCTCGGCTTCGCCTCCCGCTTCAAGGCTCTCGTGCATTACAACGGCAGCGGCTTCGACATTCCCTACATAATAAAAAAATGCCGTATGCTGGACATTCCCTGCGATTTTTCGGGAATACAGAGCATCGACATTTACAAAAAAATCCAGCCCTTCAAAATGCTTTTTAAGCTGGAAAACATAAAGCAGAAGTCGGTTGAGGGCTTCTTGGGCATTTCGCGCGAGGACAAATACACGGGCGGCGAGCTTATAAAAATATACAACGACTATCTTTCAAGCCGCTCCGAGGAGCTTTTGGAGCTTTTGCTCACGCACAACCGCGAGGACGTTCTCGGCGTATCGGGAATCGCCCCGATTATGAGCTACGGCTGCATAGCGGACAAGCGCTATTCGGTTGAGGGCATGGAGCTTAGAGTTTCCCCGTCCGCCAAGTCCGCGGCGCGCAAGGAGGTGGTCATTAACCTGCTGCTCGATGAAAGCGTCCCTATGCGCGTATCCTACGGCAACGAATATTTTTATATAACAATGTTTGAAAACAAGGGGCGCATATGCGTAAGCGCGCATACGGACGAGCTTAAGTATTTTTATCCCAATTACAGGGACTATTACTATCTTCCCGAGGAGGACCGCTCCGTACACAAGAGCGTCGCCTTTTACGTGGACAAAAATTACCGCACTCAGGCGAAGGCAGCCAACTGTTACAGCAAAAAAACGGGAATCTTTCTGCCCCAGTACGAGGAAATCATTTCGCCGTATTTTAAAATAGACTACCGCGACAAAATCACGTTCTTTGAATATACCGAGGATTTCCGCGGCAATCCCCGTCTGATCGGAGATTACGCCGAGCATATAATCCGCACGCTTTTGGGCTGAAGCTCTGCGCGTCAAACGTTAAAGCAGCTTCCGCCCACAAACTCCCTCGCGATCGAATTGATCGGAATATTCTCCGCGCCCACGCCCAGAAAATAATCCAGGAACTTGAGCAGGCGCTTTGCCTCGGCGTACTCCTCATGCTCGGGCGTTATCCCGAAAAGCAGCGGCTCGGCATACTGCTTGAGCACGGCAAGCTCGTAAATCAGCGCCGAGTTGAACATAACGTCCGCCTCCTCCTGAAACGGGAAAATATTCTCCTCCTCGCCGCGCCTTACCGAGCTCCACATGGCTATGGTTTTCCGCGCTATCGTGCCCCGCGTCCTCGCGTCGCGCACCATTCTGCGCAAAAGCCTTCCGTCCGTGGTCGGGATCCTGTTGTGCTCGTCGATGTTTAACTGCGTGAGCGCGCTTAAATATATTTTGAAGCGGCTCTCCTTCGGAAGCGAATACGAGAGCTTCTCGTTAAGCCCGTGTATTCCCTCTATGACAAGCACGTCGTTGGGTCCCAGTCTTTTTACCTCGCCGTTGTACTCTCTTTTGCCAATCTTAAAATTAAACGAGGGAATTTCCACGCTTTTGCCGTTTAAAAGAGCGGTCATATCCTTGTTGAACTGCTCCACGTCAAGCGCCTCAAGGCACTCGAAATTATAATTGCCGTTTGCGTCGAGCGGCGTATCCTCCCTGTTTACAAAATAATTGTCCAGGGAAATCTGGTGCGGCGCCATTCCGTGCGCGCGAAGCTGGATTGCCAGCCTGTACGAGGTCGTGGTTTTGCCCGAGGAGGAGGGACCCGCAATCATGATAAATTTCCGCGAGCGGTCCGCCGCGATCGAGGCGGCGATGTCCGCGAGCTTTTTCTCCTGAAGCGCCTCCTGAACGAGAATAAGCTCGTTAATCTTACCGTGCGCGATAACCTCGTTCAGATCGCCCACGGTCTCGACTTGAAGCATTTCGCTCCATTCCGAGGATTCCTTCAAAACGCCGAACAGCTTTTTCTGAGGCGCAAATTCGGGAACAAGCTCGGGCGCCTCGGTGGTCGGGAACTGTATGACAAAGCCCTCGTCATACTTATACAAATCGAAATATTCTATATATCCCGTCGAGGGCGCCATATAGCCGTAATAATAATCCTCAAAACCGTCGAGGCTGTACACGTTTACAAGCGAGCTTCTTCTGTATGAAAAAAGCTTTTCCTTGTCGTACATTCCGTGCTTTCTGAAATTCTCAACCGCCTCGCCCGTCTTAAGGCTTTTTTTGACAATCGGAATATCCGCCTCCACAAGCTCCCTCATTCTTTTTTTGACGGACAAAAGAAGCTCCTCGGTAACGCTCACGTCGCCCTTTATCGTACAGTAATATCCCTTGCTCAGCGAAAACTCCGCCTTAACCTTATCTATTTTCTGACGCGGGACAACGTCGTAAATTGCCTTAAGCATAATCAAGGTCGCGCTTCTTTTGTAGGTCAGCGCGCCGTCGTTCTGCGCCGTCGTTATAAATTCTATTCTGCTGTCCGCGCCGACCGCGTTCGTAAGCTCGGAAAGCTTTCCGTCCACCTTCGCAAGAATAATCCTGCCGCGGTACTCGCTCTGCCTTTCGTCAGCCAGTTCCTTAAGTAAAATTTTCTTCTCCACAAGCACACCTCGCTAAAAATATTTTTGCGGATTATTAAACGGCATTCTCATTATCCCGACATTATCGGCGCGCCGTTCAAGATAATCCGCGGTTATATCCGTAAATATATGCTCCAGTCCGTAATGCCCCGCATCTATTATCACAATATTTCTCGCCGCGGCGTCCGTGCCGTAATGGTATGTAATGTCGCCCGTCACAAGCGCCTGCGCGCCCGCCGAAACTGCCAAATCAATTTCGTCCTTGCCCGAGCCGGGAACAATCACCGCGCGCTCCACCGCCGCCTCGGGATTACCGTACATAACGATATGCTCCAACCCGAAGCGTTCCTTGACAAGCCCCGCAAGCTCCGCCGCGCTTACGGCGCGTTCAAGCGTTCCGACAGCCCCTATTCCCTTGCCGCCGCGCACCTCCTCGAGCACGCTCTCCGTTTTAAGCCCAAGCCGCCTCGCCGCCTCCGCCGCCATATGGGTGCAGTCAAAATTCGTATGCATACAAAAGGCGTTCACACGGTTTTCGGCAAGCGTCAGAATCCTCCTTGACACAGGGCTTTCGCCGTTTATTTTTTTCAGCCCGTGAAAAATCAAGGGGTGGTGGGCTACGATCATATCCGCGCCGTTTTTGAGGGCGTACTCCACCGCCGCGTCGTCAATGTCAAGGCAGACGAGAAGCTTCTTCACCTCGTTTTCGTCCCTTCCCACGTTCATGCCCGGGTTGTCCCATTCGCAGGCATACTCGGAGGGACTGAATTTTTCAAGCAGTTCCGCTATTTCAACAGCCTTCATAAAAATTAAATCCTTCTTTAATTATTGTAATTTCAGCCTCCAACTGTGCAATCCGACCGTTTTTGTCCTCCGAATTGCTTTGAAGATTTCCAATTATTTTTTCCCGAAGCGACAGCTCGCGCTCGAGATATTCCCTAAGCACCGCGTCGCGCCTCTTAAGCAGAGGAAGACCGTAATACAGCGCAGCCCCCTCGCAAACAGGCGCGCTCCCGTTTACGGCTCTGATAATAAAATAAAATTTGCCGTCCTCCTTCACCATGCTCTCGTCGGCAATAACAAAGAAATTGCGGGCGAGAAAGGCTCTGAGGGCGTCCGCGTCCGAATGCGGGGAAAGAATAAGCTCCTTTGCCGCGTGCGCCCTATCGGGCGCGCTCTCAAGAATGCGCGTTATCAAAAGACCTCCCATTCCCGCGATAACAATCGTGTCCGTTTCTCCCGCCTCAAGACCCAAAAGCCCGTCGCAAAGCCTTGTGCTTACCATATCCTCAACTCCGAAGCGGCGGATATTCCCGCGGGCGCGCTCAAGCGGTCCCTCGTTTATATCCGTCGCCACCGCGTATCGGCAAAGTCCGTTTTGCACAAGATATATCGGTATGTACCCGTGGTCTGTTCCGATGTCAGCCACGCCGCTGCCTTTGGTAATCATATCTGCAACCGCAGAAAGTCTTTTGGATAATTTGAGCTTCATTATTCAAGATAATCCTTTAATTTGCGGCTCCTGCTCGGGTGGCGGAGCTTTCTTAGCGCCTTCGCCTCAATCTGCCTGATACGCTCCCTCGTCACATTAAACTCCTTGCCGACCTCCTCGAGCGTTCTTGCCCTGCCGTCGTCCAGACCGAAGCGCAGCTTAAGCACCTTCTGCTCCCTGTCCGTAAGCGTTGAAAGCACCTCGTCAAGCTGCTCCTTAAGGAGCGTGAACGCCGCCGCCTCTGCGGGCACGGGCACATTGTCGTCCTGTATGAAATCGCCGAGATGGCTGTCCTCCTCCTCGCCGATCGGCGTTTCAAGCGACACCGGCTCCTGTGAAATCTTGAGTATTTCCCGAACTCTTTCCACGGGCATATCCATCTCCTCGGCAATCTCCTGCGGCGTAGGCTCCCGTCCAAGCTCCTGCAAGAGCTGGCGCGACACGCGGATAAGCTTGTTTATGGTTTCGACCATATGGACGGGGATCCTTATCGTTCTTGCCTGATCCGCGATAGCCCTCGTTATTGCCTGACGGATCCACCAAGTGGCATAGGTCGAGAATTTGTAGCCCTTTCTGTAATCGAATTTTTCCACCGCCTTTATAAGTCCCAGATTTCCCTCCTGTATCAGGTCAAGGAAAAGCATTCCCCTTCCGACATATCTTTTGGCAATGCTGACAACAAGACGCAGATTGGCTTCGGCAAGGCGCTTTTTCGCATTCTCGTCGCCAAGCTCCATTCTTTTGGCAAGCTCTATTTCCTCCTCGGCGGAAAGCAGCGGGACCTTGCCTATTTCCTTGAGATACATTCTCACGGGGTCCTCTATGCTCACGCCGTCGGGAACGGACAGGTCTATGTTTTCAACGTCAATATCCTCGTCGTCGAGAATCATATCCTCGGCGGGCTCTTCCTCGTCGCTTCCCAGCGTTTTCAAGGTGTCTATATTGTTCGCCTCAAGAAACTCGAAAATCTTGTCCATTTTGTCGGGGTCAAGCTCCATATCCGAAAACAGATCCGTTATTTCCTGATATTCGAGGACGTTCTTCTTTTTCTTGGCAAGCGTCAAAAGCTCCTTAAGCCTCTCGTTGAATTTTTCCATGTTTTCTTCCATAAACATGTCCATCCTTCCATAGTTAATTTTATTCTATCCTCAATTTAGTGAAATATGCAGATTCTTAAGCTGCGCCTGCTCCGCGATGATTTGCTGAAGCTCCTCAAGCCCCGCCGCGTTCCTGCTTCTTTCGTCAAGACTGTGCTTTTTGATGATTAGCACCGCCTCGTTAAGCGCCTTCTCGCGCTCCTCGGATTTGGCGGAGCCGTCGAGCACATTGGTGTTCAGCACCGCCGCGACCTCCCTCTGCTCGTCGCCGTCCTCAAAATTATTCATTATTGCCGCCGGATTGAAGCGGTTTTCTTCAAGCTGCTCAAACATAATGCGCGCCACCCTTTGGTATATCGGCTCCGTAAAATCCTCGGGCGCGATATACTTTCTCACCGGCGGATACACGGACGGACTGTCGCATATCCATGTCAGAAGCATTCTCTGCGATTTGCGGATCCCGTCGTCCCTTATCTTGTCCACATGCTTTGGCTCCTTGGGCTCCGCCCGTCTTGTCTGTCCCGAAGCGGCGTACCTTGCCACAAGCTTTTTAAGGCTGTCGGGGCTTACAAAATATTTCGCCGCCACAGCGTCTATGTAATTGCTCCTTTCTATCTCCTCGGAGAACTGCGAAAGCCTTTGCGCCGCCGCGTTCAAAAACGCCGTTTTGCCGTCGGGGTCGTTCAGATCAAATTCCCTCTCCGACATTCTCACCTCAAACAAAAAGCTGTTTTCGGCGTTGTCAATCCTTTCCCGAAAGGCTTCCTCCCCCTCCGCCTTTATAAACTCGTCCGCATCCTTATGCGGCTGCATATTGATTACCTTTGTGCGAAGCCCCGCCTCCCTGAAAATACCTATGGCACGCAGAGCCGCCTTAACTCCCGCTCCGTCGCTGTCATAGCATATCAGCACGTCCTTGACATATCGCTTGATAAGCATAGCCTGTCCTGCCGTCAGCGCCGTTCCCAAGGACGCCACAGCCTGATTGAAGCCCGCCTGATGCATGGAAATAACGTCCATATAGCCCTCGCATATAATCATATTGCCCTTGCGCGAGTTTTTGGCGGCGTTAAGCCCGTAAAGATTGCGCCCCTTGTCAAAGACCGCCGTTTCGGGCGAATTCAGGTACTTCGGCTGCCCGTCGCCCATAACGCGCCCCCCGAAGCCTATAACCTTATTACCCGTATTGAGTATCGGGAACATCACGCGGTTGCGGAACCTGTCGCGCACTCCCCTCTCGTCGTATATAAAAAGCCCCGTTTCCTTAAGCAAAAAATCCTGAAAGCCCTTGTTTTTTAAATACCTGTAAAGGGAATCGCTCCGCATTCCCGACACGCCCAGCCCGAATGCCGTGACCGTCCGATTCTCAAGCTCTCTTTTGGCAAAATAAGCGCGCGCCGCGTTTCCGTCCTCCGCCGAGAGCAGCCTGTGGTAATAAAGCGCCGCCTCCCTGTTGATTTCGAGCACGCTGCTTTTCAGATCCGCCCTGCGCTTCTCCTCGGGATTGAGAGACGCCTCGGGCAGCGCTACTCCCGCCCTGTCCGCAAGGCTTTTGAGCGCCTCGCCGAAGGTCATGCTCTCATACTTCATAAGAAAGGAAAACACGTTGCCGCCCTCGCCGCAGCCGAAGCAGTAAAACATCTGCTTGCTTCCCGACACCGAAAACGACGGCGATTTCTCGTTATGGAAGGGACACAGCCCGAAATACGAGGCTCCCTTCTTTTGAAGCTTGACGTAAGAGGAAATCACGTCCACAATATCGCTGCGCGAACGAACCTCTTCAATTATATCATCGGAAAAATACAAAAAATCCTCCTAACATTCCCGCAGAAAGCCGCGCCGCGCCGTCGGCGCGAACCGCAGCCGCCCTTATCGGCGGCGCAGGGCTTCGTTTAATTTTTCCACGATACGGGAATATATATCCTTTTGAAAATATTAACCGCATACTGGTCGCTCATTCCCGCTATGTAATCGCATACCATACGCTCGTTTGACTCGCCGTGCTCCGCCTCAAGCCTGCGGAAGCTCTCGGGAATCTCCCCGAGATTCTCGTTGAAATAATAATACATCTCCCTGAGCATCTTCACCGCCTTTACCTCCTCGCTCTTGGCAAGCGGATTGGTGTAGACGCTTTTGAACATATACTGCCTTAAGCCCGTCATCGCCTCGGCAACGTCCCTTGACATACATATGTCGGCTTTTCCCATGCTCTCGTTTATGATGTCGTGAATCAAGGTGTTTAAGCGCTCCTTGGTGGAGTTTCCCAAAACCTCCGTGTATTCCCTCGGAATGCTTTCCTCGGAAAGAATGCGCCCCCTTATCGCGTCGTCTATGTCATGGTTGATATAGGCTATTTTGTCGGAGAGGCGGATCACCTTTCCCTCCAAGGTGGACGGGTTCCCCGAGGTCCTGTGATTGGCTATGCCGTCCCTGACCTCCCTTGTAAGGTTCAAGCCCCTGCCGTCCTTCTCGAGAAATTCCACCACCCTTATGCTCTGCTCGTAATGCCTGAAGCCGAACGGACATATCTCGTTCAGAATTCTTTCTCCCGCGTGTCCGAACGGAGTGTGGCCTATATCGTGCCCAAGGGCTATCGCCTCCGTCAAATCCTCGTTGAGACGCAGCGCCCTTGCAATGGTCCTCCCTATCTGCGAAACCTCAAGCGTGTGGGTAAGCCTCGTGCGGTAATGGTCGCCCTCGGGCGCGAGAAATACCTGCGTCTTATGCTTAAGCCTTCTGAAGGATTTGCAGTGCAGAAGCCTGTCCCTGTCGCGCTGGTAAACCGTCCTTATATCGCATTCCTCCTCGGGCGTATCCCTGCCCGCGGATTCGGCGCTTAACGCCGCGACGGGAGCAAGATGCTCTTTTTCCCATATTTCCTGTGTTTCCCTGAGATTCATTGCCCTCCTCCTTTTTGCGTCGGGCGATTACAGTACCGTCTTACCTTATTATTCTGCGTTTATTTCCAAAATCCTTTAAAAAATTTCAATTAATTCTTTGGGAGAGTGCGTAAAATTGTCATAGCCGTCCTTTGTCACCGCTCCCATGTCCTCGATCCTTACTCCGCCCAGGCCCGGAACATATATGCCCGGCTCGACCGTCAGCACCGCTCCCTCGGGTATGGCTTCCTTTTCTCTCGGAGAAAACATCGGGACCTCGTGTATGTAAAGCCCCACGCTGTGTCCCAGTCCGTGTCCAAAATACTCTCCGTAGCCCGCCTTCGCGATAATGTCAGCCGCGATATTGTGAATGTCGCAGCCCTTAACTCCCGCCCTAATCGCGTCAATCGCCGCAAGCTGCGCCTCAAGCACTACTCCGTAAATTTCCTTCTGCTTATCGCTTGCTTTCCCTATTACGACGGTTCTCGTCATATCCGAGCAGTAGCCCTCGTAGTTGCAGCCGAAATCCATCGTCACAAAGTCGCCCTTTTCAAGCTTTCTGCCGCCGGGAACCGCATGGGGCATCGACGTATTGGGACCCGACGCGGCTATCGTTTCAAATCCAAGCCCCGACGCTCCGTTCATTTTCATCGAATATTCCAAATACGCCGCCACCTCAAGCTCGGTGAGCCCGGGCTTCAAATATCCGAGCACGCTTTCAAACGCCTTGTCGCCTATTGCCTCCGCCTTTCTCAGATACTCAAGCTCCTCCGCCGTCTTAACGCTGCGCCGTCTGTTCAGGCTGTCGCCGAGCGGAACCATATTTTCAAAGCCGCACTTTTCCTTAAGCGAGCCGTAATCCGCGCACGTCACAAACAAGTCCTCAAAGCCTATCCTCGCCGCCTTGTCGGAGGCGGCAAGCTCCTTCAGTATCTCCATATCCGACCTGCGGCTGTCAATCACCTCAAAGCCCTCTTTTTTCTCGTTGTCCGCCGCCTCGGTGTACCTCGAATCCGTTATAATCACCTTGCGGCTGCCCGATACGTACACATAGCCCTCGCCGCCGCGAAAGCCGCTGATATGCCTCATATTGTAAGGGTCGGACACAATGATTGCGTCAAGATTTTTTTCCTTTAAAAAATTATCCATAATTCTGCCTCCGTTTGATTTTATACTTAAATACAATTCATTATCTTGTCAATCGCCGCAAGATAGCCCTTAAACCCCTGACCCACAATCTGTCCGTCGCAGGCGGGCTCCGTCACCGATATATGCCTGAACTCCTCCCTTGAATTGACGTCCGAAATATGAACCTCAATTTTGGGAAAGGTCGTGACCGAGGCGAGCGCGTCCCTTATCGCGTAGCTGTAATGCGTATACGCCCCCGGATTGATCACAAGCCCGTCGGTCCCGTCAAAATACGCCTCCTGTATCCTGTCGATTATGCCGCCCTCATGGTTGCTTTGGAAGCATTCCGCCTCAAATCCCCTTTCGCGCCCGTAATCCTCTATCATTTTTACGAGGTACTCGTAATTCTCACTGCCGTAAATGCTTTTTTCCCTGATTCCGAGAAAATTGAGATTCGGCCCGTTTATGACAAGTATTTTTTTCATAGAATCCTCTCCTTAAGCTGCCCGTATATTTCCTCAAAAGTAAATCCGTCGGTGTCTATTATTATATCCGCCGCCGCCTCGTAGATGTCCTTTCTCTCGGACATCAGCCCGTCTATGCGCTCCCGCAGCTTTCCCTCCTGCAAAAGCGGTCTGCGCTTATCGCCCGACAGCCTGAACTCAAGCGTTGACGGCTTTGCCCGAAGATATATGACGGTTCCGAGCCTGTGCATAAGCTCTCGGTTGCGCTCGCGTAAAGGCAGTCCGCCGCCGACCGCAATCACGCAGTCCCCGGCTCCCTCCTCAAGCAGCTCCTCAAGCGTCTTTGTTTCAAGCTCTCGGAAATATTCCTCTCCCTCGACGCCGAAAATATCGCTGACCGCCCTGCCGAGCTTATCCTCTATATATCCGTCCGTATCGACCAGCCTGTAACCCTTGCCCGAAATATACCTTCCGAGGCTTGATTTACCGCTTCCCATAAAGCCTATAAGAATCAGATTATTCACCGCTTTCCTCCTTTTTGCGCATAACGGTATGCTCCCTTTCCAGCATAGCCAAAATCTCGTTTGCAAGCTCCTGCTCCACCGTGACTCCGTTCCAAAGCTCAAACGCGGCGATTCCCTGATACAGAAGCATTTTAAGCCCGTTATGGGCGGGCGCGCCGTGCTGTTCGCACTTTTTCATAAAGGCTGTGCGCGCGGGATTGAAAATAATGTCAACTCCCGCGGACACAAGCTCATAGAAGCCGTCGTCCTCTATCGGCAGCGCGTCCGTATGGGGATAAAGCCCTGCGGAGGTCGTTTGGATAACGGGGTATTTGCCGACGGGGATTTTGACGTAATCCTCAAGCGCGAGCGGCGTTACTTTTTCTCCGAAGTATGAATTGACCTCCGCCGCAAGCTCTCTTGCCCTTGAAAGCGTGCGGTTGAGCAGCCATATTTTATCCGCGCCCCTGTCCGCGCACAGATAGGTTATCGCCCTTGAGGCTCCGCCCGCTCCGAGAATTATGACCGAGCCGCCCTCTATTTGTATCCCCGCCTCGCGAAGCTCGCGGTCAAGCCCGATAATATCCGTATTGTAGCCCTTGTAGCCTCCGTCCGTGCGCACGAGCGTATTTACCGCGCCGATTTTGGCTGCTAGTGGATCCGTTTCGGCAAGACTTCCCATTACGGCGAGCTTATGCGGCACCGTCACGTTCATTCCCTTGATTCCGAGCGCGAGGGCGCCTCTCACCGCGTCGCCCACATCGCCGTCCGCGACGCAAAAGGCGGCGTAAGCCATATTTATTCCCAGCCGCGAAGCAAGCGTATTGTGTATCAGCGGCGAAAGCGAATGCTCCACAGGTCTGCCGATAAGACAGCATATTTCAGTTTTTGCGTCCATTTTCCCTCTTCCTTTTCTTTTTATAGAAAAAAAGCACTATTTTCTCAAGCCTGCGCTTCAGCACTATCTGAAACTCCTCCTTGGGGTGAATCGGGCGGACAAGTATCGAGGGTATTCCCGTTCGGTTTGCCCCGTACACGTCGGTAAAAAGCTGGTCGCCTATAAAATATGTGCCCGAGGCGTCCGTCCCCATAAGCTCCATAGCCCTGCGATAGCCCGCGCGCGAGGGCTTGTGCGCGTCGCATATACAGTAATCCGCCCCCACCGCCTTTGCAAAAGGCGCAACTCTCGGCTCCTTGTTATTGGAAATAAGGCAGGCAAGAAAGCCTATTTTGTGCAGCCGCAAAAAAAGCCCCTTGGCGCGGTCTGTCGCGGGGGCTCCGTGCTCAACAAGCGTATTGTCAATATCAAAAATCAATCCGCGGACACCCCTTGCATAGAGCGCCTCGTAATCAACCTCGTACGCCGAATCCAGATATTCGGTCGGATAAAATTTTCCAAACATGGCAGCCCCTCTACTCAAGGAATTTTTTAAGCTCCACCATAAAGGTGTTCACGTCCTTAAATTCCCTGTACACGGAGGCGAAGCGGACATACGCCACCGCGTCTGTTTCCTTTAGCTTGTCCATAACCATATCGCCTATTATCGTGGTCGGTATCTCCTTTTCGTCCATATTGAAAATCGCGGTTTCGACCGAGTCCACTATTTCGGTGATTTTGTTCTCCGACACGGGGCGCTTGTAGCAGGAGCGTATTATGCCGCCCTGTATTTTGTTTCGGTCGTAAGGCTCCCTGTTATTGTCCTTCTTTATAACGATAAGAGGGACCGTTTCAAGCTTCTCGTAGGTGGTGAAGCGTTTGCCGCACTTGTCGCACTGCCGTCTGCGTCTTATCGAATTGCTGTCCTCCGCCGGCCTTGAATCTATAACCTTTGTGTTTTCCATACCGCAATACGGACATTTCATCTGCTGTTCCTCCCGAAAAAAATAATGGCGCACAGGGCGGCGGTGTCCCCCGCCTATGCATTGATATTCAAAGTAATATTATCACATTTTGTCTGATAAAGCAAATGATAAATACGCTTGTTTGGCTTGCCAATTTATTTTTTTCTGCTATACTTATACTGTTACCGGCGGCTTTTTAAGCCGCCCGCAGGAGGATAAAATGAGTATTGAAATTATAAGACAGCTCCCCTCTCCGGGAGAAATCAAGGCGGAATTTCCGCTTGACGAAAAAAATGCCAATCTGAAAAGGAAGTTTGACGGCGAGGTCCGCGATATTTTCACGGGCAAATCCGACAAGTTCCTCGCCGTTATAGGTCCGTGCTCGGCGGACAACGAGGACGCGGTTCTCGACTATGTAATTCGGCTCGCAAGGGTTCAGGAAAAAATAAAGGACAGGGTTTTGATCATTCCGCGCGTATACACGAACAAGCCCCGCACAACGGGCGACGGCTACAAGGGAATGCTCCATCAGCCCGACCCCGAAAAAAAGCCCGATATGCTCGCGGGCATAAAGGCGATCCGCAAGCTTCATCTTGACGTAATCAGGGAAACGGGATTTTTTCCCGCGGACGAAATGCTCTACCCCGAGAACTGGATGTACTGCGACGATACGCTCTCTTACGTCGCGATAGGCGCGCGCTCCGTCGAGGACCAACAGCACCGCCTTACCGCAAGCTGCATGGACGTTCCCGTCGGAATGAAGAACCCGACGGGAGGCGGCTACGAAATTATGCTTAATTCGGTCCACGCCGCCTCGCACCCCCACCATTTCATATACAGGGGCTGCGAGGTGCAGACCACGGGAAACAAGCTTACTCACACGGTTCTGCGCGGCTCTGTCAACAAAAAGGGGCAGTGCGTGCCCAATTACCATTACGAGGACCTGCTTCTGCTCGATAAGCTCTACGGCGAGCACGAGCTGCCCTATCCCGCCGCCGTCGTGGACGCGAACCACAGCAATTCCGACAAGCAGTATATGGAGCAAATCCGCATAGTGCGCGACGTGCTGCACAGCCGCAGGCTCAATCCCGACATACGCCGCCTCGTGAAGGGCGTTATGGTCGAAAGCTATATAGAGCCCGGCAGTCAGAAAATCGGCGAGCATATCTACGGCAAATCCATAACGGATCCCTGCCTCGGCTGGGAGGACTCCGAAAGACTTTTGTATACGATAGCCGAGGAGTGTTAAAAGCAGACCGCTTAAGACTTAATAAGGCGGCATACGTCGGATCGAGACCAATCCGGCATATGCCGCCTGTTATGAATTAAATGGCGTTATTCAATCTGTATGCCAAAAGTACGATAAAGCCACGCTTTACTGTCAACTGACATATGCAAAATTCTGACTATGTAAACGGTGTACTCCTCAATCAAATAATAAATTTTGTAATTGCGGTAATAGTATTTTCGGATGCCCAATCCGGCTAGCACTTCATCTTCGTCCAATTCATTTCTCTCAGGAAAATTCACCAAGGAATTTATCCTTGCACGAATCCCGTTTACTGTATTTTCAGCAGCGGATTTATTTTTTAATTCATGAGCAATGTAATCGCCGGCACTTTCCAAATCTTTCTCCGCCAGCTCCGTAATCCTAATTTGATATTGCATCATTTCTGTATTTTTTCTCCAGTCTGTCACATACGGCATTAAAGTCTTTTGTCTTTCCCTCTTTTATCTGTTCCAATCCCGACATTACAAGCTCTCGGACTTCTTCTTTCTGTTCATTCAAAGCTTTCTCGTAATCTTCCTTTAATGCAACCGCCATAAAACCAATCCTTTCTGTTTTTATTATCATCATTCCATTCAAGCAGGAGATTTATTCTTACATTTGATATGATACCTTAAGCCAATAACTTTTGCAACGTTTTCTCAAATATCGGAAAAATTCCACGGCAGCGCGTCCGCCCACTCACGGTATTCCTCCTCCGAAAGCAGGAATTGCTCGTTATCGACAAGCAGCGTATGCTTGGTCATATTCAAAGCCATCGCATATAATCCGCCGTCGGAATAATACAGCGTTATTTTCAGCACAGAGTCCGTTTCGGGGCTTATTTTAATTGCCAAATACGGTGAAAGGGCTTCGGAATTCATCTGATTTGCAAAGGGCTCTGCAAGCCGCAGCAACTTTTCGCATTGCTCTGCGCCCTGCTTTTTATGCGGAGAGGCGCCGTATATGCTCCAGCTTGATTTGCCTGTGTTTTTTACAAGGAAAACCTCCCGCTCTTCACTGTACGGAGTTGATATGTCCTGATTAAACTCTACCGCAGAAGCGTCATACGCTCTTATGTATGCTCCCGTATCCGTAAGAACGATTATTGACGAATAATCCTCGCAGCCCATATCTCTATATACCTTGGCAGTATCCCTTTCCACAACCTCAAGGCAGTCGCACCCTTTGCTTTTATCTCGGAATGCCTGATACTGCGCGGCTTCTCCCAAGGGCTCTCCTATGTCGCCCTTAAGAACCTCCTCATTCCTTCCTACGTAACGGGTTTGACGAAACAATACGGAAAATCCGTAATAACCGTATTGCTCCCGTATCCTCCCGTCCGCCGTAAAAGCTGCGGAAATAAGGGCGGCAAACAGCAGCGCCAATGCAAAAGCTTTGATTTTAAACATTTATACCACCCCACAATGCAAGCTGCTACTCTTGCAGTTCCACAATAAACATCTCGGTACTTTCATTCGGCAAACCACAATAATCATACTCCATATTGGCTACGGTTATTAATATATAATTTCCCTTTTCGTCAATTGATAAAAAAATATCCTCAGTATCATAACTCACATTTTCACAGTCACCGCTTATATTGTTTGCAATAAATTCTTCAACGTTTTTTAAGACATCATCTTTCGATATTTCAAAATTATTATTTTCTTTTGAAAATGCCTCCGGCATAGAATAAAAATAGCTTTCGACACTATTATCAACTATGTTAAGTTCAAATATCTCCATAGTTTTAATATCGCCTATCAAATATGTATAAGATATAGTGTAATAAGCCTTTTCATTTTCCTGAGGAATATAAAATCCTTCCTCATTTCTGCCGGTAACTTCACCCTCTCCTTCAAAAACAACCTGAGTATTTACAATAGGAGTAAATCTGTCTATATCTATTCTTTCACCTACATATTCCTCAACTGATTTCAGTAATTCCTCCTCGGACGAAAAATCCATATCATTCAGTCCGCAGCCTGAAATACCGTTTCTGTAACCCACAACCTTATCGGTATCCTGCTTAAGCCAAACGGTAACTCCATCCTCTGCATTTTCATATACATCTACATCATAATTTTCAAATGGATCGGAAGAAGAGTAACCGTACTGTACCGAACAGCTTTCGCTTCCGACTGTTATTTCCCGCTTTGGTTCTTTATTTTCTTGCTCATATATATGATATTCTTCATGTTCATAATATTTGTCAGTGTCAAAAATTTTATTCTCGTCATTTGCAATCAGAAGCACCTCACTGACAGCAAGTTTTGCTGTTTTTCTGTTGCCTTCGGCGCAGCCTGACAAAAATAACGCTGCCATTAAAATTATAAAATAAGTTTTTTTCATAATCCATATCCTCCCATTATCATAAACTCATACTGCCGTTGCCGAATATCTTATAGCTGTCCAATTTTGCCGACTTATACAATAAATATTTGCCGTCATGCAATGCATTGTAACAAGAATCTGCGACTGTTTTATAATTAGCTATGTTATATACATATGAGCAGGTCCATTGATTAGCATAAGAACACTCTATTGATTCGGTAAAGCCTATGCTTGCATTGGCTCCCGCTTTATTGGCGGCATAGGCAATTGATTTAGATCCTGCGGCAGTTTTACAGCCCACAAATGTTACAATATTGGATTTATATTTTAAACTGACCATTGCCTTTGATTTTGAGAAATCATATAAATCGCTTGCATAG
Source organism: Butyrivibrio sp. (assembly GCA_023665525.1). Lineage (GTDB taxonomy): Bacteria > Bacillota > Clostridia > Lachnospirales > Lachnospiraceae > Eshraghiella. The sequence goes on along the minus strand of JAMPDT010000001.1, from coordinate 22,811 downwards.
AAGAAACTATTATTTAGAGAATTTATCTCCACTGCATTTTCTCCGCTTGCGGCTTCATAATAGCCATGCGTCCTTGATACAAACAGTCTGGAATATTGAAGCATTCTCGATATTTTAGACTTAGCATGCGTTTCCGAGTAGCTGTAATAATTACTTGTCAAACCTGCGTATGTACTCATATTATTCTTTGCGGTTTGAAGCGACGAGTAATGGTCATGACCATCGTTTTTTGTACCAAGCAACGCAGAATCCGACCATACTGTTACGGTAAAATCAGCGGTCTTACCTGTCGGCTTATGAGTAACCGTTATCGTAGTCTGCCCCGGCGATATGCCTGTTATTGCTCCCGATGAATTGACCGACGCTATTTCCGTGGCTTTGGAAGCATAGGAAAAGTCTGTTGACGCCGCCCATAATATTCTCCCTGATGTCGGCGTTTTGGATATGCTTATCTGACGTTTTTCAGCGTACTTAACCGTTATATTCGGTGCTGACAGCCCTGTCAGTTCCCGATAATATGAGTCGGACGAAGCGTTATAATTTGAGGTCAGCACCGTGCGCCAATATGAAGCGGCATACAGCACAGATGAAGCTTTTATATTCACTCCCGACTGATACAGGTACATATTTGTCGCTTTGTTTCTGATTGTGATTCCTTTATCCGACATCAATATATTCCACAGACACGAATCATCGGGAGCCGATTTTTTGGTGTAACTGACTGCCCCCGAAGATGAACAGCATAAATAAGCGCCTGAACTGCTGTTTCTTCTCAGTGTGCAATAGGTGTCGTCTTTCATTGTAACCGTCCATGCTATTTTGGAGCCGATTGAGGAAAGTATTCCGTTCATTGATGTCACCGATGCGGAATCGTCGTTTGAGGTTCTTCCGAGAAAGTGTCCCGTACTGCTGTTATTAAAATAATAATTTCCCGCAGATACGGAGCTTTTGGCTTCAACCGACACAGGCAAGAACAGTGATGAGAAAATAATAAATACTATAACCGCAAGAGCTGTCTTACTTACTGTTTTTTTACATTTTCCCATAATATACCTCCTTTATACAATCATTTTTGTATTTCCAAGTGTATCATATATAGAGGTATATGTCAATCATTAATGTTCTATTCCGTTTTAATCTTGTTTTATTGTATCATATATGAAATATTTTTTCTCGGCAGTTGCCAAAAAATCAACAAAAACCGCCCCGCTCCAAAGAGCGGGGCGAATATCTCCCGTTTAACAATCTTTCCCCTAATCCATCTTTGCGTAATATCCGAACTCGTAACCCTTTGCCCTTACTCCGTCAATCAGATCGGCAAGCATTTCGGTGTTGGTCTGCGAAACGGCGTGGAGTAGGAATATCTCGCCGCCGTGCACCTTTGCCAGGGCGTTCTGCAAGGATTCCGAAACGTCGGGCTGGTCGTCCGTGTACCAGTCCCTGTGCGCGAAGCTCCAGAATACCGAACGGTAGCCGCGGCTCTGCACTATCGCGAGGCTCTGCTCGCTGAATGCGCCCTCGGGGAAACGGAAAAGATACATATCGTAATTGTAATGCTCCTTGACGTATTTGGTAACCTCGTCAACCTCTTTAATTTGGTCCTCCACGGAAAGCGTGGGGATACCCTTGGCGGGGTGTGTCAGCGAGTGGTTGCCGACCACGTGCCCCTCGTCTATCATTCTTTGGACAAGCTCAGGCTGCGTTTTTACAAAGTCCATAGTGCAGAAAAATACCGCCTTGACATTCTTTTCCTTAAGCGTATCGAGTATCTTCGGCGTGAAGCCGTACTCGTAGCCCTCGTCAAAGGTGAGGAACACGTATTTGCTGTCGGGATGTATAAAATCCGCAGCGTACTGCCCCCATCTGTTGTCGTACCACGTACAGCCTCCCGGTCTGTTTTTGTCGTCCACCTCCGCGCCGTAGCCGTAGGGGACAAGCTCCGACGGGAACTCCGAGAAATCCGTTCCCTCCGCAATCTGCACCGTGGAGCCGCTCTTTAGTATTTTGCTGTAATCAAGGTCCGTAACAGTGACGCTTATCTGCTTGTCCGACGAATTTCCGTATACGTCGGTCGCAACGATTTTGAGCGTGTAGCTGCCCGCCTTATCAAGCGTAAACGTCGGAGCCGCCTCCGTGCCGTCCTCCGAGATCCCCACGGTGTACTCGGAAATATCCTCGACCTTTTCAATAAAGTCGGAAACGTTTATCTGACTTCCTTTTACGCCCGACACGCTGTCCTTTGAAAGCGTTATCACGGGTGCCGTTTTATCCTCTACCTTTACGCTGAGATTAAAGCTTTTGCCGTCGCAGCTTATTGAAGCCGTATAGTCGCCCGGCTTGTTAAAATCCACCGCGGAGGCGTCCACTGTCGCGGCGGCGATAAGAGCCTCGTCTCCTTGAAGAAAATCCGAAGCCTTAAGCGCGCCCGCGTCCGTTCCCGCCTCGATTACGCACGCGGATTTGACAAGCTCCGCCTTGTCCTTTTTTTGCGTCGGCTTAGAGCTTTTTGCTATAATTACTATAAGCGCAATCACAAGAACCATTGCGATTACGACAAGAGCGAGCAGCACCCCCAGCGAGCCTCCGCCCTTTTTCTTTTTTTTCACCGTTTTTCTTTCATCACCCATTATTTTGCACCTGTCCCATTAATTATTTTCTCCTCAGTGCCTTATCAGAACCGCGGGAAGTATGTAGCGGTTCATCGCGGCCTCCGCGAGCATTCCCGCAAGGTATACGAGAGCCGACACGAGGTAGCGAAGCACTTTCCTTTTGCCTTCGTTATTTCCTACATTCATAAAGATAGCACAAATCGAGATTCCGTACAATATCATATGACACAAAATTCCGCAAAAAAATATTACTATATACCCCGCGCCGTACTGCATTGACAGCGCGGCTATGACCACTCCCGCGGAGAAGCCCCAGCAGGCGCATATTAAAAGCGCGAGCTTATCCTTTATTTTGGTCATCGACGCCAGCAGGGCAAATGCGTACATACGCATTCTTTTTTTGAAAACATAGGCAAATACACGCGTAAACTCTATGCTTACCGACAGGAATTTGTCCGTATAATCGGCTGAAAAAATACCCCAGCGTCCGACTGTCGCCGTCCCCGCGAAATTGGCGAACACCGCGCCCACGATTATCGCCGCGGGAAGCAGCAATATGTATTTTTTGTTTGCATTAAAAAACCTCTTTTCCATAAATAAATTTTATGAAAAAGAGGTCCCGTTTATTCGTCCGTCCTAAAGATACTTTTCCTTATACGCCAAAAGCGCGCCCAAGGTTTTCGCGTCGCAGATTTCGCCCGCGAGGATTTTATCCGTAAGCTCCTCAATCGTGCATTCGCATACGTCCACAAATTCGTCGTCGTCAAGGTGCTGCTTGGCGGGCTTTAAATCCCTCGCGACGTACACGTCTATCTGCTCGTTGCAGAAGGCGACCGTGGTCGCAACTCTTATGAGAAGCTCAAGGCTCCCCGCCTTATAGCCCGTTTCCTCCTCCAGCTCCCTTGCCGCGCACACCTGCGTAGGCTCGTCCGTGCTGTCGCGGCTGCCCGCGGGGATTTCGAGCGTATATCTTTCGATAGCGTTGCGGTACTGCCTGACCATAAGGATTTTGCCGTTGTCAAGCACGGGCACGACCGCCGCCGCGCCCTTGCGGTGCGCGATAAAATCCCACTCCGCCACCTTGCCGTTTGGCATTCGCATATAGTCGGTATACATATCCACTATCGCGCCCGAATATCTCAGTTTCCTGTCTATCCTTTTAATATCGTCCATCGCTTTATCCCATCTATTTTATTCCGACACATTTTTCGTAGCATTTGTCCGTCGCCGCCATAACCGCGTGCCTGAAGCCGTTTTCCTCAAGCGCGGCGACCGCCGCGATCGTGGTTCCGCCCGGAGAGCATACCTTATCCTTGAGCACCGCCGGGTGCTCCTTTGTGGAAAGCACCATATCCGCCGCTCCCTTAACCGTCATGGCGGCGAACTCTATGGCGTCCGCTCTCGGCATTCCGTATTTCACCGCGCTGTCCGCAAGCGCCTCGATAAACATATAGACATAGGCGGGAGAGCTTCCGCTGACGCAGGTAACGGTGTCGAGAAGCCTTTCCTCAACGATATTGAATCTTCCGAAAGAGCTGAAAAACTGGGCGATCACGTCCATCTCCTCGAGGTTAAATTCCTTTTCGTCGTAGGATACGCCCGTCATTCCCTCGCCAATCATGGCGGGAGTGTTCGGCATACATCTTACCACCCTGATGTCCGCGTCGAATTTCCGCCTCAAATCCTCGATGGTGATTCCCGGCGCAAGCGAGATTATTATTTTGTCCTGCGTCACGACGTTTTTAATGCCGCCGATAACCTCGTCGTAATACTGAGGCTTTATCGCAAGCACTATGTATTTTACGCTGTTTGCCAGCTCGATGTTCGTGGGGGCGACCTTTATTCCCGTCTCCTCCCCCACTCTCACCCTTGTCACGTCGGAAACGGCGGAAAACATTAGCTGACTTTTGTCAAAGCTTCTCATGACGCCGTTGAGCATCGCGTGGCCCATATTTCCCATTCCGATAAATCCAAAAGTGTTCATTGTGCCTTTCCTCCCGTATTTATTCAGCCAAAAGCTTCTCGAGCGCCGCGATTTTAACGCAGAGCGCAAAAAGCTGCGCCGCCTCCTTAAGCTCCTCGGGCGAAGGGTACGAGGGCGCGATTCTTATATTGCTGTCCTCCGGGTCCACTCCGTAGGGGAAGGGCGCGCCCGCCTCGGTGAGCACAACGCCCGCCTCCCTGCACTTTGCCACGACCTTTTTCGCACAGCCGGGCAAGGTTTCAAACGAAATAAAATATCCGCCCATGGGCTTGATCCAGCTTCCCGCGCCCGTACCGCCAAGCTCTCTCTCGAGAATTTCAAGCACGGCGTCAAACTTTGGTCTTAAAAACTCGGCGTGCTTTTTCATCTGCGCCCTGAGCCCCTCTCCGTCCTTAAAATAAAGCACGTGACGGAGCTGGTTTATCTTGTCGTAGCTTATCGTCTGCACGGTAAGCCTTTTTTTGATCCATTCAAGATTGGCTTTTGACGAGGCAAGCGCGGAAATCCCGCTGCCCGCGTAGCTTATTTTCGAGGTGGAGCAAAATTCGTATACCATATCGGGATTGCCCGCTTTTTCGCACTCCGAGAGAATCTCGGGTATTTTTATGCTGTCGTCGTATATATAATGAATTGCGTAGGCATTGTCCCAGTAAATTCTGAAGTCCTTTGCCGCAGGCTTAAGCGCGGCGAATCTTTTCACGGTTTCGTCCGAATAAACATAGCCCTGAGGGTTCGAGTATTTCGGCACGCACCAGATTCCCTTGACTGACGGGTCATTTGACACAAGCTCCTCAATCATATCCATATCGGGTCCGTCCTCGCTCATCGGGATATTGATCATCTCGATCCCAAGGCTTTCGGTAATCTTAAAATGCCTGTCGTAGCCGGGAACGGGGCAGAGAAATTTGACCTTGTCAAGCCTGCACCACGGCGTGCTTCCCATAACGCCGAAAAGCATCGAGCTTGCGACGCAGTCGTACATCACGTTAAGGCTTGCGTTTCCGCATACGAAAACATTCTCGGCGGGAACCTCCATAAGATCGCCCATAAGCTTTCTCGCCTCGGGTATTCCCTCAAGAAAGCCGTAATTGCGGCAGTCGATGCCCGACTCCGAAACCCAGTGGCCGTCGTTGCCGATGGTCGCCAAAATCGCGTTTGAAACGTCCAACTGCGCGGACGAGGGCTTTCCCCTCGACATGTCAAGCTTAAGTCCCTCCGCCTTAAACTCCTCGTATTTTTTGTTTAAAATATCAAGCTGCTCTCTAAGCTTTTCCTTGCTCATTTCACTGTATTTCATCGTGCCTTCCTCCGCTGTTTTTTGTTTTTCATAATAGCATTATTTTTTCCCGTATGCAATAAAAAAATGCCGAACGCCCCTAAGCGAGCGCGAAATAAACCAAAACCCCGACGCCGAGGATTATCCTGTAAACGCCGAAGGGCTTGAAATCATGCTTTTTGATAAAGGACATAAGGAACTTTATCGCGATAAGCGAAACTATGTACGCCACAAGCATTCCTATCAAAAGATAATAAAGCCGGCTTCCCGCAAAGCCCGCTCCCTCGGCCGCAAACTTAACGATTTTAACGAGGCTCGCCCCGACCATAACGGGAATTGCGAGGAAAAAGGTAAATTCCGCCGCCGAGGTCCTGTCCACGCCGATCAGCATTGCCCCGACGATCGTCGCGCCCGAGCGCGAGGTGCCGGGAATCAGCGCAAGCACCTGAAAGGCTCCTATTATAAGAGCCGTCTTAAAGGTTATCTGCGTTAAGTCCGTAACCGCAAACTCCCTTTTGCGGTTCCGCATTTCTATAAGTATGAAAGCCGCGCCGTAAACAATCAGCGCGACGGAAACGACATAGGGATTGTAAAAAAGCTCGTCGATTTTATCGTCGAAAAGAAAGCCTATTATCCCCGCGGGAATGCAGGCGACAAGTATTTTCGCCCAAAGAAGGAGCTTATTTTTGTCCCATGTCAGCTTTTGGGTATCCTCGCGGCGCGTAACCGGCCACAGTCTTTTGAAATATAACACTACAACGGCAAGAATCGCTCCAAGCTGAATGACAACGTCAAACATCTCGAGAAAGCTTTCGCTCTCGTTCAGCTTAAGGAACTCGTTTACAATAATAAGATGCCCTGTGCTGCTCACGGGAAGCCATTCGGTTATTCCCTCGACAATGCCCAGGACAACTATCTTAAGTATCTCTATAAGCTGCAATTACGCGTCCGCTTCCGTATCCTCACCGTCGCCGGTGATTTTTACCTTGGTCTTGTAAAGCTCCTCGACTGCTATGGATAACGGCTTCTTGCCCTTTCCGTCAACATAGGTCGGCGCTCCCCCTATTATCTGCCTTGCTCTTTTGGACGTAGCGATAACGATGGAATACCTGCTCTGCACGGGGGGCTGCTCGCCCGGCTCAACCTCGTTATTGATAACGTTCATAAGCTCCGAATAAGATGGATGTATCATTACTGTGTCTCCTTTCTTTATTGCGCCGCTTTTCGGCGCATAACGGCATACTCCATATTTATTACCGCTTTAGCAAATCGGCTCTTATTTCCTTTATCAGGGAAATTCTTTCGCCTGCTTTATTATGCTCACTTTTTACGATTCTGTCAACTGTTTCCGCGCATTCCCGCAAATTATCGTTGACCACTATGTAGTCGTATGCCTCCACGCCCTCCGCCTCCTCGGTCGCCCTCCTAAGCCTTGCCTCGATGACCCCGGCGTCCTCCGTCCCGCGCTTTGTAAGGCGCTCCCTAAGAATCTGCGCGCTGGGCGGCGTGACAAACATCAGTATGGCGTCGGGATATTTACTCTTTATTTTCATAGCGCCCTGAATTTCGATTTCGAGAAGAACGTCCTTTCCCGCCTCGAGATTTGCCTCCACAAACGCCTTGGGCGTGCCGTAATAATGCCCCACGTAGCCCGCGTACTCTATCAGCTCGTCGCGTTCGATCATGTCCTTAAATTCCTCGTCGGTTTTGTAAAAATAGGACACGCCCTCGACCTCTCCCGGTCTCGGCGCCCTTGTGGTGGCGGACACCGAAAGCGCGTAATTGTCATACTGCTCTGTAAGCGCGTTCATAAGAGTTCCCTTGCCCGCTCCCGAAAATCCCGAAACTACTATAAGCTTGCCTTTTCCCATTCGCATCTCCTTCTTACCTTACTGTAAATGTAAAGCGCCGCCGAAACACGCCGCAAAACACGGCGCTGCCCTACTCCTCGTCTGCCATGCCTGCCCAAGCGCGGCTCTCGGACTGCGCGCCGCGCGCGCCCGCCCTTGACGCGATTGTTTCCGGCTGGAGCGCGGAAAGCACGACATTGCCCGTATCGGTTACAATTATCGCCCTCGTTCTGCGACCCTGTGTCGCGTCGATAATCCTGCCCTCGTCCCTCGAGCTTTGCAAAAGCCTTTTGGACGGCGCGGAATCGGGCGAAACGATCGCCACAATCCTCGTATCGTTGATTATATTGCCGAAGCCTATATTTATAAAGCCCATATCCTGTCCAAATCCTACTCTATATTCTGTATCTGCTCCCTGACCTTCTCAATCTCGGTCTTTAGGCATATCGCCATATTCGTGACCTCCAAATCGTTAGCCTTTGACAAAATCGTGTTCGCCTCTCTGTTCATCTCCTGAGCTATGAAATCAAGCTTGCGCCCGACGCAGCCGCCCTCGTTCAGCGTGTCCCTCGTGCTTTCGATATGGCTCCTGAGCCTTACGGTTTCCTCGTCAACGCATATTTTGTCGGCAAAAATCGTCACCTCGGCGGCGATCCTGCCCTCGTCGAGCCTCGCCTCTCCCAAAAGCTCGTAAACCTTGTCCTCCAGCCTTTCCCTGTACTCCCGTACAATCTGCGGACTGCGCTCCTCAATGCCGTCGAGCAGCTCCGACATATAATCAAGCTTGCCGATCAGATCCGCCTTAAGCTTCTCGCCCTCCTCGGCTCTTGTTTCGACAAACTGCGCGCAGGCGTTCTCGAGAGCGCGCTCCAGCATATGCCATACCTTTTCCTCGTCGTCCGTCTGCTCCTCCATCGTTATCACCTCGGGATAACGCGAAAGCGCCGCCGCTTTAACGTCGTTTTCAATCCCGAACTGCTCGGAAATATAATTAAGAATGCTCATATATTCCTCGGCAATCTCGGAATTGTATTTGAGGCAGAATTTGTTCTCGGAGAAATCCTCGTATGTAATAAAAACGTCTACCTTTCCCCTGTCAATATATTTCTTAAGAATCGTTCTTATTCCCGCCTCGTAAAAATTAAGCTTCTTGGGCATCTTGATCGCAGGTTCAAAATATCTGTGGTTGACGGACTTCATCTCCACGGTAATTTTCCTGTCGGTATCCGCCGCCTCAAAACGACCGAATCCTGTCATGCTTTTTATCATTTGGCTGCTCCTTCGGCAAAGGTATATATTTACTTATATATTTTATCATTTAACCTGTGCCATTGCAAGAGCAAAGCTTTAATTCCGTTGCAATCAAGGCGCGATTATTGTTATAATTAAAAAAAACGGAGGTACGTCATATGCTGAAGCATTTGGTTATTTTTACTTTTGAAAAGGATTTTCTTAAGAAGGAGCATATCGAGGAATACGCCCGCGCGTTTGAAATCATAAAAGAAGCGTTTGACGGGATCACAAGCGTGCATATAAGGCGCAACTGCGTGAACCGTCCGTCAAATATGGATTTGATGGTGGAAATGGATCTGACGGGCGAGGATATTCTTCCGCTCTATTTAAACCACCCCGAGCACGTCAGAATGGGAAACAAATACAATCCCCACGTGACGGCTCGGGCATCCTTTGATTACGAATACTAAACCGTAACGTCAACGGCGGCTCCCGCCGTCATTGCGGCAGCCTCCGATACGGTCCCGACCGGCATATCCGCGCCGCCAAGCTCAAGCGCCACGCCGTCCGAGGCGGCATAGCCCGCGCCTGCCGAAACACCGTTGCTGCTTCCTCCCGAGGAAGCGGACGACGAGGCGCTCTGCTTCGCCCTTTGGAGCCTGTCGAACATAGCCTTTAAATATTTCATATCCGCTTCGGTTATTTCCCTAAGCTCGTCTGCCCTGTGCTTTTTCCTGACGTAATCCAGCTCCTCCGACGACATCTCGCCCGAGTCCGCCATAAGCTCCTCGGAAAACTCCTCCATATCCATGGCTTCCTCAATATCGTCCATGGACTCGCGCATAAGCCTTTCCATTTCGCGCATAAGCTTTTCAAGCTCCTCGTTGCTCATCTCGGCGGGGTCGCCGCCGTCCGTTACCGTTTCCCCGATTTTTTCTTCCTCGTCAGGCTCCCCATAGCATTCATCGTCGGGCATAACCCCATCGCGCGCCGCCGCCTCCTCCTGGTTGAAATGCTTCACGCGCTTTTTGGCGACGCGTACCATCGCCTCCGCGTGAAGAATCGCGCTTTCCAGCTCCTCGCTGTCATAAATTCCCGTCCCAAGCTTGCCGCGAAGCTGCGCGACTCTGCCGCGCGCCAGCGTGACCGCCCGCCTTGCTCCTCCCGAGGTTTTGGAGCGCAGAATCAAAGAGGACAGCTCCTTAAAATTGTACCAAAGCTTCTTGGGCTTTTTATCCTCCGATTTGCCGCCGCTTTTCTTAACGCTGACCTTTGAAACGCCCGTCGATACCCTGCCCTTATTTTCAAAGAGCGAGTTAAGCATGGACGAGCTTTTTATAATTCCGCCGCCTGAAATTCCCATATTCTTAATCCTCCGTGATTAACTGTCAAAACAATCCGTGTTCTGCACGCAACAGCGTTCCTATTTAATTTAATATCGGCATTTTAGATACGGGAATTAATATCGGCAAAAATCCGTTTACGGCAAAAGGGACGGCGCGAATCGTCAAAACGACCTCGCCGTCCCATAGATAGCTTTATTCCTGCTTAAGCACGCAGACGGATTTAGCGGGCATCGTTACAACGCCGTCCGACAAATCGACCGCCTCGTTGTTCAGCGTGAGCCAGCCGCGAAGCGACATTCCCTCTAAAGCCGTACCGCCGATATTTATCTGCGCCTCCTCCTCGGAGGTATTGTACAGGATTCCGATTACGCTTCCGTCATATTCCTTGGTGATTGCCGCCTGATCATCAACGCAAAGTTCCTCTACAAGCGAGATTTTTCCGCGCGCAATCTCGGGATTCTCGTTTCTTAAGCGCAGTCCTCTCTTGTAGTAGTTCAGTATGGAATTTTCGTCCTCAAGCTGCTCGTCAACAGCGGCAAACGCCGACTCTATTCCCTCATCGGCGGCGGAGGGACCCTTGGTCATGCCCTCGGTATCCTTTGCCGACCAAATCATGGGCAGACGCTTGTTTTCGTCCTTGCTGCCCGAGCTTGACATTCCGATTTCCTCGCCGTAATACACAAACGGACTTCCGTTCATCATCATAAGCAGTCCGCCCGCCATTTTCAGATTATCCTCATTCTTGACGAGCGCGTTTGACACCCTGCCCATATCGTGATTGGTGATAAAGGGCGCGTCGATGTAATCGGGATTTTTTTCGGCAAAATCCTCCTGATAGGAAAGCATTGTTTTAACAAGGTTCGCCGCCGAATACTTGCCTCTTGCCGCCTTTATTATTTTGCCCTCGACGTCCGCAAGGTCAAAATTAAACATACTGGGGGTCTTGCTTGCGTAATACGCCGCTATCGTGGAGCCGCCCGACCACACCTCGGATACCATGTAAAAATCGGGATTAAGCTCCTTGCAGTACGAATACAGCCAGTTGAGCACCTCCGTATTGAAATTCGTGTCGCTCTCTTCAAAATGCATGGCGGCGTCCATTCTGAAGCCGTCAACTCCCATATCCACCCAGTATTTGGCAATATCCTCAAGCTCCGCTCTCAGCTTTTCGTCGGCAAGGTTCAAATCGGGCATTCCCGACCAAAACGAGCCTTCGTAATACCATTCGCTGCCGTTTATTTTGTAATAGGTGCCGTCCTCCTGCTTTCTTGAAAAATGGTAATAATTTACATACGGGCATTCCTCGGCATTAGGCTCCGCGCCGCTTTCAAGCCCCTTCAAATATTCGGATGCCTGCTTGAACCACTCGTGCTGGTTCGACGAATGATTTATCACAAAATCAATAACAAGCCTTATATCCCTTTTGTGGCATTCCTCCACAAGCTTCTTGAAATCGTCTATCGTCCCGTACTGCTTATCAATGCCGTAATAATCCTTAACGTCGTACTTGTGATATGTAGGCGACGGCATAATCGGCATAAGCCAAATTCCGTTAAAGCCCATATCCTTGATATAATCAAGCTTTTCGGTAACTCCGTTCAGATCTCCGATCTCGTCGCCGTCCGAATCGTAGAACGAATAGACGAAAATCTCATAATAATTGCGGTAATTGTCGTCGATAATATTAAGCTCGTGCACGGGAGCGGCGGACGGAGCCTTCGTCCCCTCCTCCGTTTCGGCAATATCCGAGCCCGAGGTCGCGGCTTGCGAGGCGTCGGCGCCCGAGGTCCCCGCGTTCGGAGCTTTTGAGTCCCCGCAGCCCGCAAGCAGTACTGCCGCAAGCACGGCAGCCATAATAATACAAAGCAGTCTTTTTTTCATTTTGTTCTCCTTTTTAAGCGTTTGAAGCAAAATCGGCAGCCCACGCGGACTGCCGACCGAATTTAATACATCAACCTTTAACCGCGCCGCCCGTAACGCCTTCAACATAGTATTTTTGCAGACACATAAAAAGTATTACGACAGGTACCGCGACAACAACTCCGCCTGCGCAGAAGCGGGTAAAATAGCCCTGATAATCGCTGGTCCATACCCAGTTCTGCAACGCGACAGCCACGTTGTAGCCGTTGGGGTCGCCGAACGCCACATAGGAGGCGAATACATAGTCGCACCACGGAGCCATAAACGCCGTGAGCGCCGTATAAATTATTATCGGCTTGGCAAGGGGAATCATCATCGTACCGAATACCCTCGCGCGGGAAGCCCCGTCGATTCTTGCCGCCTCATCAAGCGATTTGGGAATCGTGTCAAAATAGCCCTTGCAGACATAATAGCCCATAGCCGAGCTTGCGATACCGATAACTATAAGTCCCGGAACCGCTCCCGTCTGCGTAAGCCCGAACTGCTTGAGCAGGAAGTACAGACAAATCATCGTAAGGAAGCCCGGGAACATTCCGAGCACCAGCCACAGATTCATCAGCGGCCTGCGGAGCTTAAAGCGCATTCTCGAGAGAACGTAGCTTGTGCAGAGGACGAACGCGGTCTGCCCCACTGCCACCGCCGACGCGATAATGAGCGTATTGGTGTACCATTTAACGAAGCGGCTGCTGCCGTCAAACAAAAACTTATATGACTCAAGAGTAAATTTCTTGGGAACAAGGTACCCAACCATTCCTCCGAATTCCGACTCATAGCCGCGGAAGCTCTGCAATATCAGGCAGACAAAAGGAACCAGCCATATGATGCTTATAATCGTAAGCACGACATAGGCGACGGCATTGCTTGCTTTGGTATGCATTTTATGCATTTTCTTTTCTTTTGCCATTACTGGAATCCCTCCTCGTCCTTAACTGATGGAATCATGTTGTAAACTACCAAGGATATGACGGCGGTTACAAGGAAAACCATAATACCGATAACCGCAGCCATCTTGTAGTTCGTGTCATTGATCGTCATTTTATACAGCCACGTTACAAGCAGGTCCGTCTTGCCCGCGCCGCCCGTGTGCGTCATCGAGCGAGGTCCGCCCTGCGTGAGCAGATAAATTACGTTAAAGTTGTTGAGATTGCCCGTAAACGAGGTGAGCAGGTAGGGTCCCGTCACAAACAGCATATACGGAAGCGTAATTTTGCGGAATATCTGGAACGGTCCCGCTCCGTCGATTCTCGCGCTCTCGTACAGCTCCTCGGGAATATTCATCAAAAGTCCCGTGGTGATAAGCATTACATAGGGAATACCTACCCATAGGTTAAGTATAAGAATCAAGGGTCTTGCATAATTGGCATTCTGCCAAAACGGTATCGCCCTTTCGATCCAGCCCCATCTCATTAAGGTCAGATTGATAAGACCGTCCGCGTCGAACAGCTTTCCGACATAGAGCAGGGATACAAACTGCGGAACCGCTATCGTAACGACGAGAATGGTCCGCCACATTTTTTTGAGCTTAATGCCCTTTTTATTTATAAGAATCGCAACCGCCATTCCGAGGAAGTAATTGAGAAAGGTCGCGAAAAATGCCCATATTAACGTCCACCCCAGCACGGACATAAAGGTTTTGCCGAAGCCCGTCGAGCCGATGGAAAACAGGTTCTTAAAGTTCTCAAAGCCAACCCATGTGAACAGATTGGAGGGCGCCTGATGCCTTGCGTCATAATTCGTAAACGCTACGCAGATCATAAACGCAATCGGCAGTACCGTAAATACGAACACGCCCAAAAGAGGCAGCGCCAACAGCGTTTTGTCAAAATTGCGGTCGAACAGGGACTTCCAGTCGTCCTTTATCGTGGGAAGATTTTTGCCCTTAGCGAGCAAAAGCTCCGCGTCGCGGTTCTGACGGATATTAACGCGCCAAATGAAAATAAATGCAATAATTATAAAAACAGTGAGAAGACCGAACAGCAGAATAAGGAAGCTGTTATCTCCGTAGACAGTGGTTTCACCGACGGGAACTCCGTTAAAAAGCACCGGCTCCTTCTTGGTTTCCACCGTACCGAGCGTGGTTATCTTGGACAGGTACCCCGCTCCGAATGTAATCATGTAATATATAAACGCCGCTTCTACCGCAAGCAGTGCAATACCCCGAAGGAATTGTTTACGCATAAGAGAACCGAAGCCCATTACGACAAACGAGATTTTGGTTTTCCAGTCGCCCTTCACAAAGGTAATGCCTATATCTTTAATGTCTTTTCCGATATTCGAGAAAAAACGACCTATCGATTTAAAAGCTTTCATGATCCCTCCAGTTAGGTGCTTAACAATATGCAGGGGGAGGCTATCCCCCTGCACGGTAAGTTTCTGATTCGGAAATTATTCCGCGTTGGCGAGAGCCTGCTCCTTCTCCTGGAAATCCTTAAGAATCTTCATAAGGTCGTCGTCGCTGTAACCCGCATAGGTGCTTACATTGGAGATAATGTCATCTCCGAGAGCTATCGCGTCCTGCCAATACTGGTCGGGATACTGTCCCTGAGGAATCGTGAATGCAAGCTGTGCCGCAAGAGCCGCAAGAGCCGGATTGGACTGAACAGCCTCGTTCGCTTGAGCGTTAAGATTGGAGGGTCCCCACTCAACAGCCTCAAATCTTGCAAGCTGTACCTCCTCGCCGGAAAGGAACTTGGCAAGCTCGAGGCACACGATAAGCTTTCCGGGGTTCGCTTGAGGCTTAACGCCGAGAAGCTTGAAGCCGCCAAAGCCGCCGAGCTGGTAATCCTTGCCGTCAACATTGAAGGTGGGAAGCTTGGTTGCGGCATAGTTTTCACCGAACATCTCCTGAACCGTCTTAGCCGACCAGGTTCCCGTTACGATTGCAGCCGCATTTGTTGCCTTTGCCGCGTCAGCGCCGCAGACAAATGCCTTTGAGCTTGCAAGGTTGATAAGTCCCTTCATTGCCGCAACGCCGTTTTCGCTTGCGTAATTAATGTCGGAGCCTATGAACTGACCGTCCTCGTCAGCCTCATAGGTAAGCGTGCAGCCTGCGCCAAAGAAGTACGCGGGCTGATACCAACCGTCGTTAAGCGCGAAGTAAACGCTCTTTCCCGCTGCCTCGCAGTCCTCGATAATCTTCTCCATGGTGGAAGGATCCGTTATGACGCTCTTATCGTAATAAAGGAAATATCCGTTATCCGATGTAAGAGGGAACGCGTAGGTCTTATCTCCTACCTTTGCAGCGCCCGCTGCGCCCGCATCGTTAGCCGTAGCCACGAAATCGGCGTAATCGCCCTGAATCTGGGTTATAGCGTCCGCTCCGATAAGACGTGCAAGCTGATCCTGTGCGAAAGCGAACAAATCCGCGCCCGCCTCAACGTCGGCAAGCATATTCTTTGCAGCCTCGCCTTCTCCTACCGGCTCAACCACAACCTCGTACTTACCCATCATATCGGGATGAGCATCGGCAAATTTCTCCACCTGCTCCTTGGTAAGGTCAACCGTCTTGTCGGGAACCCAAATCTTAAGGGTGCCTTCGCCGTAATCAATATTCGCCGCGGAGGTTTCTTCTCCTTCGTTGGATCCGCCTGCGGCGGAGGTTTCCTTGTCGCCCGAAGCCGAGCTGCTTGAACTGCTCGAGCTGCTGCCGCATCCGACCACAGTCATCGCAGCCATTGCCGCAACAAGCGCTACTGCTAAAATTTTCTTTCTCATCGCTACTCTCCTTTATGTAGTATTTTTGATAGAAATTTATATAAAATGCCGTGGCATCTTATACCGTTTTGAGCTGCGCAATCGCTTGCGCATATTCTTATTTGGATAATACCATACAAAGCTTTATTTGGCAAGTATTATTTTTTCACATTTTCACAATAATTATTCCCCTTACGGCTGAAATTATATAAAAATGTGACAAAAACCGTATGCCAAAACCGTGCCTTCGCAGCCGCAAAGCCGCGTTTGCTTACTCAGCCCCGTTAAGCCTCCAAATTTCCTTATCGTACTGCTCGATAGTCCTGTCGGAGGAGAAAAAGCCCGCCTTGCTGATGTTTACAAGCATTTTTCTCGCCCAAGCCCTGCGGTCCTCATAATCCGCAAGCGCGATTTCCTTCACCCTGATATAATC
The DNA here is from genome assembly GCA_023665525.1 of Butyrivibrio sp. Taxonomy (GTDB): domain Bacteria; phylum Bacillota; class Clostridia; order Lachnospirales; family Lachnospiraceae; genus Eshraghiella. The sequence goes on along the minus strand of JAMPDT010000001.1, from coordinate 6,467 downwards.
CTTTATATCGAGAAGCGTCATAAACCAGTCCTTTTTGATAAGCTCCGCATGAAGCCTCAAAAGCGTTTCGGCGTCCCCCGCCTTCATAACGGGCGCGCTGATTATGAAGTCAATCATTTCTTTGATTTCGGCGTCGTTCACATAATAGCTCTTCGCGCTGTAATCTCCCGCCTCATAGTGCGCGATCACCTGCTCGCTGCTCTCTCCGAAGAAATAGATATTGTCCTCTCCGACAAGCTCTCCGATTTCGACGTTCGCGCCGTCCTTGGTTCCGAGCGTCACCGCGCCGTTAAGCATAAACTTCATATTGCCCGTTCCCGAAGCCTCCTTTGAGGCTAACGAAATCTGCTCCGAAATATCGCACGCGGGAATGATTTTGGCAGCCTTGGAAACATTGTAATTCTCCACCATAACGATTCTGAGATAAGGATTTACCTCGGTGTCGCTGTTTATTACCTCCTCAAGACAGAGAATCAAATGAATGATGTCCTTCGCAATCGTGTACGCAGGAGCCGCCTTTGCGCCGAAAATCGCCGTGACGGGCGTTTTGGGCAGCCTGCCTCTCTTGATTTCAAAATATTTGTGAATGACCCAAAGCACGTTCATCTGCTGGCGCTTGTACTCGTGGAGCCTTTTAACCTGAATATCGTATATCGAATTTTCGTCGATGTCGATATTCTGCGTCGCCTTGAGATAATTCTTGAGCGTCAGCTTCTTGGCCTTCTTGATCTCCTCTATTTTGTCAAGGACCTCGCCGTCGTCAAGGAATTTTTCAAGCTCCGAAAGCTTTTCGGCGTCCCTTTTATAATCTGTCCCGATAAGTCCGTCAATATACGCCGTAAGCTCCTCGTTGCAGTGCATGAGCCATCTTCTGAACGTAATTCCGTTGGTCTTGTTATTGAATTTTTCGGGATATATTTTGTAAAAATTATTCAGCTCCGAATTTTTGAGGATTTCGGTGTGAAGATATGCGACGCCGTTTACGCTGTGGCCGTAGTGCATATCCATATTTGCCATATGAACCCTGTCGGAGCCGTCGATGATGTAAACCGACTCGTCGTCAAAGCGCGCCCTGACCCTCTCGTCAAGCCTTTTTATGATCGGCACAAGCTGCGGCACCACCTTTTCAAGATATGAAAGCGGCCATTTTTCAAGCGCCTCCGCAAGTATGGTATGGTTGGTATAAGCGCAGACCGACGTAACTATATCGACTGCCTCGTCAAATTCTATGCCCTCCTCGTCCAAAAGCCTTATAAGCTCGGGGATCACCATCGAGGGGTGCGTATCGTTAATCTGTATTGCCGCGTAATCCGCAAGGTCATGCAGATTTGAGCCCTTCCTTCGGCACTCGTCGAGTATGAGCCTTGCCCCGTTGCTTACCATAAAATACTGCTGGTAAATCCTGAGGAGATTGCCCGCCTCGTCGCTGTCGTCGGGGTACAGAAAGAGCGTAAGGTTTTTGGATATATCCGTCTTGTCGAAGCTTATGCCGCCGTCCCTTATTATGCTCTCGTCAACCGATTCCATATCGAAAAGATGAAGCTTGTTGGTCCTGTTGTTGTAGCCCGTCACGTCGATGTCGTAAAGCCTCGATTTCACCTTAAGACCGCCGCCGAAGCTTATGTCGTAGGAAACGTCCGTCCTCGTAAGCCAGCCCTTATCCTCTATCCAAGGATTGGCGGTTTCCTTTTGGAAGCGGTTCTCGAATACCTGCTTAAAAAGTCCCATATGGTAGTTAAGTCCGATTCCGTCGCCGGGCATTCCAAGCGTCGCCATCGAATCAAGGAAGCACGCCGCGAGCCTTCCCAGCCCGCCGTTGCCGAGCGAGGGCTCCGGCTCGATTTCCTCTATATCGTAAATGCTCTTTCCGTTCTCCTCCAGCTCCCTCTTAACGCTGTCAAAAACGCCGAGATTAATGAGATTGTTGGAAAGAAGCTTTCCGATAAGGAACTCTGCCGAAATGTAGTAAACCTTTTTCTTTCCGTCGTTTCTCTCCTTGTCGGCGGCAAGAGCCTTGACCATTTCAAGAAGCGCCGCGTAAACCTCCGCGTCAGTGCAGTCCTTAATCGGCTTATTGTAATTTTTTTCGCAAATATCAGATAACATATAATCCTCCCTGTAAAAATAATTCGTATGTCCGTCGCGCCCGAAAAGCTTCGTAAGCTCCCGCAGCTCGTTTCTTATCTCCCGCGTAAACTCTCCGTCCTTCATACGCCATTTCCAGTTGGTGCCCAGGGTCGAGGGAAGATTCATTCTCGCGCTGTTGTCCTTACCCAAAAGGTCCTGCATTTGGATAATAACCGTATCCGCAACGCTCATATACGCAAAGCGGAGCATCTTTTGGGGAATGTCCTCCCTGCTCTCCGCGCCGAGATATTTTTTCATGTATTCAAGATTTTGCTCGGTCGCGTTGCCGATATAGCCCTTTACGGTTTCGTTGTCATGCGTTCCGATATATACGACGTAATTTTTCTCATGGTTATGGAGCGCGTGCTCGTTGGTCGTACAGCCGTCAAAGGCGAACTGGAACACCTTCATTCCCGGATAGCCCGACCGCTTTATAAGCTCCGTGACCTCGGGAACGACAACGCCCAAATCCTCCGCGATAACCTTCGAGTCCCCCATCACGCTGTCGATGGCTTCTATAAGCTTGATTCCCGGACCCTTCGCAAAAAAGCCCTCCTTGGGAACGCCGTCCACGGGTATGTTGTAATACCTTACTATCCCTATAAAGTGATCGATTCTCGTCACGTCGTAAAGCCTTGCGGACGCCGCCATTCTTTTTTTCCACCAGGAAAAGCCGTCCCGCTCCATTCTGTCCCAGTCGTAAATGGGATTGCCCCACTTCTGTCCCCAGTCCGAGAAAGCGTCGGGCGGGCAGCCCGCCACATTTACGGGTCTAAGCTGTGCATCGAGCAAAAACAGCTCGGGATTCATCCACACGTCCGCGCTGTCGAGAGCCACATAAATCGGAATATCCCCGATTATGCTTATCCCCTTTCGGTTCGCGTAAGCCTTAAGCGCGTCCCACTGCTCATAAAACTTAAACTGCAAAAATTTATAAAAATCTATTTCATCGGCAAGCTTGCTCCGATAGCGCTCCACCGCCTCGGGTCTTGCAAACCTTATGTCCTCCTCCCAGCTCAGCCATTCCCTGTTTTCGTGGTCGCCCTTTATCGCCATAAAAAGCGCGTACTCCTCAAGCCACTCGCCGTTCTTTGCCAGAAAATCCGCGTACCGCGCGCTTTCCTTATGCTTCGACGACCGAAAAGCCTTTTTAAGTATTCCGAACCTTGCGTTGTATATTACATCATATTCTACATATTCGGGATTGCTTCCCCAAAAAACCGCCTCAACGTCTTTTTTGGCAAGAAGCCCCTCGTCAATCAGCATATCCAAATCAATAAAATACGGATTCCCCGCAAACGCGGAAAATGACTGGTACGGGCTGTCCCCGAAGCTTGTTGGACCGACGGGCAGCACCTGCCAGTATTTCTGCCCCGAAGCCTTGAGCATATCGACAAACTCATATGCCTTTTTCCCAAGCGTGCCTATTCCGTAGGGTGAAGGAATACTGCTTACGGGAAGCAGTATTCCCGCTCCTCTTTCAAGTTCTTTTCCCATACCGTTCACACCTCTCATTCAAAAAATTACCAGTGCCTATACTGGCATTCTAATATCAAAACAGCCCGTGCCTCTTGCACAATACTGCCATAATATGATACAATACTATCAAAATGATTGTTAAAGGAGCATACCGTGCAAAAATACGAAAAGTACCGCGAAAACAAATCCCATTCCGATTCGCTCTTTCCCTACAACACCTACATATGCACGATTCCCGCCGATTTGCGCGAGGTGACGCTTCACTGGCACGACGATATGGAGATTATTTACGTCAAAAGCGGCAAGGGCGTAATCAGCCTTGATTTTGAATCGCACTATGTCGAGGCGGGCGATATTATTATCGCGCTTCCCGGTCAAATACACGGAATTTTCCAATTTGAGGGATTTTCCATGGCTTACGAGAATATAATATTCTCAGCGGACATGCTTTTATCCAAAATAGCCGACTCCTTAAACGAGGAATTTTTCGCTCCCCTCCTGTCTGGCAAGCTTGAGTTCAATCATGTACTAACCTCGGACGACTACTGCTACGCGGATTTCGCGCGCTGCCTCGACAGGGCGGACAGCGTGCGCACGCCGCCCTTTCCCAAGGGCTACAAGCTGGCGCTCAAAAGCTGTCTCTTTGATTTGATGTACGCAATCGCGGGAATTGCCGAGGACAAAAAGTCCGGCGCCGAAACCAAAAACTTCGACAGGATAAAGGACGTCATAAGATATGTCGAGCAAAACTATGCCCGTCAGATAAGCATTGATGAAATTTCGGGCATATGCGGCTTTTCCTCCTCGCATTTTATGAAGTTCTTCAAAAACACAATGGGCTGCTCCTTCATCGACTACCTTAACGATTACAGGCTCTCGATGGCATCCCGTATGCTCATTTCCTCCGAGGACACGGTTTTGAGCGTCGCAGCCGACTGCGGATATTACAATCTGTCATATTTTAACCGTCTTTTTAAAAGAAAATACAAGGTAACTCCGAGCGAATTCAGGAAAAGACGTCCCGAGCAGTAAAATTTGTAAATTTTTTATAAAAAAAACATCTTCACATTGCTTAATTTGTGCATATGTGCTATAATATGAATGCTTGGTCGGGTTCTATGCGAGCCCGTTGCAAGCATATGCCCGACGCACCGGCGGTGCAGAGCCGCGCTTAGCTGTCGGGTATAATCCAACCGTTACACAAATAACATGCTTTGACCTATTTACGGTCACAGTCAATAACCCGTCCATGCGGGAATCAAATCAAGGAGGTATATTTTTATCATGGCACGTTTTACTTTACCGAGGGACTTATATCACGGAAGAGGCGCTCTTGAAGCCCTCAAGGGCTTAAGCGGCAAGAAGGCGATCATCTGCGTCGGAGGCGGCTCCATGAAGCGCGGAGGCTTTTTGCAGAGAGCTGAGGATTATCTCAGGGAAGCGGGAATGGAGGTCAAGATCTTCGAGGGAATCGAGCCCGACCCTTCCGTTGAAACAGTTATGAAGGGCGCTGCCGTAATGCAGGAATTTCAGCCCGACTGGATCGTCGCAATGGGCGGCGGCTCTCCCATCGACGCAGCCAAGGCTATGTGGATCAAATACGAATATCCCGACACGACTTTCGAGGATATGTGCAAGGTATTCGGACTTCCCAAGCTCCGCACAAAGGCTCATTTCTGCGCTATCCCCTCCACCTCGGGAACGGCGACGGAGGTTACGGCATTCTCCGTTATCACCAACTATCAGGAGGGCATCAAATATCCCCTCGCGGATTTTGAAATCACTCCCGACGTTGCAATCGTAGATCCCGAGCTTGCCGAGACAATGCCTCCCAAGCTTGCTGCCCACACGGGAATGGACGCTATGACGCACGCAATCGAGGCGTATGTTTCGACAGCCAACTGCGACTACACCGACCCGCTTGCGCTTTTTGCAATCCAAATGGTAAGGGACTACCTTGTTAAATCCTTCGGCGGCGACACCGCAGCCAAAGCCAAAATGCACAATGCCCAGTGTCTTGCGGGAATGGCATTCTCCAACGCTCTTCTCGGCATCGTACATTCCATGGCGCATAAGACGGGCGCAGCCTTCGAGGGCGGACACATCATTCACGGCGCAGCCAACGCAATGTACCTGCCCAAGGTAATCAAGTACAACTCAAAGGACTCCGCCGCCGCAGAGCGCTATGCTTACATAGCCGACTTCCTTAAGCTCGGCGGCTCCACCACCGAGGAAAAGATTGACAACCTCATCGCAATGCTCCGCAAGATGAACGACGACCTCAACATTCCTCAGTGCATAAAGAACTACGGCGAGGGCGGACTTCCCGCCGAAACGGGCATCGTTCCCGAGGACGAGTTCCTTGCAAAGCTTCCCAAGATTGCCGCAAACGCAATTCTTGACGCCTGCACAGGCTCCAACCCCAGACAGCCCAGCCAGGAGGAAATGGAAAAGCTGCTCAAGTGCTGCTACTACGACACGGAAGTGGATTTCTAAGGTTCAAAGAAGTGTGCGAACGGTGCAGGCGACGCCTGCACCGTTTTTGGTTTCAGCCTGAGTTCTCCTATAAATCCAAGCTGTTCTCATTCAGAAGAAAATCATATATACTCATCACCATCAGTCCCTGTTCTGTGTAGTACAGAGTCGGAGTATCCTTTACAATGATAATTTTTTTAAATGAATCATCTATATTCATTAAAGAATTTGATTCCTGACGCATTTTTTCATTATCGGGAATTGCAAAAGCAGATTGTATATAATAACGCTTAGAAGCTTTATTACACACAAAATCAACCTCCGGCCGCTTTCGGCTGTTCTTCCCGTTTCCATCGTTTTGGCTGACGGCGACCAACCCCACATCT
>JAMPDT010000019.1 GCA_023665525.1 Butyrivibrio sp. | reverse complement strand
AGGGCGATAGAGGCTGCCCTTTACGCAAAGGGCGTTCCGAGAGATATTGCTTCGGAGGCTTTGGACGGGCTTGATTTTGACGAGGAGGAGCAGGTGACGAAGGCTCTCGCGAAAAAGGGCTATACCGCAGAAGCGCTGTCTGAGGCGGACGCGGACACGAAGCGGAGACTTTACGGATTCCTTGCCCGCAGGGGCTTTTCCCACGATGTGATAAGTAATATTATACGAAAATAACAATCCGAAATTATTTTGCCTTGACACTTTTGACGAAAAAGTATAATATTAATATGTTGTAGACTGTACAATGAAAACTAAATAAGGAGGTGCTCCTGTGCCGGAATTTTTGCCTTATGTTATAACAGCTTGTGTTACACTTGTTATAGCTGCCGTTATTACTTGGTTCGCAGCAGCCGCATACCACAAAAGAGTGGGCGACAGAAAAGTCGGAAGTGCGGAGGCTAAGGCCAGAGAGATAATAGACGAAGCTCTTAAGACGGCTGAAACGCGTAAGAAAGAAATGCTTCTTGAAGCGAAGGAGGAGTCTATAAAGACTAAGAATGAGCTGGAGAAGGAATCCAAGGAAAGACGCGCGGAGATACAGAAGTATGAACGCAGAGTCCTTTCCAAGGAGGAAACGCTCGACAAGAAGCTTGAAGCCGTTGAAAAACGCGACAGTTCGCTCGGACGCAAGGAAGAGGAACTTAACCGCAAAAAGCAGGAAGTCGAAGCGCTCAGTGCAAAGAGAGTACAGGAACTTGAAAGAATCTCAGGACTTACCTCCGTTCAGGCTAAAGAATATCTTTTAAAAACTGTAGAAGAAGAAGTAAAGCATGAAACCGCTGTGATGGTTAAGGAGATGGAGAACAGAGCCAAGGAAGAGTCGGACAAGAAGGCGAAGGAATACGTTGTAAACGCTATTCAAAGATGCGCCGCCGACCATGTTTCCGAGGCAACGATTTCGGTTGTCCAGCTCCCGAACGACGAGATGAAGGGACGCATTATCGGCAGAGAGGGACGCAATATACGTACTCTTGAAACGATGACGGGCGTTGACCTGATTATCGACGACACACCCGAGGCAGTAGTTTTATCGGGATTTGATCCTGTCAGGAGAGAGGTTGCAAGAATCGCTCTTGAAAAATTGATTATTGACGGAAGAATTCATCCGGCAAGAATCGAGGAAATGGTAGAAAAGGCTCAGAAGGAAGTCGAAACTATGATTAGAGAGGAGGGCGAGGCAGCCGCTCTCGAAGTCGGAGTTCACGGAATACATCCTGAGCTTGTAAGGCTTCTCGGCAAGATGAAGTTCAGGACAAGCTATGGGCAGAATGTTTTAAAGCATTCAATTGAAGTATCTTTGCTTTGCGGACTTTTGGCTTCCGAAATCGGACTTGACGTAAGAATAGCCAAAAGAGCCGGGCTTTTGCACGACATCGGAAAATCAATCGACCATGAGGTCGAAGGATCCCATGTTCAGATTGGCGCTGATTTATGTAGGAAATACAAGGAATCGGCGGTTGTCGTAAATGCTGTCGAAGCCCACCACGGCGATGTTGAACCGCATTCTCTTATTGCGTGCATAGTTCAGGCTGCCGATGCAATATCGGCTGCAAGACCGGGCGCAAGAAAGGAAAATCTTGAAACATACACAAACAGATTAAAACAGTTAGAAGATATTACGAACGAGTTTAAGGGCGTAGAGAAATCCTACGCAATTCAGGCAGGACGTGAGATTCGTATTATGGTAGTTCCTGAAGTTATCAACGATGCAGATATGATTTTGCTTGCAAGGGATATATCCAAAAAGATTGAAGCAGAGCTTCAGTATCCCGGACAGATTAAAGTCAATGTCATTCGTGAATCGCGGGTTACGGACTATGCGAAGTAAACCGTAGAATCAATTAAAGAGGGCTGCCGCTGACGGACGTGTAATCGTCGGGAAGCGGCGGCTCTTTCTTTTTTTACACATTTTACTTGACCATTCCGCGCTTATAATATATATTATTAGGGAGCCAATAATTAATCACATTTTTGTCATAATTTTGTGATATTTTCAGGTCATAATATAAATCAGGTTCTCAGGAGGTTAACATGAGTCAGGAAAAAATTGATAAAAGGAAGCAGAGCAAGGGAGAGCTGCTGCATAACGCGAAGAAGCAGATGCGCATTACGACGCTTATTGTCGCCGCAGTGCTTGTCGCCGCGGGAGCGTTTACCGGTGTCGTATGCTATAATAACGGCTACAAAAAGGGCGAAATCGACGGCGGGAATCAGGCGGCGTATTATTATTCCGCTCTTTTAAACAGTATGCAGTCGCAGACGACGGGAGACGGTCAGACCAAGGCTGACGGCGAAACGGACGCGCACGGTCAGACCAAGGCTGACGGCGAAACCAAGGGAGAGAGTGAAACCAATGCCGAAACGACGGCGGCGGCGGACAACTAAAACAATATTGCTGTTTTGCACGGTACAGTATGGGGCTGTACCGTGTTTTGCAAGCGGAGCGTTTATATGGGTGATAAGGTCAAGGCGTATATGGGATATGCGTCAAAATACATAATAACATTTGCAAAATGGTTCATATTAAGCGTAGTGATAGCTTTGGTCTGCGGAGGGGCAGGCTGTTTTTTTCATATGCTTATAGAGCAGGCGACGGGGCTTAGGGAAAAATATGATTTTATCCTCTATTTCCTGCCCGTGGGCGGCGTCGTCATCGTAGCGATGTATCATTTGCTCGGACTTGAGAATGTCGGCGGCACCAATCATGTTATGGACTCCACAAGGGGCGACGGAAAGGTGTCCTTCACGCTTGCGCCCGGAATCGTTATAGGCACGGTAATAACGCATCTTTGCGGCGGCTCGGCGGGCAGGGAGGGCGCGGCGCTCCAGTTGGGCGGAAGCCTCGGCTCGGCGCTCGGAAGGCTTTTTAGGCTTGACAGGGACGATATGCATATAATCGTCCTTTGCGGAATGAGCGCGGTGTTTACGGCGCTTTTTGGCACGCCGCTGACCGCCGTGGTGTTCGTGCTTGAGGTTATAAGCGTCGGCACGATTTATTACAGCGCGATAATGCCATGTATTTTCAGCTCGGTTTTTACTTATCTGATAACCGATATTTTGGGCGTGCGTCCCGTGAGCTATATTTTGGAAACGGTTCCGCAAATATCGGCGTTGAGTCTTTTGCAGACGGTGGGGCTGGCGGTTTTGTTTGCGCTTATGAGCATTCTGCTGTGCGTTTCCCTGTCGAAGGGCTCGGAGCTGTTTAAAAGACTGATAAAGAACCCCTATTTGAGAATAATTGCGGGAGGCGCGGCGATAATACTGCTGACGCTGTTATGCGGGACGGATTATAACGGAGCGGGAATGGGAATAGTTGAAAATGCGCTTATAAACGGAAACGCCCGTACCGAGGCGTTTGCGCTGAAGCTTCTTTTTACCGTCATAACCTTGGGCTGCGGCTATAAGGGAGGAGAGATTGTTCCGACCTTCTTCGTGGGCGCGACCCTCGGCTGCGCAGCCGCGCCGCTTTTGGGAATGGACGCGGGCTTCGGTGCGGCGCTTGGTTTGGTCGGCGTTTTCTGCGGGGCGACAAACGCTCCGATCGCGTCGCTGTTTTTGGGAATCGAGCTTTTCGGGACGAGAGGGCTTCCCTATTATGCCGTTGTCTGCGCCGTGAGCTTTATGCTTTCGGGATATTTCAGCCTCTACAAATCGCAGATTATTGTTTTCGACAAGCTTAAGGCGGTCTTTATCAACAGAAAAACGCAGTAGACGGGCATGAGGTGAGGTTTTGCTTGCTTTTTGACCGTACAGAGGTTACAATCATCAATGTACGGATAAAAGCAGGAGTTTGCTATGAAGATTATTTTTGTATCGTTGGGCTGTGACAAAAACCTCGTGGATTCCGAGATGATGATGGGGCTCCTTAAGGAAAAGGGCTATGAATTTACCGACGATGAAAGGGAAGCCGATATTGCCGTTATCAATACCTGCGGCTTTATAACCTCCGCCAAGGAGGAGAGCATTCAAGCCATACTTGAGATGGCAGAGAACAAAAAGGGCAATTTAAAGGCTCTTATAGCCGCCGGCTGTCTTGCGCAAAGATATAAGGACGAAATTTTAAAGGAGCTGCCCGAAATCGACGCGGTCGTGGGAACCACGGCGTTCGATAAAATCTGCGAGGTCGTCGAGGACGTGCTGGCAAAGCGCGGGCACAGCGAATTCCGCGATATAAACGGCCTGTGCAGACCGAATGCGAAAAGGATCATTACCACGGGCGGCTGTTATTCGTATCTTAAGATAGCCGAGGGCTGCGATAAAAGATGTACCTATTGCAGCATTCCTCTTTTTAAAGGCTCATACAGAAGCGTCCCGATGGAAAAGCTGCTTGAGGAGGCGGAGTATCTTGCGCAAAGCGGCGTGAGGGAGCTTATACTCGTCGCACAGGAAACGACGGTTTACGGCGTGGATTTATACAAGAAAAAGACGCTTCCCACGCTTTTGCGCGGACTGTGCGGTATAGACGGCATACGCTGGGTGAGGCTTTTATACTGTTATCCCGAGGAGATAACGGACGAGCTTATCGACGTTATAAAAAGCGAGCCGAAAATATGCCGTTATCTCGATATTCCGATTCAGCACGCCTCCGACGGGATCCTTCGCAGAATGGGGCGCAGGACCACCAATGCGGATTTAAGGGACATAATCGGAAAGCTTCGGAGGGAAATTCCCGACGTCGCGCTCCGCACGACGCTCATAACGGGCTTTCCGGGGGAAAGCGAGGAGGATTACGCCGTCCTGACGGATTTTGCGGACGAAATGGAATTTGACAGGCTCGGAGTGTTCACTTATTCGCCCGAGGAGGGTACTCCCGCGGCGGCAATGGAGGGACAGCTTGACGAGGAAACAAAGCTTGCGCGGCGCGACGGCATAATGGAGCTTCAGCAGGAAATTTCCTTGGAGAGGTCGCAGAGGCTTGTGGGGCAAAGGCTTGAAGTGATAATCGAGGGCAGGGCTGCCGACGAGGAGGTGTATGTCGGCAGGACGTATATGGACGCGCCCGGCGTTGACGGATATATTTTTATAAACAGCGACGAGGAGCTTATGAGCGGTGATTTCGTTTATGTGAGGGTGACAAAGGCGCTGGAATATGATTTGATAGGAGAACTTGACCGATGAATTTACCTAATAAGCTCACGATGCTGAGAGTGATACTTATCCCGTTTTTTGTCTTTTTTCTTTTGACGGATTATGCGGGCGGAGCGGGAAAGTGGATCGCGCTCGGAATTTTCGCATTGGCGAGCCTTACCGATATGCTGGACGGACAGATTGCAAGAAGGCGCAACCTGATTACCAACTTCGGGAAATTTATGGACCCGATCGCGGATAAGCTGCTTGTGTGCTCGGCTTTGATCGCGTTCGTACAATTGGGGCTTCTGCCCGCGTGGATAGTTATCATACTGATTGCGAGGGAGTTTATCGTCAGCGGCTTCCGGCTTGTCGCGTCGGATTCGGGCATAGTGCTTGCCGCCGGCTGGTGGGGCAAGTTCAAAACGGCGTTTCAGATGATTATGTGCATTATGCTTATAATCAATCTTGATTACAAGGCGGTCAATATCGCGGAGCAGGCGCTTATATATATTTCATTGGCGCTTTCCGTCATATCAATGGTGGATTATATTGTGAGAAACAGAAATGTTATTTCGGATATGTAGGAGGATTGATCAGAAATGACGGCTGAAATTATTTGTGTCGGGACCGAGCTTCTTCTCGGAAATATCGTAAACACCAACGCCGCTTATATTTCAAGGGAGTGCGCGGGGCTTGGACTGTCGGTGTATTCGCAGGAGGTCGTCGGGGATAACGATAAAAGGCTCGGCGAGGTTTTTGCCGAGGCGTTCGGGCGTTCCGACACGGTTATTTTAAGCGGAGGGCTGGGACCGACCGAGGACGATCTGACAAAGGAAACCGTGAGCCGCGTACTGGGGCTTCGGCTCGTCTGCGATCCCGAGGCAAAGGTCCGTATGGAAAAAATATTCGGGCGAAGCGGACGCAGGCCGACCGAGAATAATTACAAGCAGGCTCTTGTCCCTGCGGGCTGCAAGGTGCTTTACAACGAAAACGGGACCGCGCCCGGAATGATAATCGAAAAGGACGGACACCGCGCCGTGCTTTTGCCGGGACCTCCGACGGAACTTGTGCCGATGTTTGAAAAACAGGTCAGACCTTATTTGGCTGGGCTTTCCGATGAGGTAATATATTCGGTCACGGTAAAGGAATGCGGGATAGGCGAAAGCCTTTTGGAAACAAGGCTTCTCGACATTATTGACAAACAGACCAATCCCACGGTCGCGACCTATGCCAAGACGGGACGCTGCGAGATCCGCGTGACTGCAAGAGCTGCCGATACCGAAACGGCGAGGGAGCTTGTAAAGCCCGTCGTTAAGGAAATAAAAGCAAGGCTTGGCTCGGCTGTTTTTACGACGGACGAGAACGAGGATATAGAGCACGCCGTTATAAGGCTTCTCAAGAAGCACGGGCTCAAGGCTGCCGCGGCGGAATCCTGCACGGGAGGCTTGGTCTGCGCAAAGCTTGTAAACGTAAGCGGAGCCTCGGACGTATTCACGCACGGCTTTATTACATATTCAAACAAATCGAAGCGGAAGGTGCTGGGCGTAAGCCGCGATACGCTCAAAAAATATTCGGCGGTCAGCAAGGAGGTCGCCAAGGAAATGGCGAAGGGCTGTATTTTTACGGCGGATTCGGACGTGTCGGTGGCAGTCACGGGCTACGCGGGACCGAACGATTCAAAGGAGGAGCCGAAGGGGCTTGTTTATATCGCCTGCTCGGTCAAGGATAAGGTTCTTGTCGAGAAATATAATTTTGACGGCGACAGAGCCAAAATACGCGAAAGCGCGGCGGTGCGCGCGCTTGATTTGCTGAGAACGTCGATTATTTCGGCTTACAAATAATTCGTACAGAAACAGAGAGGATAATTTTTATGGAAAAGAAACCGTTTGTCACCAAAGCAAAGATAGAGGAGATTGCAAAGCAGTACCCCACGCCCTTCCACATTTATGACGAGAGGGGAATAAGAGAGAACGCAAAGAGGGTTAAGGAGGCTTTTTCATGGAACAAGGGCTTTAAGGAGTATTTCGCGGTAAAGGCGACGCCGAACCCTTTTCTTATAAATATACTCAGGGAATACGGCTGCGGCTTGGACTGCTCGTCCATGACGGAGCTTATGCTTGCGGACGCGATCGGCTGTAATGGCGGGGACATTATGTTCTCCTCAAACGACACGCCCGCCGAGGAGTTTATATACGCCGATAAGCTTGGCGCTACAATAAATCTCGACGATTTTACGCATATAGAATTTCTTGATAAGCTGACGGGAATACCCGAAACGATAAGCTGCCGCTTCAATCCGGGCGGATATTTCAGCATCGCCAACTCGATTATGGATAATCCGGGCGACGCCAAATACGGCTTTACCGAGGAGCAGCTTACGGAGGGCTTTAAGCTTTTAAAGAGCAAGGGCGCGAAGCGCTTCGGGATCCATGCGTTTCTTGCGAGCAATACCGTGACCAACGATTATTATCCCGAGCTTGCGCGCATTCTCTTTGAGCTTGCGGTCAAGCTGCGCGACAAAACGGGTTGCGATATTGGGTTCATCAATCTTTCGGGCGGAGTGGGTATCCCGTATAAGCCCGAGGACGAGCCCAACGACATCGCCGTTATCGGAGAGGGCGTGCGCAGGGTGTACGAGGAGGTGCTTACGGCGCACGGAATGGGCGACGTCGCGATTTATACCGAAATGGGACGCTTTATGACGGGACCCTACGGCGCGCTCGTCACAAGAGCGGCGCACGAGAAGCATACCTACAAGGAGTATATCGGCTGCGATGCCTGCGCCTGCAACCTTATGCGTCCCGCGATGTACGGGGCGTACCACCATATAACGGTGCTGGGCAAGGAAAACGAGCCGTGCGGCTGCAAATATGACGTCACGGGCTCTCTCTGTGAAAACAACGACAAATTCGCCGTTGACAGAATGCTCCCGAAAATTGATTTGGGCGATTATCTTTTTATACACGATACGGGCGCCCACGGCTTTTCGATGGGCTACAACTACAACGGAAAGCTGCGCTCCGCCGAAATACTGCTCAAAGAGGACGGCGGCTTTGAGCTTATAAGACGCGCGGAGACGCCCGAGGATTATTTCGCCACCTTTGACGGCTTCGGCATATTTGACGGAGTTCTTAACAAATAACGACGGGGGATAAAAAATGGCTGAACTTTCAACTGCGCTCAACGAGCTTTTAAAGGGCAAAAGAGCCGAGGAAAATCTTCATATATACACCGAGGGGCTGATGTCCCTGTATAAAAGAATGGCGTATCTGCGCCTGTCCATGAATTTCTATACGCTTGCGGAGGTTCTCGGCGAAGCGGAACAGGAGCAGCGCGGCAAAATGCGGGAGCTGACGGATAAGGTCTGCGAGCTTGTGAGGCGCGCCGTGCTCGAGCCCGACGCCGAGGCCGCAGAGGCTCTCCGAAGCGATACCGCCGAGGTGCGCGGCAGGCTTTTAAATCTTATGGAGGTTTTTATGGCGCATGCGGACCGCGAGCAGGTATACGAGTATATGCTTAACCGCGTTGAATTCCGCTTTTCGGATTCGGGCTACGGCGACGAGTATTATTACAACGGCTTTGAAAGGGATATAAACAGCTTTATTACGGAGGATACGGACAATACCGTCGTAAATATGAAGATTGCCGATGTAATAAGCCAGCTTCCCATGAGGCTCTCAAACGGCAAGTTTTTTGATATAATAAGCAATACCTTTACCCTGTACAAGTCAAGCGACTGTACGGCTGTGGACGATCTTGTCTATACGATAAGAAGCTTAGGGCTCCTTTACACGCCCGAGGGCTTTGAGGACGTACTGCCGGAATACGAAGATTTGGACAATAAGTTCCGCGAAACGGATTTTGCTGATATTACCGAGGAAAAATACAACAGTCTGCGTGAGGAGCTTGACAAAATGTCGGAGCTTTCCGAAAAATACTGCGATACCTGCGTAATGCTCACCGAGGCGGTAAACGACGTATACTCCGTCGCCCTTACCCTTGACGCTCTCGGCGATATAAACGAAAGGGAGAAGCTCGCCGACGCTGTAAGGGAGGCGTACCTTGCGATAAAGGAGGAGCGCGCGCCCTCCGAGGAGGTATACGGGATATTTGACGAAATCGCGGGCTTGCAGGAAAAGACCTCGCGGCTCATATACACGCCCGAGGCGATGCTTGACGAGATAAAAAGCGTGAACGGCAAAGAGATAGAACGGCTCGGAATGGAGGAGGTCTTTGGCGTTCTTTGGAAGCTTTCGCGGTTACAGTCCACAAGCACCTTTGCAAAGCTTGACGAGCCCTTTGGGGCGGAGGCATACAAGGGAGAGGCTTATGCTCTTGACGCCGCGTCGCGGCTCACAGAGGAGTTTAAGGCTATGTTTGAAAACAGCGGCAGAAGCTTTCGGAGGGCGGTCATGTCCTCGGTAATAGGCAGGCTGCCCGTGTTTTTCAACAGCCTTTCGGAGTTCGGAGAGTATGTCCATGTCGCGCTGGGACAGTGTAACGACAGGGCGGAGCGGCAGGCTTGCATGGCATTAATTAATATGATTATTGACGGTGAATAATTATGTATTGGTGTAAAAAGCTTTACTACGGCAATCTGGCGGGCTTGCAGAGGAGAACGCTTCTTAAGACGCTTAAGCGGCGCAGATGGCTGCCCGGACTGTATGTAATCGCGCTTTCCGAAAACGAGGACGAGCTGCTCGAGGTATACGAAACGGCGCAGTTTGTCCAGCCCCCGTTTGCGCCCAAGCTTAAACGCATGAGAATCGCGGGCGTCGCGCTCGGGAAAAACGAGGCTTACGAGCTTGTCAGGACCATCATCGACGACGCGTACAGGCTGACGGGAAATTTTGATTTGGCAAAATATCTGAATTGAGGTAATGCTGATTTATGGGATTTTTAACCGTTTTGCTTACAGTATTGAAAATAATCGGTATTGTTCTCGCCGCTGTAATCGGTCTGATAATCCTGATCGTGCTGCTTGTTCTTTTATCGCCCGTCAGCTACAAGGGGCGCATAAAATACGACGGTCAGATAGATATTAACGTTAAGGCGCGGTATCTTTTCGGCATAGTCAGGGCATATTTTATAAAAAACGGGGACGAACAGAGGCTTGACGCAAAGCTTTTGTTCTTCAGTCTTTTAAAGCCCAAGAGGAAAAAGACGCGCCGCTCCTCCGAAGGGAGGAAGCGCGAACGCTTCGATTACGAGGTGCGGTCCGCCGCAAGCGAAAAGCCCGCCCCGCCCGAAAGCCGGAAGGCGGCAGAGGTCACGGAAAACGCCGCCCGAAAGGAATTGGAAGCCGCTAAGGAGCAAAAGAACGACCCGAAAGAGAAAAAAAGTATTTTCAAACGCATAAAAGACATATATAATAAGATTGCGGAGCGGATCAAAGCCTTTTCGGATATGCGTGAAAAAATTTTCACCGAAATAAACGACGAGGGCAACAGAGGCGCGGTAAGCTTTGCGCTGGGAATCGTCAAAAAGCTGCTTAAGCATATCTTGCCGCGAAAGCACAGAATTTATGTGAGGTTCGGAACGGGCGACCCTGCGGCGACGGGCGAAATCCTTGGAGCGGCTTACGCGTTCGGCGCGCTTTTGGGACTTAATCTTTATATAGAGCCGGATTTTGAACATAAGGCAATAGAGTGCGATATTCCGTTTAAGGGGCATGTAAGCCTGCTTCGGGTGCTGCTTTGGGCGCTTTCGGTGTACCGCAACAGGGATGTAAAGAATCTTCTTAAGAAATTCAACAAATAATATTCGGAGGTAGCAAAATGGCAGAAAACAACAAATTCGAGGCAACCGTATCGTCGCTTTTCAAGGGAATGGACGGGTTCCTTTCAGCCAAGACCGTAGTCGGCGAGGCTGTGACGGTGGGTGATACCATAATTCTTCCGCTTGTTGACGTATCCTTCGGCGTTGCCGCGGGAGCCGGAAACAGCGACAGCAAAAACAGGGCTGCGGGAGGAATGGGCGGCAAGATGAGCCCCAGCGCCGTGCTTGTTATCCACGACGGAATCACAAGGCTCGTAAACGTCAAGGACCAAAATTCTCTCACAAAGATTATCGACATGGTTCCCGATATTTTGGACAAGCTCAAAAACTGGAAGAACGGCAAGGACCCCGATATAGAAAAGGCGGTAAACGAGGCGATGTCCGAGAGCAGCATGTAATATTTGCCGCCCGCGCTCATATAATAAATTAAGTATCTGCGTCGGGCGGGCATATGAAACAGATAATCGGATTCGCGTTATTTTTTATCGGAGTGGGCATGATCGTGAAAATGTTTATCGACAACATTTTTCTGAGCGTATGCATAATTTTGGGGCTTCTGATTCTCGGCTACAATCTGTTTATGAGCTGTAATTGTAAAAAAAAAATAAAAAACAATAAAAAGGCTTGCAAAAGCTGTGAGAATCTGCTATCATATTTTTTGTTGTGAGTTCGGACAAGGACTCAATATCTTAAAGGAGGTGCAAACATGGCTAAGTGTGCTGTTTGTGATAAAGGCGCTCACTTTGGTATCAAGGTAAGCCACTCGCACAGAAGAGCGAACAAGATATGGAAAGCAAACGTTAAATCCGTGAAGGTTAAGGTCAACGGTCAAGCCAAGAAGATGTATGTATGTACTTCTTGTTTAAGAACGGGCGCTGTTGAAAGAGCTTAATCTGTGGCATAATAAGAACCGGAGGGCAGCCGCCTTTCGGTTTTTTTACTTGATGGAAATTAATGTATTCCATTTTAACGGGAATAATGATATAGTTATAATGTATGACCATAAAATTTACAGGAGGAACACATATGAAGGGACGCATAGACAATCAGTACGGCGAGGTCCGCATTGATAATGAGGTTATTGCCAAATATGCAGGAGCTGCGGCGATTGAATGCTTCGGCATTGTCGGAATGGCAAGCATTAACGTCAGGGACGGTCTTGTAAGGCTGCTTCGCAGAGAGAGCCTTACCCACGGAGTAAACGTAAGCTTTGACGAAAACAATAAGCTTATAATAGATTTTCATGTGATTGTGGCTTACGGGGTGACAATTTCCACGGTTGCGGACAATCTGGTTCACACCGTTAAATATAAGGTTGAGGAATTTACCGGTCTTAAGGTCGGAAGAATCAATGTATATGTCGAAGGCGTTAGAATTATCGACTAACCGAAGGAGGATTAAAAAGTGGCAACAACTACCATAGACGCTCAGGCGCTGAAAAAGCTTTTTCTTGCCGGAGCCGCCAATCTTGAGGCAAAGAAAGAATGGATCAACGACTTGAATGTTTTCCCGGTTCCCGACGGAGATACCGGCACCAATATGACACTGACGATTATGTCTGCGGCAAAGGAGGTAAACGCTCTTGAAAACCCGACCATGGAAACGCTTTCCAAGGCTATTTCGGGCGGCTCGTTAAGGGGCGCAAGAGGCAATTCGGGCGTTATTCTTTCGCAGCTTTTGAGAGGCTTCACCAAGGTTATCCGCGAGTACCGGGAGATAGATTCCATTATTTTGGCAACGGCGTGCCAAAAGGCGGTCGAAACCGCATACAAGGCGGTAATGAAGCCCAAGGAGGGAACAATCCTTACCGTTGCGAGAGGCATGGCGGACAAGGTGCTTGAGCTTTCCACCGAGATAAGCGACCTTGAGGAGCTTGCGGACAGGGTGATTAAGCACGGCGACGCCGTTTTGGAGCAGACGCCCGAGCTTCTTCCCGTGCTTAAGCAGGCGGGAGTAGTGGACTCCGGCGGACAGGGACTTATGCAGGTCGTGAAGGGCGCGTACGACGCTCTTTTGGGCAGGGAAATAAATTTCGAGGCGGTGGAGGGAGCAGGCAGAGCGAACGCTTCCTCGGAAATTTCGGCGCAGGGAACCGAGGAGGCGGACATTAAATTCGGCTACTGCACGGAGTTCATCGTTATGCTCGATAAGGGCTATACGCCCGCAAAGGAAAACGAGTTCAAGCGTTATCTTGAATCCATCGGCGATTCGATAGTGCTTGTGTCCGACGACGAGATTGTCAAGGTCCACGTCCACACCAACCACCCCGGACTTGCGTTTGAGAAGGGACTTACCTACGGCGCGCTTACTAAAATGAAGGTTGACAATATGCGCGAGGAGCACCACGAAAGAGTTATCGCGAACGCCTCCAAGCTTGCGGCGGAAACGGCTCAAGGGAGCGGGGACGCGGACGCTGTCGGGAACACGCCCGAAGTAGTCTCGGCGCAGCCTGCCGCAGAGGAGATAGTCAACAAAAAATACGGCTTTATTTCGGTATCGGCTGGAGAGGGCTTGAGCGAGATATTCAACAGCCTCGGAGTCGATTATATAATCGAGGGCGGGCAGACCATGAATCCCAGCACCGAGGATATGCTTACCGCCATCGAGAGCGTTCACGCGGACAATATTTTCATATTCCCCAACAATTCAAACATCATTCTCGCCGCACAGCAGGCGCAGAGCATTGTCGAGGACAAGAATATAATCGTTGTTCCCACAAAGACCGTTCCGCAGGGAATTACGGCGATGATAGCATATTCCGAGGACGAGGAGCCGGAGGCGAATCTGCGGAATATGAACGCCGAGATTGCGGGCATCAAGTCGGGCTCAGTGACTTATGCCGTAAGGGATACCGAAATTGACGACAAGGAAATCAAGCAGGGCGATATAATGGGAATCGGCGACAAGACGATTCTTTCGGTCGGAAACGATATAAACGGCGTCACAAGGGATATGGCGGCGCAGCTTATAGACGGTTCCTCGGAGCTTGTGAGCGTTTACTACGGCTCGGAGGTGGCGAAGGAGGATGCCGAGGCGCTCGCCGAGGCAATCGGGGAGGACTTCCCCGACGTCGATGTTGAGGTGAATTACGGCGGTCAGCCCATTTATTACTATCTGCTTTCGGTTGAATAAATTCAGATTTGGGAGCTTTTATGAGAATCAGAGGATTAAAGGGAATCGGCAGCAAAACCGAACAGCTTTTTAACAGGCTGGGAGTGTATGACGCGGAGGATTTGCTGAGCCTTTATCCCCGAAGATACGACGTTTACGAGCCGCCCGCGGATATTTGCGAGATGACGGAGAATAAGCCCTACGCCTTTTGGGGTACGGTTATTTCCGACTGCGAGGTAAATACCCGAAGCCGCTATAAGGTGGTGTCCGTGTACGCCGCGGACGATAAGGGCGGCAGAATAAAGCTGACGTGGTTCAATATGCCGTTTCTCGCCGGTCGGTTAAAGCGCGGATTTAAATTTATATTCAGAGGCGAGGCTGCTTTTAAGGGCAGCCTTGTTTTTATGGAACAGCCCGCGCTGTATTCCTACGAGCAGTATATGTCCAAAATGAATTCCATGCAGCCCGTGTACCCGCTGACTGCGGGACTGACCAACAACGCGGTGACAAAGGCGGTAAAGCAGTGCTTTCAAACGGGGTTGATCCTAAAGGAGTATCTTCCGTCCGCTGTGCTTTCGGAGGCGGGGCTTACGGGGCGTGAGGAGGCGGCTTACGCAATCCATTTCCCGACGGATAAGGACAGCTTGGCGCAGGCGCGCAGACGCATTGTTTTCGACGAATTTTTTCTTTTTACGCTTGCGCTCAGAAGCCTTAAAAATGCAAATTTGCTTGCAAATAACGACAAAATAATACCGCAGTCCGCATATTCTGCAACAATTCTTGCAAATTTGGGCTATGAGCTGACAAACGCGCAGAAAAAGGTAAGAGCGGAAATCACCTCGGATATGGCGGGAAAACGCACAATGAACAGGCTTATACAGGGCGATGTCGGCTCGGGAAAGACGATAGTCGCGTTCCTTGCCATGACGGACGCGGCGGCGGCAGGGTTGCAAAGCGCACTTATGGCTCCGACGGAGGTTTTGGCAAGACAGCATTACGAGGATTTCTGCCGCACGCTTAAAAAAAACGGGATTCCGCTCAGGTGCGTACTGCTGACGGGCTCCATGCCCGCCGCCGCCAAAAGGGAGGCGCTTGAGGCTGCGGCTGACGGGCGCGCGGATATTGTCATCGGGACCCACGCGGTAATCTCGGACGGCGTATGCTTCAAAAGGCTCGGACTTGTCGTGACGGACGAGCAGCACCGCTTCGGCGTAAGGCAGAGGGAGGCGCTCCGCCTTAAGGGAGTCTCCCCGCATATCCTCGTTATGAGCGCGACGCCGATTCCCCGCTCGCTGGCGATAATACTTTACGGCGATCTGGATATATCAATAATCGACGAAAAGCCGTCGAACCGTCTGCCGATAAAAAACTGCGTCGTGGACGATTCGTACAGGCAGAGGGCGTACAAATTCATAGAAAACGAGCTTTTAAAGGGACATCAGGCATATGTAATCTGCGCAATGGCGGAGGATAACGACGATTCGGACAACGCCCTCGAGCTTGAAAACGCGGTCAATTACGCAAACGAGCTGCGCCGTCATTACGGGGGACGCTTTACGGTGGAGCATCTTCACGGCAAAATGAAGTCCGCCGCCAAAAATGAGATTATGGAGCGCTTCGCGGACGGGGAAATACAGATCCTTGTGTCCACCACGGTTGTCGAGGTCGGAATAAACGTGCCGAACGCGACAGTTATGCTTGTGGAAAACGCCGAGCGATTCGGACTTGCGGGGCTTCACCAGCTTAGGGGGCGCGTAGGCAGGGGCGATTCGCAGTCCTACTGTATTTTTGTGAGCAACACCAAAAACGAGCTGACCAAGGAGAGGCTTGCCATACTTAAGGACAGCAACGACGGCTTTTATATAGCGGAGCAGGATTTGAGGCTCAGAGGACCGGGAGATATGCTCGGGGCAAGGCAGAGCGGGGATTTCGGCTTTGCGCTGGGTAATATTTACGCCGATTCGGAGGTTCTTAAGCTTGCCGCAGACGAGGCGCGGAGGCTTTTGGAGGCGGACGGGGAGCTTTGCGCTCCCGAAAATTCCGCATTGAAAAGAGAGCTGGAGCGCTATATGAAAAATGCGCTCGGAAATCTGAATATTTAACTTAACGAGGTGCAAAATGCGATTATATGTTATGCGACACGGCGAAACAGACTGGAATGTGCAAAAAAGACTTCAGGGCAGAAGCGACACTGAGCTTAACGACAACGGAATCAGGCTTGCAAAGGTAACCGCCGAAGCGCTTAAGGGGCTGCGCTTTGACGCAATATATTCAAGCCCGCTTAAAAGAGCCTATAAAACCGCCGAAATCGTCAGAGGAGAAAGAAATATACCCATAACCGCCGACGAAAGACTGCTTGAGATAAGCTTTGGGGAATGCGAGGGGCTTCCCGTTGACGGTCTCCCCGCCTGCTTTGCGGATTTTTTCGGCGCGCCCGAAAGATATGCGCCTACGGGTGGCGGCGAACGCTTTGAGGACGTTATCGCAAGGGCGGGGGATTTTATCGAAAACGTTGTGGTTCCCCAATCGTTTAAGCTTGAAAG
Source organism: Butyrivibrio sp. (assembly GCA_023665525.1). Taxonomy (GTDB): domain Bacteria; phylum Bacillota; class Clostridia; order Lachnospirales; family Lachnospiraceae; genus Eshraghiella. Next base: position 8,302 of record JAMPDT010000019.1, on the reverse strand, counting down.
TATGCTCACCGTAGCTCACGGCGCGATGAACAACGCGCTGGCGTATCATCTTCTGCACAGGGAAATCAAGGACTACTGGGCGGGCGTTTTCCCAGGAAATTGCAGCGTTTCCGAGTACAAGGTAAACGGACACGATTACAGGTTAGTCGAGTACGGCAAAATATTTTACGGCGGTAACAAAAAATGAGGATTATAGCGGGAAGCAGAAAGAGCCTGCCCCTTAAGGCTCCGAAGGGAATGAACACAAGACCCACGCAGGACAGGACAAAGGAAACGCTGTTCAACGTGCTCCGGGGCGACGTTTACGGCGCGCGCTTTCTCGACCTTTTTTCGGGCAGCGGCGCGATAGCCCTGGAGGCGTTGAGCAGGGGCGCCGCATATGCCGTTATGGTTGAAAATTCGGCGGAGGCGGTAAGCTGTATCAGACAAAACATAGACTTTACGGGCTTTGCGGAATGCACGCGGCTTATGGAATGCGACGTGCTTGCCGCGCTCGAAAGGCTGAGAGGACAGCCGCCCTTTGATATAATTTTTATGGATCCGCCCTATAAGCTGGGAATTGAGGAGCGGGTGACGGGTATTTTATCGGAGGCGGATTATGTGACGGACGATACCATAGTGGTTGCGGAGGCGGCGCTTGAAACCCCGATGGATTTTGCCGCGCGCACGGGCTTTGAGATATACAAAACAAAGGATTACAAAACCAACCGACACATATTTATGCGCAGAAAATGAACTTTTTATTGTGTTTGAGCATTCAAAGTGATAAGATATAAAATAGATGACAGGCATTAAGGATAAATGATAGGAGAAATAAGCATGAGTAAGATTGAACAAATTATCGGGGAGCTGGAGGATTACATATCGAGCTGCAAGCCCCTGCCGCTTTCAAATACCAAAATAAGCGTCAACAAGGACGAGCTTGACGAGTACATAAGGGAGCTGAGGCTCAAAACCCCCGACGAAATAAAGAAATATCAGAAGCTTATAAGCAACAAGGACGCGATACTGGCGGACGCGAGGGCGCAGGCGGAGCAGATGATACACGAGGCGCAGGCGCATACGGCGGAGCTTATAAACGAGCACGAGATAATGCAGAGAGCCATAGAGCAGGCGAACGAGGTAATAGACGACGCCTCGGCGAAGGCTCAGGCGATTGTTGACCGCGCTCAGGCGGAGGCTGACGAAATCCGCCGCTCGTCGATTCTTTACACGGACAATATGCTTGCCAACCTCCAAATGCTTATGGAGCATTCGATCGAGAATACGCGTTCCAAATACGACACTCTTATCAATTCGATGTCCAAGGATCTTGAAATCGTTACTGCCAACAGGAAAGAGCTTATTCCGGCGCCGGAGGAGGAAGAAAGCCCCGAGGAGCTTGCCGCCAGCGTAAAAGAGGTTATGTCCTCCACAACGGAAGGCAATTTTGAAATATAAAGGCGGTTATAAAAGCATTTATACGAAACGGGGCGTTCCCGGCGCGGCTTTACGGCTTCGCCTTACGGAGCGTCCTGTTTTTTTGAGACTGTGAGGCTGTGAAACAGTGAAAATACGGCGGACAGAAAACGTTTTTCTGTCCGTTTTTGTATCATATATGATAAAAACAAATTGAAATAATGCAATACAATTTGGAGTGAATTTTAATTTTTTGTACTTTACAAAGTCTGTATTCAGTGATATTGTAAAAACGAAAATAAAACAATTTTGTCCAACGGAAATGGAGGAAAAATAAATGGAAATAAGAATGGGCGAATACAGCGGTATAAACAGTACGCCTTGCCCGACAAACGCCGTACAGACGAATGAAGATTCTGCTGTTAAAGTCGTTGCAGGCGTAAACGGTACGCTTGACTCAGAAGCTGTCGCAGTAATTTATGAAAAAAGCGGGAGGACAGAGTCTAATACATACAGTGTGGATTCGGTGCAGGCAGCAATTCCGGAAGGCGCTTTAAATTCAAAGATGAAAACATATCTTAAGGATTTGGGCTTCTATAACGGGGAGTTGGGAAGCGAATACACCGAGGAATTCAAAAAGGCGCTTAAATGCTTTCAGAATGCGTATTTTGGCGCTGTGATATATTCTGTAAACAATAAGGTTTTGGAAAAGCTTCAGGAGAAGATTGAGAGCGTTGGCGCAGCATATTACACTAACTATACAAACAACAAGCTGACGGACGCGCTCAAAAAATTAGGCTTTGCTAACCCTACAACAGAGAATAAACAAAATTTCGCACGTATACAAACCTTTTTGGAAAAAGGAATGGGCTGTAATAAATACCAAACGGCGGGGATTATGGGAAATATAATGCAAGAAAGCGGTTTCAGTCCAAAAGCCGTTAATTCCAAAAGCGGAGCATTTGGAATTATACAATGGAACGGTATCAGAAAAACTTACTTAAATAAATATGCTTCTAAAAACGGTTATTCTTCTGCTGATAATATGGGAATACAGTTTGCTTATTTCAGGTATGAGATGAGCAGAACATGGAGAAAGGGTGATATTGATGAAAACGCGCCCAACTCAGATTTGGTAAAAAACTGGAATACGATTAAGAATGAATATAAACCAAGTTATTATGCTGTGTCCGATTTTTTTAAAGACAATATTGAGGGATGTAATGATAATACATATCAGATACGAAGAAACTATTCAAGTATAATTTATCAGGCAATAAGCTAGGAGGGTAAAAATGAAAAGAATATTGACTTTTATATTAATATGTATATTGGGTTCGGTCTGCGCTGCCTGCTCCAAAGGAAGTTCGGCTTTAAGCGGCAAGGATAAAATAATGGAGAATATGTCGAATCCATCTACTGAGAACGAAGCTGCGAGTGAAACCGAAAGCGAGGAGCCAAAAACGGACGCCCCGCAGGAAACGGCAGCCAAATACGAGCTTAACACGGTTGAGGCGCTTGAGGACGACGGCAAGGAAATGAGCGCGGCGGAGGCAATCAAAAGCACGATGAAGGGCAGGCACTCGGCGCTTGAGCTGATGTTTGCCGATAGAGTTTACACACGATACGGCGACGAGGGTTGGCAGAATTCCGAGGACAGCATAAAGGATATGCCCGATACGGGGCTTGCGAGAATAAATATACTTACTTATAACCGAATGCTGGATACAGCAATAACGCCTATTGAAAAAGCTGATTGGGAAAGCTTTGTGTGCGTGGATTTGGATCAAAACGGTACAAAAGAGGTGTTGGTCAAAGGCGGTCCGGGAGGAGTGATCCTGCATTATGACGGCGGTGAGGTTTATATGTCCGTTATTAATACAAGAATTTTTCCGTCTGATGTATATGAAAACGGAATATGTGTGCAGGGAGCCGGCAGCGCGTGGAGTCTCGGACATGACAGATATTATCCTGCCAAGGGCGCAATGTACCGTGAGAGCTTGACTTATATAGAAGAAGGAAGGGCGGATGGCAGTACGGATTATTATGAAATAGACGGTAAAGAGGTACCGAAGGAGGAATATTATTCATATATCGACGGGCTTATCGGCGGCTTAACGCCTCTCGAATGGCATGAATTTACCGAGGAAAACATAGACAAATACGTCGTGGATTAGCCTTTATTTTCCCGCGATCCCCAGCACGTACACCGCAAAAAAGCTGACTGCCGCCGATATGCACGCGGCGGTCAGCTTGCTTAATATATATTTCTTTTTATCTATTATTCCCTCGGTATCCACGCCGAAGGTCTGGAAGATTCCCGAGATTCCGCCGAAGGACAGAAGCGGCGTTACGAGCGCGACAAGCAGGCGCTTATCGGCAAAGCTTGACGAAAGCCGTTCTATGCCCGTGGTAATTTCCGCAAGTCCGCACAGTATGCCGTTGTATTTCCACGGGATAAGCGAAAGGACTGCGGCGATAATCGAAAAAACCACAATGTAGCCGCAGAGCTTGGCGATGTTGGTAAGCGCGGACATTACCGCGGCGTCAAAAAAATTTGCGGGGGCGGGATTTAGCGAAGTCCCGCCGCTTTTACCCTTCGATAATTTCCCGAAAAAGAATACTCGTATGATTATGGCAGACAATAGCAATATTGTGTAAAATAAAGCCAAAACAGGCGCGATCATCGCCGTATCGCCCAAAATCCCCGTACAGAAAAATCCCGCAATAAAGGCAGGACCGATATTATTGAACGCGCAGGCGCAGAAGCAGGCGGTGTCCCTGTCGATTACGCCCTTTTTGTACATTTGGGAGGCGGAAGCCGCGCAGGCGGGATAGCCGAAAAAAATTCCCGAAAGAATGCAGTAGGCGGCTGCGCCGTTTATGCGCAAAAGCTTGGTGACGGGCTTCATTATAAACGCCATTTCACCCGAAAAGCCCGCCGCAATGACAAGACTGCTGATGATCATATACGGCAGCAGCGAGGGCAGAACCGCCTCGAACCACAGCAGTATGCCTGTTTTGGCGCCCTCCAGTATAATTTCGGGGTGCAGTATCATAAATATAAAAAGCGCCGTAAGCGCGATGGCGGTAAATTTTTTTCCCATGCTACATTTTATTTCACATACGCCCCGCTAATGCATTAGCGATTGATTTTTATGCGGTTTTGTGGCACAATATTAAATGTAATATAACAAATTATGTCAGAGAGGCGGACCTATGGAAAGAATGCTTGAAAATCTTGAGCCGAAGGATGTTTTTTACTATTTTGAAGAAATCTGCAATATACCTCATGTATCGTATCATACACAAAGGCTGGGCGCTTACTGCGAGGAGTTCGCCCAAAAGCACGGGCTTCGCTGCGTGCGGGACGAGGCGGGGAACGTCGTGACTTATAAGTCCGCGTCGCAGGGCTTTGAGGACAGCCCCACGGTAATAATACAAGGACACCTCGATATGGTGGGAGCCAAAACGGACGAAGTCAAACATAATTTTTTGACGGATCCGATTAAAATTGACCGATCGGCGCTTGCGGACGGCTTTGTGACGGCGGTGGGAACGACCTTGGGCGGCGACGACGGAATCGCGGTCGCCTACGCGCTTGCGATTCTCGCGGATAACAGCCTTAAGCATCCCGCGCTGGAGGTTGTGCTCACAACGGATGAGGAGGTCGGGCTTTTGGGCGCGGGAGCGCTTGATTTTTCGCTGTTGTCGGGCAAGTGCCTCTTAAACCTCGATTCCGAGGACGAGGGGAGCTTTTTGACGGGCTGCGCGGGAGGCGTAAGGAGCGACCTCAAGCTGCCCGTGAGGCTGACGGAATACGAGGGCAGCGAGCTTGAGATTACGATCGGCAGCCTTCTCGGAGGACATTCGGGAACGGAGATAGGCACGGGGCGGCCGTCCGCCAATGTTTTGATGGGAAGGCTCTTAAAAAGCATCGACGACTGCGCCGATTTTTATCTTGTAAGCCTTGAGGGAGGTACCGTCGATAATGCGATCGCTCCCAAATGTACGGCGCGCATAGCCTGCGCGCCCGAGGCTGCAAGGGACGTGAAAGCGCTCTGCGAAAGGGTCTGCGCCGATTTGCGGACGGAGTACGCGGGAATCGACGACGGAATAACGATAATATGCGAAAAAATCGGTGACGGCGTATACAGTGCGGCGGACGATATTGGACGCGAAAAAATTCTTTGTCTTTTAAGAAATCTTCCCTACGGAGTAATGTCACGGAGCGCCTCGGACATAAATTTGGTTGAGACCTCGCTGAACCTCGGAGTGCTCCGCTTTGAAAAGGAGAACGAAGAGGGACTTTTGAGGGCGGGCTGCTCCGTAAGAAGCTCCTTTGAAAGCGCCAAGCGCGATTTGGCGGACAGAATAGGGTATCTTGCGGAATTTTTGGGAGGAGAATACGAGGAATCGGGGAATTATCCCGCGTGGCCGCGCAGGGCGGCTTCAAGGCTCTGCGAAAAAGCGGGCGAGGTTTATGAGCGTATGTACGGCAGGCACGCGTCCTTCAAAACAATACACGCGGGGCTTGAGTGCGGGATTTTTGCCGACAAAAGGCAGGAGCTTGACATGATTTCCTACGGTCCCTTGATGAAGGATATACACACGCCCGACGAGCGGCTTGACGTCGCCTCCGTGAAAAGAGTTTACGAGTTTACAATACAGCTTTTGGAGGCTCTGCGATAAGGCGGGCGCTGCTCGGCTTATGCGTCATGCTTCTCGCGGCGGTTTGCGCGGGAATGCTTGCGGACAGCCTTATATACGCTTCGGGTTTTAACGCGCTCACGGTTCATTACCGGGACGACGAATTCAGGCAGATGGAGCTTGGCGGCGGCGCCTATGAGCTTTCAAGGCTTGCGAAGGAATGGAACACCGATTTCGGCAGCGTGGCGGCGGCGTTCCTTGCGGACAGCGCCGGCACAACGGGTGTCGGGGATTTTACTGAGGAAAGATTTATAAAGGTAAAGAACAGCCTCTTTAGGCGGGAATATGAAAAATTCAGCGGCGCGCGCGAGGTCTATAATGATATTTTGGACTGCCTTGAGGTTTTTCCCACTGCGGAGGCGGATTCCATGAGCTTTGACGATTCCTTCGGGGGCGAGCGTACCTTCGGCGGCAAAAGAAAGCACGAGGGTACGGACATAATGCCGCCCGTCAACGAAAGAGGAATTTATCCCGTACTGAGCGTATGCGGCGGAACGATTGAAAAGGTCGGCTGGCTGACGCTCGGAGGTTACAGGCTCGGCGTCAGGAGCGATACGGGAATATATTTTTACTATGCCCATCTCCAAAGCTATGCGGGAGATTTTAAGCCCGGCGACAGAGTTAAGGCGGGAGAAATCCTTGGGCTTATGGGCGATTCGGGATACGGAGCGGAGGGCACCGTGGGAGAGTTTGACGTGCATCTGCATTTCGGAATATATATTTCGGACGAAAACGGAAACGAAATGAGCGTGAACCCCTATCCGTATCTTCTTTACCTGAAAGAAATGCCCTAGGCATACCATTATGCGCTAAAAAAACAGCGCAATGATAATGAAAGGACCATTCAATGGAGATTCAGTTATGGAGAGAGATCCTTATGCCGTATGAGCTTGCGGTTAAGGAGCTTGAGGTGAAATTTAATCACATAATTAACGAATACAGGGTTCAGAAGATGTATTCGCCGATTGAAACGGTTACAGGCAGAGTAAAAAGCATTTCCAGCATTCTTGAGAAATGCCGCAAAAAGAACATTCCCGTTGAAAACATTACCGAACAGATAGAGGACATCGCGGGCATACGCATAATGTGCCAGTTCGTCGAGGATATATACAGAGTTGTGGAGATTATAAGGAACCGCAGCGATATGGAGATTTGTCAGGAAAAGGACTACATTACCAAAGCGAAGCCGAGCGGGTACCGAAGCTACCATCTGATTGTAAAATACAATATCGAAACGCTTGAGGGCGCGCGCAAAATTTTTGCCGAGATACAGATTCGGACGCTGGCGATGAATTTTTGGGCGACGATAGAGCATTCGCTTCAGTACAAGTACCGCCGCAACATTCCCGATCACATCACCAAAAGGCTTACCGCTTCCGCGGAGGCGATACTTAAGCTCGACGAGGAGATGTCCTCGATTCACGACGAGATTATGGACGCGCAAAGCTCCTTTATAATCCATGCCTCGATCGTTTCGGAAATACTCAACAATATACAGAATCTCTACAAGGTTGCCAACCGCAGGGAGGTAATCAAGATTCAGGACGAATTTTTTGAAATATACAAGCTGAACGATTTGGAACAGCTAAAGAGCTTTGCGCGCCAGCTTGACATTATTGCCGAGGGCTACCGTGCGCAGAGCCTGCATTAGGATTGGGGAGACTTAAAGAAATGAATTTTTGGGAAAAAAGACAAAACAGCGTGAGGGGAAGGGTACTCCCCGTTACAATGTGCCTGCTTATGCTTTTTTGCGCCGCCGCGGGAGCGGCAGTGTCGGGCTGCGCGGGACGGGACGGAAACAGTACGGTTTACGAGGCGGATAACGTCTCGGAGCAGGGCGGTTCCGCCTATTCGCCATCGGTTTCGGAGGACGGCAGCGGCGGCAGCAAGGAGCCTGTGAATGCGTCCTCGGGCGGCACGCATACCGTCGGCGGGGACGAAAACAAAACCGACGCCGTTTCGGCTTCCTCCGACGCGGCTGACAATGGAGAGGGCTCGGGGGAGGGCTTCACCGCTTCGGACGCGGACGGTACGGGCGTGAATTTGCCGTTTCCGACAGCTTCGGACGGTACGGGCGTACACCTGCCGTTTCCGACAGCTTCGGGCGGTATACCACTGCCGAATCTTCCCTCAAGACCGAGCCAAGCGTTTGTACCCACCCTTCCCGACAAAACACCTAAGCCGAGCTTTCCCG
>JAMPDT010000190.1 GCA_023665525.1 Butyrivibrio sp. | reverse complement strand
GTACACGGCGGAATCCATAACGGATTTGCCGTCCTCGCTTATCGCGATAACGCCCGCGCGCTTAAGCGCGACTATGTCCGTCGGTGTCTCGCCCCTCTGCCCAAGCGTGACCGCCGCCACCTGATATATGTTTACGGCGGAATCCCGCGCTGCAATTTCGTTTATTTTCTCGATCACGGAAACGCTGTCGGCGGGCGGATTCGTGTTCGGCATCGGAAATACCGAGGTCACGCCGCCTCTCGCCGCCGCCGCCGCTCCCGTTTTTATCGTTTCCTTATATTCGTAGCCCGGCTCCCTGAAATGAACGTGCAAATCGACAAGTCCGGGCATAACAAAGCACCCGAATGCGTCAAGCACCTCGTGTCCGTCCTCGGGTATCCCGCCGTCTACCGCGGCGATCAAGCCGTCCTCCACCAACACATCGTAAATGCCGTCCTTTTCGGATGCCGGATCCAAAACTCTTCCGCCCTTAATAAGAATTCCCATCTCTTATCTCCCAAAAATCCTCAGATTACTCTTGCCCGCCGCAAATCGTCGAGCATATATTTGTTTTCGATATAATTGGGAAGATCCTCCGCGCTTACCCATTTGTAGTCGTACAAATCCTCGGACAGAATAACCAGTTCGTCCATAACCTTACATATAAAAGCAAGCCCCAGATACTCATTGTCCCCGAGCTTGTAAACCCATGTATACGGCATCGACGATATATGCGTAAATATTCCCGTGCACTCCTGTATGTACCGCAGGCAGGTAGCCTCGGGCGTTTCGCCGTCCGCAAGATCCGTGTCGAAAAATTCCCACTGATACGGCTCGTCAATCCTGTCGTCATCCCATTTTTTAACGATTAAAAAATTTTCCTCGCATTTAACGATACCTTTGATTTTAATTCCGTATTTCTTCATATCAATACCTCTTGTCGGTTATTTTCTCCTATTCCTGCCGTTTCCCTCCCGGTCGAGGAAATGCATTTTGCCGTCGCTGTTCGATTTCCTCTTGGGAACCTCTCCAACCTCGAAAACACCCTTAAGATCCTTTGACAGCTTGCTCGCGCATGCGGGGCAGAACCTGCCGAAGCGTATTTCCGTTCCGCACTTCTCGCACCTTATGTATACCTCGGAATTTTCGGGGATTTCCACCCTGCCCTGCTTTAGGAACTGGTTGATCCTGTCGATCCCCACTCCCGTATTCTCCGCTATTATAAGAGCGGGCGTGGGTCCATTCTCGTTAAGGTACTTCTTGACCTTTCCGAAGTCGTCCGTTTCCACGTTGCCGCAAACCTTACATCGGTACTCGCCGTGACCTCGGAACTCAACCTCGCCTCCGCATTTGGAGCAGCCCATCGGCCTCATCTCCCATTGCAGCTGTCTTGTTTTTTTCTGTCTGCCGTCGTTATCCATAAGCACCTCCGATTAAATCAAGTATACATTAAAAGAAGCTAACTTGCAACAGCTTTGTTGCCTGCCCGATAAAGCAAAAATCTCAGTTTCGGCTTTACGCTCAAAACTGAGATTATGGTTCTATTTAAGGTTTGCTTTAGCCGTATCCGCAAGCTTTGCGAACGCGGACGCGTCGTTTACCGCGATTTCGGCGAGCATCTTTCTGTTCACCTCAACGCCTGCCGTCTTTAAGCCGAACATAAATCTGCTATACGAAAGACCGTTGATTCTTGCCGCCGCGTTGATCCTGGCGATCCAAAGCTGCCTCATCTGTCTTTTTCTCTGCTTTCTTCCCACATAAGCGCTCGCCAAGGCTCTCATTACCGACTGCTTGGCAACTCTGTACTGCTTGGAGCGCGCGCCCCTGTATCCTTTAGCTAACTTAAGAACTCTGTTATGCTTTTTCTTTGCGTTTAATCCGCCTTTTACTCTTGCCATTTTATCTCATCCTCCTTACAATGCCAATTACGTATACGGTAAAATTTTCTTCATATTCTTTACGTTGGTGCTGTCAACAAGAGCAGACTTTCTTAAGTTTCTCTTTCTCTTGGCTGTCTTCTTGGTGAGTATATGGCTCTTGTAAGCCTTCATTCTCTTCAACTGACCTGTTCCTGTCTTTTTAAAGCGCTTTGCAGCAGCTCTGCTTGTCTTCATTTTGGGCATGATAAAAATCCTCCTTAAATTTAGTCAAAATATTTTAACGTTTCTCGGCTAAAATCATAGCCATGGTTCTGCCTTCGACCTTTGCCGGTCTTTCGATAACCGAGCAGTCGGCAAGCTTTTCGGCAAAATCGTCGAGAATATGCCTGCTCGTCGTCATATGCGCCATCTCGCGTCCCCTGAAGCGCAGGGTAATCTTAACCTTGTCGCCCTTCTCGAGAAACTTTCTGGCTGCGTTGACCTTGGTGTTGAGGTCGTTGGCTTCAATATTGGGAGATAATCGCACTTCCTTGATTTCAACGGTTTTCTGTTTCTTTCTTGCTTCCTTTTCCTTGCGCGCAAGCTCATATCTGTATTTGCCGTAATCGACAATCCTGCACACGGGCGGTTTGGCGGTGGGAGCGATTTTCACCAAATCAAGCTCCGCATCCCTTGCAAGCTTCATTGCATCTCTCGATGACATAACTCCTATCATCTCTCCGTTTTCACCGATAACACGGACTTCTTTGTCTCTGATTTGTTCGTTAATCATTAACTCGCTAATGGTAGTGCACCTCCAAAAAATAGTTAGTCCCGCAAAAGCTCGGGAGATTTCCGATGACATAAAAAAAGCGTTCGGAAATATATCCGCCGCACAGTATAATCCCCGTGAACGCGCGTTCCGAAAACGGACGCGGCACGGAAGCCGTTATCTGTATTGTAACCCGGGACGCTTGCCTGCGCCGAGGTGAGGGCGGATACCCTTCTTCTTTTTCCAACTTTAACAATATATCATCAAAAACTGTGTATGTCAACAGATTTTTGGCAAAAATTCCGATATATTGAATTTTTGTATTTTTTATGGTAAAATTTCGGTGTAATTATTCTGATTACAGAATTATATAACAGCCGAGGGAGGTTTGCAATGGAAAAATTTATTATTTCTACCGA
>JAMPDT010000018.1 GCA_023665525.1 Butyrivibrio sp. | reverse complement strand
GGATTATGAAAATCTATGGGAAAAGCGAGAGGCATGAAGCCGATAGGGAAACCGCAGAAAGAATGATAAAAAAGGGAAAGATGACACTTGAGGAAATTGCGGATTATGTTCCTGCAATATCGCTCGATGAATTGAAAGAAATTGAAGCTGAGGTTGCGCAGTCAGCGTAACCGACAAATGAATATCAAAACAACAGCGTAAGGACACATAGAAAATGAAAGCTCTATGTGCCCTTTTTGTATGTAAAGGAGCAGAGTATGAAAAAAACTGAATATGCGTATTGTGGGAGTGCTTGAAAACATTGGATTTTCAGGCATTTTTAATATCTTTCATTATGTCCTTGACAAATCGTTTTGAATGTATTTATATCTGCTGTTCTGTAAAAAAAACAGTGATGCTGCGGCGGTAAAGGTGCTGACGGCGGCTAAGGAGCTTGGTACGGAGTTTTTTTTCTTACTTAAACAGTTCCGAATGACTTCCTAAGCGATAAAGCATCAACACAAGCGTATTTTCGTAGATTTCGTATATGAGAAGCCGATTCGGCTCAATATGACATTCACGGCAGCCCTTGTGATTTCCAATCAGGTCATGATCCCTGTACTTCGCTTCCAAGGGCTTGCCGCACCGCCGGCTTTTCAACAACGGAAAACAGCTTCTCAGTATCCCTGCCCTGCTTTTGCGCCAGCCTCAAATCTTTTTTGAATTGATTGGTAAATTTGACTTCGTATTTCATCGTGTAAGCGCCGCTTTCAGATCGTCCATTGTAGAGTACCCTTTTACGGTTTTATCCTCGGCAAGCCGTCTGCCCTCTTCAATAGCGGCGGCGGTTGTTGCGCTGGGGGTATCCAATTTCAGATCAAAAGGGATTCCGTGTTCACGAATGCTTTGGCGCAAAAAAATGTTGACGGCAGTCGTCATATTCAGCCCAAGCTCTTCAAAAATTTTCTCGGCGGCGAGCTTTATATCCTTATCGGTACGAATGTTCAGATTGGTCGTATTTGCAGAAGCCACAAAAACACCTCCATGCTTTATTCTATGCCTATTATAGTAGTTTATGCGCACGATGTCAACATAATATAAAGCTATAAGCCATAAAAACAAGGAAAAATGAAAACTATTCGCAGAATATATAGGTTATTTGGAAATGTCGGCGCTTACCCGTTAATCTATCGGCTCCCGAAGCCGCGCGGTTGAGCGCTTCTTCAAATAACGGTTAATTTACAGCGACTTTTTCCTGTGCTATCATCGGCTTATAAAAATTCCCCGCGGGGGATAGGAAAGGAGCTTACGGAGAATGGAGCTTGGAGAAACAATATCGCTGTACAGGCGCAACAGGAATCTTACGCAGGAGGAGCTGGCGGCGCGGCTGGGAGTAACCTCTCAGGCAGTGTCCAAATGGGAGCGGAGGCAGAGCCTTCCCGATGTGACAATGCTGCCCGAGCTTTGCCGCATTTTGGAAATCAGCGCCGATTCGCTTTTGGGAATCGGGGAAAACACCTTTTCCGAAAAGAGGGAGCGGATGACCGACGAGGAGGTTATGCGGAATTTGAGGACGGCGGAAAATCCGCTTGCGATTATTTTGGGAACCGGCATTGCCGAGGCGTTTGTCAAAACGCGGTATGCCGCGTTCATCGGGAATCAAAGAAGGGCGCTGTCGTCAAAGGGGATTTTGATGCCCTTGGTCCATATTACGGACCGCAGGGAGCTTGACGAAAACGAGTGGATGATCGTTGCGTACAGCCGGATATTATTTAGGGAAAAAATAGAGAACGCCCCGGAGGATTTGGGACTGTATACGGCGGAAATCCTCGGAAGAATTGTTGCCGAAAACTACGGGTATATTTTGAACAGGGATTTGGTGCGCGCCCTTGTCTGCAATCTCAAAACGGAATATCCGACGCTCATCGAAGGGATTGTTCCCGAAAAAATATCCTACGCCCTGTTGCAGGATATTATGTGCGGACTGTGGGAGAGGGGGCATAACGCCGCCCTGTATATGATTAAAATCATAGAAAAAACGGAGAGCTGTCTGCAAAGGGAGCCGAATATCGGCGGGGAGGAGCTGGCGGCTGCCATTGCCGAGGATATTGAGCGAGGGGATAATTACTTCAAATTCCTCGAAACAAAAAGCGGGACTGCTTAACGGGCTTTATGCCCGTTTTTTTGTATGAGCGGCAAGACAATCGGAAATGCGCGGCAAGACAATCGGAAATAATACTTGTGCAAATCCCACAAAAGGAGTATAATATTTCTGAAAATTATGAGGATATTTTTAAGGGAGTTTTATGAGTAAAAGCAAATTGCGCGGCCTGATAGTCATAATCGCGGTTTCCGCTGCGGTGCTGGCGGTTTTGATTGTTATGAAGGTCAGAAGGGTTTCGGAGGATAAGCTCGTCCTGTCGGGATATGTGTTCGTTACCTTTGACGGCTTTGACGGCAGAGCCACGGCGGCAGCGGTTTTGGACGATATGGGGATTTACTCCGCGCTTGCGGGAAGCGGCGCGGGAGAGGAGGAAAGGCTCAAATACGAGGAGTTTGTCAAATCCGTGACTTACAGGCTCGATAAAACCGAGGGGCTCAAAAACGGCGACGAGCTTACCGTGGAGGTTGACTGCGACGAGAGCATAGCGCAGAGGCTGAAAATCAAGATAGATAAAACGCCGCGCACGGCGGAGGTGTCGGGGTTAGAGACGGGGACTGAGCTTGACGTGTTTGCGGAGCTTAAAATAATTACGGGAGGGATAAGCCCGTATATTTACGTCACCTATTCCAACGAGTCGGACAACAAATACCTGTCGGCGCTCCAATACGAGATAAGCCGTACCTCGGGGCTGGCAATCGGCGACGAGATAACGATCCGCTGCAATATCGACAAAAAGGCGGCGGCAGCGCAGGGATATTTTTTTGAAAACAACGAAATGACCTACACCATCGACCGCGCGGACAAGTACATCGACAGCACGTCGGAGCTTGATATGGAGCTGCTCGACGATATAGTCAAGGAAAATATAAGGGTGATAGGCGAGGAGGTCGCGGATACCACGAAGCATATGTCCTATGAGGTGACGGGGGATATGAATTATCTTTTCCGCGACGGAAACGAGGAGGCGAGGGATTTTAGGCTCCATAAGGCTGTGCTGGCGTGCAACGCCTCGGGCTATGAGCAGGACCACGAGAATTACGTGCTGTTTTTCTATAACGGCAAGGTGGCGATGCCGCTGTACAATAACACCGAGGACCCCTACGAATACCTTGACGCGTGGATGTGCTTCATATATTCGGACGCGGTGCTTTCCATGGACGGAGAGACGGCGATGGCGACCAACGCCCCCGAGCTTCGCTACGTGTGCGGCTCAAGCTATGACGACGTGCTTTTGTCGGTTGTGGACGAAATCGGAAGGGCATATGATTTTAAGGATATAGAAAATAAATAATAGAAAGGATAAGGCAAAATGGCGTATACAAGAAAAAATCTGCGAATCGGAGATATTCTTCTCAACAACGGGATCATTACGGACGAACAGCTTACACAGGCGCTTGCGGAGCAGAAATCCAAGAAAATAAAAATAGGCGAGGCGCTTATTTCGCTGGGCTTTGTTACGCAGGATATGATAAACGACATTCTCTGCGAGCAGCTTGACATAGAATATGTGGATCTGCGTAAAATTGATATAGATGAAAATACGATGCATATGGTAAGCGAGGATATTATCCGCAAGTACCTTGTCGTACCGTTCGGACTGGACAACAAGCAGGCGAACGTCATAAAGGTCGCCATGGAGAACCCCATGGATATTATGGCGATGGACGATATAAGCATCATAACGGGAATGAACGTAATGCCGTATCTCGCCAACGCAAGCGACATAACGGCGACGATCGACAAATACTACGGACAGTCGCAGGCGATCGCCGTTGCCGAGCAGTTCAAGCAGGAGCAGGCGGGCTACGCCATGGACGACGCCGAGGACAATGCGCGCAAGGAGGATATAGAGAACTCGCCCATAGTTCAGCTTGTCAAGGGAATTATAGAGCAGGCGGTAAGGCAGAGGGCGTCCGATATACATATTGAGCCGTTCGAGTATATGGTCAAGATCCGTTACCGCGTGGACGGCGTTATGAGAGAGTCGATCAAATACGACCGAAGCCTTTATTCCGCGATTGTCGCCAGACTTAAGGTTATTTCGGGAATGGATATATCGGAGAAAAGAAAGCCGCAGGACGGTCGTATAACCATAGTCGTTGACCGCAAGGAGTACGATATTCGTGTGAGCAACCTCCCCACCGTTTTCGGCGAGAAGGTGGTTATGCGTCTCGCCTCCAAGGAGGGCTTTAAGAGGGACAAAAAGGACCTCGGACTTACGCCCGACGATTTGGTGAAATTTGAAAATATTTTAAGGAACCCGCACGGGATAATTCTCGTTACGGGACCTACGGGAAGCGGTAAGTCCACGACGCTTTATACGGCGCTCAGCGAGCTTTCGAGCGACGAAGTTAATATCATAACCGTAGAGGACCCCGTGGAGGCGAACGTGGACGGAGTAAATCAGGTTCAGGTAAACCCCAAGGCGGAGCTTACATTTGCCAGCGCCCTGCGTTCTATTCTGCGTCAGGACCCCGATATAATAATGATAGGAGAGATCCGAGACGGCGAAACCGCGGGAATCGCGGTAAAGGCGTCGATTACGGGACACCTTGTTGTCAGCACGCTCCATACGAACAGCACGGCGGCGTCGGTTTCCCGTCTTATTGATATGGGCGTGGAGCCGTACCTGCTCGGAGATTCGCTTGTGGGAATAATCGCGCAGCGACTTGTCAGGAGGCTCTGCGAATGCAAAAAATCGAGAGAGGCAACGGAGGAGGAGAAGCTTAAGCTTGGCTTTAACGTGACGGACACGCTTGTGCTTAAAGAGCCCTGCGGCTGTCAGGTCTGCGGCTTTTCGGGCTATTACGGACGAATCGGCGTGTACGAGATAATGCCGATCACGAGAAAGCTCCGCCGCCTTATCGCGAACAGGGCGAACGCCGACGAGATAACGAAGCAGGCGCAGATAGAGGGAATGACGACGCTGCGCGACGCCGCCGCGAAATACGTTGTGAGCGGCGTAACCTCGTATGCGGAGATGATGAAGATAACCTACGAGGCGGACGATTAATATTGAGGCGGGAAGGATAAAAATATGGTTACGGTTGAAGAACTACTGCAAATCGGCAAGGAGAACAAGGCGTCCGACGTACATATAACGGTCGGAATTCCGCCCAGAATGAGGGTGAGCGGCGGACTTGTAACAATGGACTATCCGAGGCTTATGCCGCCGGATACCGACAATATGATTAAGGACATAATGAACGAGCGCCAAATAGAGATGCTTAACGAGAAGGGCGAGGTGGACTTTTCCTTTTCGATTCCCGCGCTCGGAAGATACAGGGTGAACGTGTTCCGTCAGAGAGGCTCTCTCGCGGCGGCGATCCGTCTTGTCGGCACGCAGATACCAAAGCCCGAGGAACTTGGTCTGCCGCGCTCGGTTATTGAGCTTGCGCGCAAAAAAAGAGGGCTTGTGCTTGTGACGGGACCCACGGGAAGCGGCAAGTCCACGACGCTCGCGTCGCTTATCGACAGGATAAACGAGATAACCTCCGCGCACGTCATAACGCTGGAGGACCCGATAGAGTACCTGCACCACCATAAGAAATCTATGGTCAACCAGCGTGAGATCGGGCTTGACTCCATGAGCTACGCAAACGCGCTGCGCGCCGCGCTCAGAGAGGACCCCGACGTTATTCTTGTGGGTGAGATGCGCGACCTTGAAACGATTTCCACCGCCATAACGGCGGCTGAAACGGGGCACCTTGTTTTTTCGACGCTCCACACGATCGGCGCGTCGAGCACAATCGACAGGATTATCGACGTTTTCCCGCCGCACCAGCAGCAGCAGATAAGGGTGCAGCTTTCGATGGTTCTGGAGTCGGTAATTTCGCAGCAGCTTATACCGACCGTTGACAGACAGCGCCGTGTGGCGGCGTTCGAGGTCATGCATATGACCAACGCGATCAAGAATCTGATCAGGGAGTCAAAGACCTTTCAGATTGATTCGATGATTCAGACCAGCAGGAAGGTCGGTATGATTACGATGGACGACGCGCTTTACGAGCTGGCGGGACGCGGCGAGATTACGCGCGAGGTTGCGGTCAGCTTTGCGCAGGACCAGCCCGCGCTCGAAAGAAAATTCGGAATGATGCCGTCAATGTGATGAAATTCTGTTAAATTTTCACAAAAAAGACATATTATTATTGATTTGCGTCGTTGAATATGATATAATTTTTTCATCAAAAGGCTACATGCAAGAGGGTGTCTATGGCAAATTTTACATACAGAGTGATAACCAAGGACGGTAAAGAGAAAAAAGGCTCAATCGAGGCTGAGAATAAGGAGAAGGCGCTTGCTACGCTGAGAGGCGAGGGCAACACCGTTCTTTCGGTTGCCGACGGCAGCGTGCTCAATAAGGAAATATCCATAGGCGGCAAGAAGGTCAAGTCTAGGGATTTCAGTATATTCTGCCGACAGTTCAACAGCCTTTTGACAGCCGGAGTCGGAGTTGTTCCCGCGCTTGAGATGCTTGCGGATCAGACCGAGAACAAGAGCTTGCAGGCGGCGGTGCGCAATGTGCATGACAGCGTGCAGAAGGGCGATACGCTGGCAGGCTCGATGAAGAAGGAAAAGGTTTTTCCGCAGCTCTTGGTCAGCATGGTGGAGGCGGGCGAGGCTTCGGGTAATATCGAGATTTCGCTCGAGAGAATGTCGGAGCACTTCGAGAAGGACACAAGGGTCAAGGGACTTCTCAAGAAAGCCATGATATACCCGATAGTAATACTGGTCGTTGCGGTTATCGTGCTTGTCGTAATGGTCGTCGGCGTCCTGCCGTCCTTTGCGGAAATGTTCGCCGATATGGACGCGGAGCTGCCGGGGCTGACGAAGGCACTGCTTTCGTTAAGCGATATAATCAAGGGCTACTGGTACATAATAATCGCGGTGATTGCCGTGATAGTCGTTGCGATCAAGCTGTACGGCAGAACCGAAACGGGCAAAAGGGTGTTCGCGAGGCTTGTGCTTAAGCTCCCCGTATTCGGCAAGCTTAACGTCAAGACCGCGTGCGCAAGGTTCGCCAGAACCTTCAGCACGATGCTTGCCTCGGGTATGCCGATGCTTGAGGCGATGGAGATTACCTCCCGCACGATAGGCAATATACTCTATCAGGATGCGCTCGAGGAAACGACATCGCAGATACAGAGGGGCGTTTCTCTCGCGCAGCCGCTCAAGAAGTCGGGTCTTTTCCCTCCGCTTGTCGTCCATATGGTCGGCATAGGCGAGGAGACGGGTAACCTTGAGGGAATGCTCAACAACACTGCCAAGTATTACGACGAGGAGGTCGAGCTTGCTACCCAGCAGGTAATGGCGCTTATCGAGCCTATGATTATCATTGTGATGGCGGGTATCGTAATTCTGATTCTCGGCGCGATATACGGACCGATCATCACGATGTACAATACCCTAGGCAACGCGTAAGCAGGGTACCAATTATGACGCACGGCGTTTACCCCGCCGCCGTCATATTGATATAAAACGGGGTTTCCCGTACAGTCCGATACGGACTGAATAATATCAAAAAGGAGATAGTAAAATGAAGTTATTCCAGAAAAAGAAGAACAACAAAGGTTTCTCACTCGTAGAGCTTATCGTAGTAGTAGCCATTATGGCTGTGCTTCTCGGAGTTTTGGTTCCGACCCTCGTAAGACACATCGAGACCTCTAAGCAGAGCAAGGACCTTGACGGAATCGCAGAGGTCCGCAACAGCATGGAGATTGCGCTTGCAAACGAGAAATTCTCCGATCTTGATGTGGTTATAACCTGCTCCGGCGGAACCGTATCCGTTACAAGAGATGCGACTACAATCGGATCTGCTACGCTTGACAAGGATTATGTAAACGAGGTTCTTGACAACCTTAAGAATGGGGCAGCTTCGTTCGAGTTCAAGTGCTCATCCAAGAAGTATAAAGCTGCTGACGCTGTTTTCACAATCAAGAACGAGCATGTAGAGGCTAAGCTCGGCGAAGATGATGTTAAGTAATTTTTAACATTATGTCAGAAGCCTAAGGACTGAGAATGACAAGGTATAATGTATGCTTGCTGAGATAATTCTTTTATACATAATAGTTTTTGCATACGGTATTGTTGTCGGCAGCTTTGTGAATGTACTTATTTACAGGCTGCCGAAGCATGAGAATATTGCGACTGAGCGTTCTCACTGCATGAGCTGCGGTCATAAGCTGAGGTGGTACGACCTCGTACCGCTTTTCAGCTGGCTGCTTCTCAGGGGTAAATGCAGATACTGCAAAGCGCGGATCTCGGCTCAGTATCCGATCGTTGAAGCGGTCAACGGATTCGGATATGTGCTGATACTCCTTGTAGACGGAATGAATCTCAGCAGCATATTATACATGCTGTGTTTTTCGATTTTGACGGCTGTTGCCGTGATAGATTGGAGGACCTACGAGATCCCGGTCGGACTTAATATCGCGATACTGGCGCTTGGGATTGCCGCGACTGTTGCGGATTACCGCAACGTATGGTACCACCTGATCGGCATGGTATCGGTGAGCGGGTTCCTTCTGCTTCTTTATATAATTACGAGAGGAAGGGGAATCGGAGGCGGCGACATAAAGCTTATGGGAGCCGCGGGGCTTTTGCTTGGGTGGAAGCATATAATATTCGCCCTTGTGATCGGATGTATCGTCGGCTCGGTGATACATATTGTTTTAATGAAGGTTAAGGGTAAGGACAGAGTTCTTGCTTTCGGACCGTATTTGGCGGCGGGCTTGTTTGCCGTCATGCTTTGGGGAGACCGAATGATAAGCTGGTACACAGGTCTGTTCATGTAAATCTAATTCAGGGAGGATACAATGGCATCAAGAGTCATAACAATTATAATAGGAAATGATGTCACTAGGATAAGTGATGTGGCGTATTCCGCTCAAAAATCAATAAACGTGTATGCGGCGGCAACGGTACCGACGCCCGCGTCTGCCGTGGAAGACGGAATGGTCACGGATATTCCTCTCATGGCAAAAACAATCAAGGAAGGCATGGACGTAAGCGGAATTTCGGGCAAGAACGTGATTTTCAGCATTCAGTCCTCCAAGGTTGCAAGCAAGGAAGTTATAACTCCCGAGCTTAAGGACAATAAGCTCAGGGATTTTATCAATACGAACGCAACGGAATATTTTCCCGTTAATATAGAAGATTATGTTATTGCCTTCTCGGCTTTGGAAACAATTCTCGAGGAGGAGGTCAGAAAGACGAGGGTAATGGTTGCCGTGGCTCCCGTGGCTATGGTTGAGGCGTACTACTCGTTGGCTGAAATGCTCGATATGCATATCGAGTCGATAGATTATGTCGGGAACTCCACTCTCCAGTTTATCAGGTATCAGGTGAGCGAGGTTCCTTCCATTGTAATACAGATGACGGAGGAGAATACCTTTGTCACGATTCTGAACCGCAACGTGCTTCAGCTTATGAGGACGGTTCCCTACGGAAAGAGCACCATTGCCAACGCGCTTGTGGACAAGAGGGACATTACCTACGAGGAGGCGGTGGCTGCCATGGCGGACACGCACAACGCCCTCAAAAGCTCCTTTGCGGAGGGCGATTACGTTACCGACTCCCTCAAGTATCTTGTGAACAATATAAGCCGTGTAATGGATTATTACACGCAGAAAAATGCGGAGTACCCGATTGAGAAGGCGTACATACTTGTCGAGGGCAGCCCCGTTTACGGAATCGAAAAGCTCTTTTCCTTCGAGCTTAATATTACGGTCGAGAAGCTTGAAACCGTACAGATGGCTCCCGCGTCGGGCAATGAAATTACGGATATGTCAACATACATACCCAATATCGGAGCGGTCATCGCGCCTGTTAATTTCCTGCCCCAGTCGGTGCTCGACAAAGCCAAGAAATCCAACAGCAACAAGTATTTCAGGGTCGCGCTTTTGGCGGCTGTGCTGATTGCGCTTTTGCTGGTTTCTTTCCCGCTTATGCAGTACTGGTCGAAATCCTCCGACAAGTCGGATTTGGAGCAGCGCATAAAGAACATCGAGTATGTCCAGGAAATTGTCGATCAGTATTATATCGCCAAGGACAAATACTCCGATATGGCGGCTTTCAACGCAATGGCGTTTTCGTATGACGATTACCTTTCGGAATTCATAGAATATCTTGAGGAAAATATGCCCTCTGATATTTCCGTAACCGCGATGACGATTGCGAACGGCGGGGTTACGATGTCGCTTACGGCGCGTTCCAAGGAAACGATCGCGGCGTTTATCGTGGCGCTTGACGAATCCGTTGAAAAAGACGGCATAAACATCGGCGGCGTTTATGTCCCCGCAATCAGCGAGAGCGTGGACGCGGAGGGCGTTATTACCGCAAGCTGCACGCTGTCCTGCGTATTTGTGCCGACTGCGGAGGAGCTTTTGACAGCCCCCGGAGTTATGGAGGATATACTTAACAGCCTGCTCGGCGTTGAGGACACCAAGCCCGAGGAAACGACGGCATCTGAAGAAACGGAGGCGGAATAATTATGAAGATAAGCGACAGAGATGTGAAACTTCTGTATGTGATTTTGGCAATAGCTATAATTGCCTGCGCATATTTCTTCGGCTTCAGAAAGCTTACGGCGGCAAACGAAGCTCTTGACAAGGAGATAAGCGAGCTTAAGACAAGGCACACGACGCTTCGGACTATGGAGGCAAACGCCAAAAAATATTCCGATGACACGGTTGTTTACAACAATAACTACGATAAGATTATTGATAAATTCGATACGGGCTATTCTCAGGAATACTCGATTCTTTTCGTGAAGGAGCTTGAGGATAAGGTTGACACATGGCTCAGTCAGGCGGGACTTGCGCAGACGGAGAACGTGTACAACTTCGGACAGGTAAGCTCCACCAATCCGAGCAGCGAGGCGGGAGCGAGCGTTTACAGCTCCGATTACAAGGGCTATAAGACGGTGCTCACGCTTACCTACCAAACCTCATACGATAATTTTAAGAACCTTATCGAGTACATAAACAACTACAAGTACAAATGCACGATAGATTCGATGTCGATGTCCTACAACTCCGAAACCGACGTGGTATCGGGCGTGCTCGTGGTATCGCAGTACGCAATTACGGGCAAGGACAGAAAATTCGGCAATGTGAATATTAACGGTATTTTGAACGGAACTGGAAATATTTTTGCTTCGGATATATTCGGCGGCGGAGAAATTGCCGATAATATTAACGGCGACAAAATAATGAGCGATTACGACTACTATATCGCGATTCAGCCCGCCGACGCGGTTGCGGGCGGAATTACCGTAAATAAAAAGGGCGACTTAACGGGCGCAAACGCGATCCTTTCCGAGGAGAACGAGCGTCAGGAATTCTATCTGAGGTTCTTTGAGGAGGAGGGCACATATTACGCGCAGTACTCGGTGGGCGAGCAGCAATTCCCCGCGGCGGAGTTTGAGAAGGGCGCGATGTTCCTTCCCGGAGAGTATCTCTCGTTTATGGTTTTAAGCTCGCAGAGAACGGGCGACGACGATATGGCGGCTGTTGACGCGACCATAATAAACGATACGGATATGACCCTGAATATAAAGATTGCCAACGAGGATAAGGGCAATCCGAGATTCGTTGTCAAGAGCACCTCGGGCGACGTGGTGATTTATGAATAAAAGCAGGTGATAACGTGAAACGGTTACGCAGATTGAGAAAAACACAAAATAGTAAGGGTTTTTCGTTGGTGGAGATTTTGGTCACGATAATGATAATCGCGATTGTAAGCATACCGATTATCCGCTCCTTTGTCGTGACCGCCAATGTCAACCATAAGGCGAGGAGACTGCAAAATGCCACGGACGTTGCGCAGAACATTTCCGAATACTTTGCCGCCAGACCCATGAGCGAGCTGCTTGCCGACTTCGGACAGGACCCCGGCTGCCTCAGTCCCGATAAGTCTATGTACGTTTTCCGAAATATTAAAAACGGCGATAAGGATTATTACGAGGGCGCGGAGGGCGAGAAGTTCTACGTGTCGGTGGTGATGGACAGTCAGGGCTATGAGAGCTACGAGGTGCCTGAGCTTAAGAATCTTTTCGGCTCGGGCGGCGTGTCCTGCTTTAAGGAAATTTCCATGTATGACCAAGCCGCGTTAAACTATCTTATCGAAAAGTACCATTATCCCGACGATTCCACGGCGCAGAGCCTCGGACTTAAGAAAACGACGGATATTTATGTTGACACCTGTATCGACGGCAGCTACAAGTATTCTGTCGAGGTTAAATATACGGATTCCGCGGGAAATCCCTCCTATGAGACGGGCAGAATAAAGCTTGAGGAGGTAAAGTCGGGCAGCGCCGACGTCGCGACGGAGCGTTTTCCCAACCTCTATATAATGTATCAGCCATACGGTGTTTATGGAAACGGTGTTTACAGTAAATTTGTTGACGATGTGGTAAATATTAACTTTACTCAGACATATGAGGACGGAAGCGATGTGCCGTCCACGGACGGCTCCGCTTTGATGACCAATATATATTTGGTTCAGCAGGAGGCGCGCTTTCAGGATAACGCGTCTAAAGAGCCTGTGTATCTTGATACGGAGAAAAACTGTCATATTTCGTACAACGGACATAATTATGATAGAAATAATGATAAGCACTTGACTTTTTACTCGGAGGGAAACAACGAAATAACAAAGGGCGACGGAACGGCGGTCAGTCTTTATACGGTTAAGGTGTATATAAGATATGACGAGGCGGACAACACCGATTATTCGGATTATTATAATCACGTCAACGGTAACAGCGACGTGTTTGTTTCCGTGTCCACCATAAGGGAGGAATAATTTATGGGCATATTTTGGCTGAGAAAATTCAGGAAAAACCGCAGAAGGCTTAATACGGGCAAAGGAGATAACAGAGGCGCTTCAATGGTGGCGGCTCTTGTTGCCATTGCGTTCGTGGCGATTTTGGCTTCCGTCGTAATGACCTCCACCGTTACCAACTACAAGCTTAAGACCATGAACTACAAGTCAAAGAAAACCTTCTATTCGGCGGAATCGGCGCTGGAGGAGATTCACGCGGGCTTAAGCACCGAGTGCTACAAAAGCCTTAAGGAAAAATATCTTGACGCGATTACGAAGCTTCCCTCATACGGCGACGTGAGCAGCACCGAGGCAAACGAAAAGGCGAATAAGGAATTTAAAAAGTCTTATCTTACTGCTATATACGACAAGCTTGATTTGGCTAGTTTAGATACATTAAACGGCGGTCTTAAGGGGTATCTGACAGGCTTCCTTACGGACACGACCAACGCCTCGGTCGTATCGGTAGGAGCGCTTACGGCGAATAGCTCCTTGGGCGCGGGCGGTGAAATAGACTCGATTACGATTAACGATTTGGTGGTGCAGTATAAGGAATCCGCTACGGACTATTTTTCAACGGTTGCGGTTGACCTTGTTATGGAGTTCCCCGACGTTAAGTTTGATTTTATAAACGACAGGAACACGCTAAAGACTTATCTCGATTACTGCCTTATAGGCATGAAGGGTATCGAGGCGGGCAACAACTCGACCTCAAGCATTGCGGGCGGAGCCTTTGCGGGCAATGTCGGCGGTATGGGCGGACTTACGGTGGACGGCGGCTCAAGGCTTGACTTTGTCGAGGGGCTGTGCAGCACGGTGCTGGTGTCCGCGGGCGATATTAACGTAAAGGGTACGGTCAATGTAGATAACGGCAAAATATGGGGCGTAAACATAAACGTCGGCGACAGGCTTACGAGCAAGGGCGGAGTGCTGAAATTTGCGGAGGGAAGCGATACCTACGCATATGTTCAGGACGATTTGAACTTTATCGGCTCGGGCAGCAGCGTGGAGATGGGCGGCAGCTTCTACGGCTTCGGATATTCGGACAATACCATGGGAAACAGCAGCGCCATTGTAATTAACGGAGAAAAAAGCTCGCTCGATATTTCGCACCTTAACAGAATGCTGCTTGGCGGACGCGCTTATATCAATGTCGGCTCAAACGGATATATGACGGGCGACTCGATAGGACTTAAGGGAAGTCAGGAGGTTTATCTTGTTCCCACGGCTTATATGAACTGCTCCAATCCTTACGCGGTCAGCGATCATGTGGGAGATTCCTCCTTTGTGCCCGTGGATTTGACGGCTCTTGAGGACTTTTTCGCATATTCTCTGCTTGCCTCCACGCCCTATGAGGTGATTGAGGTGGACGGAACGGCTTATGTGTATCTCAAATTCAAGGATTCGGCGGCGCAGATTCAGTATGTGACCGCCATAGTGAACGGAAACAATATCGACGACAGCGACAGCTTTGATACCGATATTTCCGTTTTGAGAAGAATACTTAACAGAAGCGCCTCCAAATTTACGGACGGCAATTTGGAATTTTGGGGCGGCGGCTCGCTTTCGTCCTCCGATGTGCTTTCGGGAGGAAGCCTTTATCAGGTGGTCGAAAACAGCTTGGGAGTAAACTCGTCCGTCCTCGGAATCGGAAGCGATACCTTTATTCAAGCCTGTCAAGACAAGGCGAAGCGTTATTCACTGCTTAAGCTTTACCTGCACGACATAGGCAGCGAGAGCGGAGCGGGCTTCAGCACCGACAGCTTTGACGCGGGAACCGCAAACGGGGACGTTGTGATAATTGACGATATTCCTTACATTATCAATAACGCTGTTTCCATATATGATTATGTGGTCGATACGGCGCTTCTCGAGGAATTCAGAATTTCGGTCGAGGAGGAAACCGTAAAATACGTAAGAGAGGATTATTCCTACGCGGCGGCGGGCGGCAGTGCGTACAGTGCCGTTGCGGTTGTTGCCGCGGGAGGCGCATACGAAATTCCCGACGATGCTTTCTACGGAGTTATACTCGGCTATGACTGCGATATTACCGTTGACCATGATTTTGAGGGTCTGATAATTACGAACGGCAAAATCAATATCACAAACGGCGCAAAGCTGCGCGCCAATCACGATTTGTCGGACGACGTTATAGAGAACAATCCTGTGCTTGCACAGTATTTTAAAGCTTATCAGAACAGCGCAAATTCCAATCAGGTTGATCCGGGCGATATAACCAA
Organism: Butyrivibrio sp.; assembly: GCA_023665525.1. Classification (GTDB taxonomy): domain Bacteria; phylum Bacillota; class Clostridia; order Lachnospirales; family Lachnospiraceae; genus Eshraghiella. Next base: position 10,623 of record JAMPDT010000018.1, on the reverse strand, counting down.
GGGGGATTTGCTGGGAATTAATAATTGGAGAAAGAATTATGTGTCAGAAGAAACATCGGCAGAATAATAAGGGCTTTTCCATTGTTGAGCTTATCGTCGTCGTGGCTATTATGTCCGTGATGATCGGCGCTATAAGCATAACCTATACGGTGGTTAAGAGAACCAACGTTACCAAGGCTGCAAGGACAATCGACGATTTGCTGACGACCTGCCGCGAAAAGGCAATGACCAATTCGGCGAAGGAGTGGAAGGTGGTTATCGACGACCATACTGCCAAGATAATTAAGGTCGATTCCGAGGGCAATGAGATTGAAATCGAATCCGCAGAGCTTCCCTCCAATATTGAGGTGTACGTGTCGGAGGTGTCCGTATCGGAGGACGATGAGGTAAAGGCAGGCGCGTATTATGCCAAGGATAAGCCGATCTCTATATCCTTCAAGCTTTTGTCGGGAGAGGTAAGCTCTGTTTATGCGGAGGAAACAATCATAAAAGGCGAAAGCACGAACTGCGGTATAGTCTGCGAATATAAGAATAAAAAGCGCAGTACCATAACCCTGTATTATGCGACGGGTAAGCATACCATTGATTAAAAGAGGAATGCATTATGTTTGTAATCGGAAAACATCGTAAACGTAATAAGGGATTTTCCTTGCTTGAGGTGCTGGTAGCCGTTGCGATTACGGCTATCATCGCAACGTTGCTGGCGGCGTTTATATCCTCGGGTTCGCGCTCATTCAAAAAGCAGAGCAATTCGATTGATTTGCAGAATATGCTTCAGGAAACCTCCAACAAGATAACGGATTCGCTTATGGAGGCGACCTCCGTGACAATCAAGGAGCAGGAGGACGCGCTGTGGATATATACGGGAGATTTTGACAAGTCAGATCCCAAGGTAAGACCCAAGCTTATACTTTGGGTCAGATCTGCGGGCGAGATTTATATTATGGATTACAAAATAAACAGTGTCAGCGAGGCGGCAGAGGGCTACTGTATGGCAAAATATGTCAAGGATTTTAAGATAGAGCTTGATTCCAGATGCCAAAATTCCGAAAGTCATAAATGGGAGCAGCCGCTGATGTTCAACGTGTCCGTTTCGCTTGAAAATCAGGACGAAGCGATTTCGGATTCCAAGACGACAACCCTGCGGAACAAAATTGATTTGCTTGAAATATACGGAGTTAAATACGACTTAAAGTAGAACAAAGCCAAACGCCTTGATGTTTTGGCAGTATTTCAGAAAGATGCGAAAGGGGCATTGATTTATGAAGAAAAAAAGAATTGGGAAAAGAGTTCTTGCGGCTGTGCTTGCGGCGGTAATCTGCGCCGTCGGATTTGTCGGCTTTATGAACAGGGAAAAGGTTATGGCTCTGTTCGGCGGCGTTGAGAAGGCAGTAGGCATGGTATCGGGACTTACCGACGAGGAGGCGGCAAGGTTTTACGCGTCCTATACGGGCGCCACGCTTGATATGGTAAACGGCGAGGTGGTGCTTACCGCCGACAGAAAGGCGAACGTGCTTACCAATATTTACAGAAATAAAGAAAAGCTCACGATCCTCGAAATCGTTCCATATGAGCTTGCCTCGGTTTACAATGTGCTGATTCCGAGCAATGAACAGCGGGAGAAAATAGAGGCGTATGGCGACGAGATATTCAATACCTTTGATATGCCGTTCCGTATCGAGCCTTTGGAATGGGCTGAGGGCATGACGTGGGATGAACAGTACCGTGATCCAAGCACAAGACTTCTTACTTCGGGCAGCAGGGCGCAGGACTGGGAAACCGGCTATTGGTACGAGGTATCCAATTCAAAGAAATATTCTCAGGGCGCAGCCAATGTGATTGCATCGAGGTACCAGCCGATAGAGCTTTACAGAAGCGGCGACGAGGGAAGCTATGAGTATTCGGTTCTGATGCCCAATTATTATATCGACAATCTTTTGGCGGGATACGAAGAAACCAAAATATACGATTATTTTGCCAATAATGATAATGTGGAGCTTAAGATTGTGGTTCCGGGACAGGTTACCGCGTCGGAGCTTCAGAAGATTCTTTTGGGAACGGACAACGGCAGCAACGATCCCGTGGATTTTATTTATATAGGCGGCTATGCCGTTGCAAATTACGGGGAATCGGGCAATATTTACAGGAACGTTTTCTTTGGCGAGGATGTGCCGGACGATGAAGCGGGACGTCAGAAAATGATGAATCTTGCCAAAACGGGCGAGGGAGCGGACGATTTCCACACGAATGTGTACAGAGCGGACGGCACCGAATATAAGGTATCGGAGCTTGTATCCGAGAAGGTATGGTTCAACTCATACAGCAAGGACGCCGACGGCAACCTTAAATCCAACGATTTGGAGTGGAACGAGGTTGAGATGCTTATGAATTATATATTCGGCAGCTACAACCGCAACTGCGTGCATACCGACGAGAGCGGCGCTAAGCAGCAGCAAAGGGTTTCCTGCGAGTTTCAGATTGCTACGTTAAGCGAGGGAATTTTCAAAACCGACAGCAGCGGCTGCGACAATAATATAGGAAAGCTTTACTATCTGCTCTGCAAGACCAGCGACCAGGCGTCCGACGAGGAGGGCTGTTCGCTTGATTCCACCAAGGGCTATACCTCGGTTCATCATACGGAAGCGGATAAGTCAACGCATACGCCGTATTTTGAATTTGCGACATATTACGGAGCCGAGAATTATTTTCTTAAGGGCAACGGCTTCGATACGGTTAATTTGGTTGAAAACAGCAACGGAGTTCAGACCGCTACCTATAACGGCAGCGCATACTGGAATTTCAATTTTACCGACAGACAGGGCGTATATGCCGGAAATGTTGAGGAGAGCGATTTCTCCAATCCCGAGGGAGAATATCCCGATGAGAAGTATCCTTACGAAACGGCTAAAATTGCTAACGGCGAGATTTTTCCGAATGTCAGCGATAATGATTTTGGAAAGCAATACGAGCTTTTTTATCTTCACAACGTATTTAACGGTCGTTTCGCGGTTTATAACGGAATGCTCGGCGTGGATCCGAGCTCGGCGGGTAACCTGCTTAACTTCGGATTATCCCATGTATGGGGCGAAGGCGGCTGGAGAAATAAAATTTCCCACCAAAGACTTGACTTGGCAGTCGGCGAGAACTTTATGGACCAGTTCAATATCGTAAATTATCTGCTCGGAGTTGACGAAACGGACTTTATCACGAAGCCCGATGCATATTTTACGGGTGTGGAGATTGGCTATTCCGACGGAAATACAGTCAAGTACGCGGAGCAGGGCGCGGACAAAAATGCCTTTTTCGTATATCTTTACGATGACGATTTTGAATATGACGCGGCGGACAGCTTAGTCAATCCCGAAATCATCAAGATTAATTATGCGGCTGAGGACGAGAGCGCCAAGATGACGGGCGGAGTTCTTAAGGCGTATAACCTTAACGGGACAGAGCTTGCCACGCTTGCGGAGTATACCGAGTCTGATTTGGAGAAGCTGGAGATTTTCGAGGCGGCTTACGATATTTCCGCCGACGCGGAGGTTTATCAGGCGTTTATGGACGGAAATATTTATTTCACTTTTACGATTGAAAACAAGACTACGATAAAGGGCGTGGAGAAGGTGTTTACAGATACGGCTTATCTATATCTTAAGCATCGCAACATCTTTGATCTTGATTAAAAACAAGGCGGCGGGTTCACAGGCAACCCGCCGCGTTTTGTCCGCTCAAATTTAAACGTCAGGGGGAGTTAATAAAATAAAAAGGGGAGAATAATAATGGAGAAATCATTTGAGGAGCTTCAAATAAAAGATGATTTTATGTTCGGCGTTGTAATGAGGAATCCGAAGCTTTGCAAGCCTTTTTTGGAAAGAGTGCTGGACATAAAAATATTGCATATCGAGTATCCGAGATCACAGGAAACAATAGATATTTCCGCAGACGCAAAAAGCGTTCGGCTGGATGTTTATGTTGAGGACGGAAAAGAAACGGTATATAATATTGAAATGCAGACCTCGGAGAATAAAAACCTTCCCAAGAGAACAAGATACTATCAGGGAATGATTGACTTGAATATTTTGGAAAAGGGCGGCGATTATAAGCAGTTAAAGCAAAGCTTTGTCATTTTTGTATGCACCTTTGATTTGTTTGGCGAGGGACGGCATATATATACCTTTGAAAACCGCTGTATACAAAATCCGAGCTTGTGTCTTGGCGACGGCACAACAAAGATTATTTTAAACACAAAGGGAACAATGAATGACGTTACGCCTGAAATGAAAAGACTGCTTGATTTTATCGACGGTAAGGAGCCAAAGGACGATTTTACCAAAGAATTGGACGCAGCGGTGCGTTCTGTCAGAAGAAATGAAAAATGGAGGCTGGATTATATGACCTTGCAGATGAAATATCAGGAAAAATATGAACGCGGGATAGAGCAGGGGATAGAGCAGGGAATAGAACGCGGAATAGAGCAGGGGAATAGACAGTCCGCTTTAAGAATGCTGCAAAACGGAAAGCTGTCCTTGGAGGAAATCGCTTTATATTCGGGGCTTACCCTTGAACAGGTGAGCGAGCTGAAAAGAGAAATGCAGAGTAAATAGCGCTTGATAAATTTTAGGTGAATTTTAAAATCGTCTGCTTGACGGGGCGGCGGATATGTCGTATAATAAGCAGACAGTCAGAGTAATCTATTATCTTATTTGCCGAATCGGCTTTTTTACAAAGGATAACAGCATATTGACGCCATGTGCCGTCCGGGGGAGGATTGGAGGACATATGGTAGGTAAAGTTATTTCGGCGGCGGTATCGGGCGTCACGGCGAGGCTTGTGGAGGTCGAGGCGGATATTGCGTCGGGTATTCCCTCCTTTGAGCTTACCGGGAATCTCGGAGGTACGGCAAAGGAGGCTAGGGAGCGCGTCAGGACGGCGCTCCGAAATTCTGAAATTCGTTTAAAACCCGGAAAAATAACAGTAAACTTGGCTCCCGCGAATATACGCAAGGAGGGACCGCATTTTGATTTGGCGATAGCCGCGGCGCTTCTTTGCGCCTGCAATCTTGTGCCGAGGGAGGCGGTAGGCGGCGTGCTTTTTGCGGGCGAGCTGAGGCTTGACGGAGGTGTCAACGAGGTGAACGCCGTGCTGCCCATGATAATTTCGGCTGCGGAGGCGGGACTGCGCCGCTGTATTGTGCCGAGGGGCAATTTAAACGAGGGCGGCTTTGCGGAGGGTATCGAGGTTGTGGGCGTAGGCTCGCTTTCGGAGTGCGCCGCGTATCTTAAGGGAGAAAGACGGCTGCCGTCTGCGGACGGACTATGCCTCGGAATGGGACAAAAAAAGGTCGGCGGAGAGGCGACGGATAAGGATTTCGGCGACATAAGGGGGCAGAGAGCGCTGAAAAGGGCGGTTACGGTCGCCGCTGCGGGTATGCACAACCTTCTTATGATAGGACCTCCAGGCTCGGGCAAAACAATGACTGCCGAGAGGCTTCCGACGATACTTCCGCCGCCGAGCTACGAGCAGCGCATGGAAATTTGGCGCATATACAGCGTGGCGGGAATGCTCGACGGGGAAAGCCTGCGCGCGGGCAAAAGACCATTCCGCTCGCCCCGGCATACCGTCACGGCGCAGACAATGGCGGGAGGCGGCAGAAATCCGATGCCCGGAGAAATGAGCCTCGCGCAGCACGGAATACTTTTTCTGGACGAGCTTAACCTTTTTGACAGGCGGGCGGTGGAAACCCTGAGAGAGCCGCTTGAGAGCGGGCGCGTCAGGATAAACAGGGTCGGCGGCGCCGTGGAGTACCCCGCGGATTTTATGCTTGTCGCCGCGATAAATCCCTGTCTCTGCGGCTACTATCCCGACCGCAGGAAATGCCGATGTACGCCCATGGACATAAAACGGCATTTCGGTCATATAAGCAAGCCCATAATGGACAGAATCGACATATGCGTTCAGGCTCCGCCCGTTGCCTACGAGGATATTGGCGGGGGCGGCGACGCGTATGACAGCGCGTATATGAAAAAGGAGGTTGAGCGGGCGTTTGAAGCGCAGAAAAAACGCTTTAAGGACTGCGGATTTGAATCCAATTCCGCGATTCCCGCCGCGCGGACAGCCGAGCACTGCCGCATGGAGGCGGACGCGGAAGCGCTGCTGAAAAAAGCATACGAGACGTGCGGAATGAGCGCAAGGAGCTACTACAAAATACTCAGAGTTGCGAGAACCGTGGCTGACATCGAGGGCAGCGAGCTTATAAGGGCGGAGCACATAAGCGAGGCGGTCGGCTATAAGTCGGTGGGGGAATGATATGGACAGAAAATATTGGTTTTGGATTAATAATATAAAGGGAATAGGCAATATTAAGGTACGCAGGCTCCTTAAGGCGTTTGACGACTGCCCGCGCGCCGTGTACGAGGCGGACATGGAGAAGCTTAAAAGGCTGTGCGCGGAGGCGGGACTGAGTAAACGGGATTTTGATTTGATTTCCGACAAAGAATACGCCGAGATAATATTTGAGAAATACGGGGAATATAATTGCAGGGGCGGGATAAGCTTTGTCGTCCCGACCGATGAGAATTATCCCAAAAGGCTTAAGGAGCTTTATGACAGACCTAACATTATTTACTATAAGGGCAGGCTTCCCGACGAGGGCGCGAGGGCGGTGGCGGTTGTCGGCTCAAGGAACTGCTCGGAGTACGGAAGAAGCGTTGCGCGGGAGCTTGGAAGGAGGCTCGGAGCGGCGGGCGCAAGCGTTATAAGCGGACTTGCCTTGGGGATTGACAGGGAGGCGCACCGCGGAGCGGTTATGGGAGGCGGCAGGAGCTACGGGGTACTGGCGGGCGGCGCGGACATATGCTATCCCGCGGGCAATTTCAATATCTATATGGATCTGCAAAGGGACGGGGGCGTAATATCGGAATTTGCGGCGGGAACGCCCACGCGCGCGGGAATGTTCCCGCTGCGCAACAGGATAATAAGCGGGCTTTCGGACGCGGTGATCGTGGTGGAGGCGGGACAAAAAAGCGGGACGCTTATTACGGTGGCGCAGGCGCTCGAGCAGAACAGGCAGGTTTACGCCGTTCCGGGGAGAATGGGAGATACGGACAGCTTGGGCTGCAACCGCCTTATAAGCGAGGGCGCGCGCATAATTACGGACCTTGACGGGCTTATGGAGGAGCTGGGGCTGTGCGCTGATACGGAGCCCGAAAACAAAAAAATTAATCTTTTGCTTGCAACCGACGAAAAAATGTTGTATAGTCAATTACTGGATTTCAACCCAAAAAGTCTGGACACTTTGTTTGAGCTGTGCGATATGCCGCCGCAGCGTATTTTCTCCGCGCTGCTGGAGCTGGAGCTTAAGGGACTTATAAGGGAAACCGCCAAAAATTTTTATATTAGGATAAGGTGATCCGCGTACCTTAAGGGGCGCGGGCTGCGTGAGAGGTTAGCGTTATGGCAAAAAATCTTGTGATTGTGGAATCGCCTGCCAAGGTGAAAACAATTAAAAAATTTCTGGGCGCCAATTATGAGGTGGCTGCCTCCAACGGTCATGTCAGGGATTTGCCCAAAAGCACCTTGGGTGTTGACGTGGAGGGAAGCTTTGACCCTAAATACATTACCATAAGAGGAAAGGGCGACGTGCTTGCCAACTTAAGAAAGCTTGTCAAAAAATCCGACAGGATCTATCTCGCGACCGACCCGGACCGTGAGGGAGAGGCTATATCGTGGCACCTTGCGAACGCCCTTAAAATAGAAGACAAGGATATAAACAGAATAAGCTTTAACGAGATTACGAAAAACGCGGTCAAGGCTGCCATAAAGGAGCCGCGCAAAATAAATATCAACCTTGTGGACGCGCAGCAGTCGAGACGCGTGCTTGACCGTATGGTGGGCTATCGTATCAGTCCGCTGCTTTGGGCTAAGGTTAAGCGCGGGCTGTCGGCGGGACGCGTGCAGTCAGTGGCGCTCAGAATCATATGCGACCGCGAGGAGGAGATTAATGCCTTTATCCCCGAGGAATACTGGACGGTGGAAGCGGTTTTGAACATAAATGGAGAAAAAAAGCCCGTGCGGGCGAAGCTTATCGGAACCGAGAACGCGAAGCTTAACGTAACGAGCGAGGCGCAGGTAAACGAGATAATGGAGGGGCTTAAGGGCAGAACCTTTGCCGTGACCGAGGTTAAAAACGGCGAGCGCGTAAAGAAGCCGCCCATGCCCTTTACCACCAGCACGCTTCAGCAGGAGGCGTCGAAGGTGCTGAATTTTTCCACGCAGAAAACGATGAGGATAGCCCAACAGCTTTATGAGGGCGTGGACATAAAGGGGCGCGGGACCGTCGGCATAATCACCTATCTGCGTACCGACTCGACGAGAATTTCCGACGAGGCGGACGGCGCGGCGAGGGAATTTATAAGGTCGAGCTACGGGGAGGCTTACTATGCCGCTCCCGATTCCTCGGCAAGGACGGGCAAAAAGATTCAGGACGCGCATGAGGCGATAAGACCGACGGATATTGCGCTTTTGCCCTCCGACATAAAGGATTCGTTAAGCCGCGACCAGTTCAGGCTTTACGGGCTTATTTGGAAACGTTTTACGGCGAGCCGTATGGCGAACGCGGTTTACGAAACGACAAGCGTGCGTATCGGCGCGGGAGAATACCGCTTCGGGCTTTCCGCGTCAAGGATAAAGTTCGACGGCTATATGTCGGTTTATATGTCGGACGACGACGAGAAATCCGACGCGCTGACTCTTAACGCCATAAGCCGCGATACGGAGCTTACGCTTGATTCCTTTGACAACAAGCAGCATTTTACGCAGCCGCCCGCGCATTATACCGAGGCGTCGTTGGTCAAGACGCTTGAGGAGCTGGGAATAGGGAGGCCGTCAACCTACGCGCCGACCATAGGCACGATTATCGCGAGGCGTTATGTCGTCAAGGAGCAGAAGAATCTGTATGTGACGGAGATAGGCGAAGCCGTCAACAATATTATGCTCAAATCCTTTCCGTCCATTGTCGATGTGAATTTTACCGCGAACATGGAATCGCTGCTCGATATGGTTGAGGAGGGACGCGTCGATTGGAAAACCGTCGTCAGCAACTTTTATCCCGATTTGGACGAGGCGGTGCGCGTTGCCGAGAAGGAGCTTGAATCGGTCAAAATAGAGGACGAGGTAACGGACGTTATCTGTGAAAACTGCGGACGCAATATGGTGGTGAAATACGGTCCGCACGGCAAGTTTTTGGCGTGCCCCGGCTTCCCCGACTGCCGCAACACCAAGCCGTACCTTGAAAAGGCGGGCGTCGCCTGCCCCAAATGCGGCGGCGAGGTCGTGATCCTCAAGACCAAAAAGGGACGGCGGTATTTCGGCTGCGAAAATCAGGACTGCGATTTTATGTCCTGGAACAAGCCCTCGGACACGAAATGCCCCGAATGCGGAGGCTATATGGTCGAGAAGGGCAATAAGCTTATGTGCGCCGATGAAAAATGCGGCTTTGTAACGGAGAGAAAAAATAAATGAGTACGCCAAGCCATACCTTTGTAATCTGCGCATATAAGGAAAGCCCCTTTCTTGAGGAGTGCATACAGTCATTAAAAAAGCAGAGTGTGCGCTCAAAGATTATAATGTCAACCTCCACGCCCAACGCCTTTATAGGCGCGCTTGCCGAGAAATACGGAATACCCCTGTATATAAACGACGGTGAAAAGGGGATCACTCAGGACTGGAATTTCGCGTATTCCTTGGCTGACACGGATTATGTGACGATTGCGCACCAGGACGATGTGTACGGAAAGCGTTATACGGAAACGCTTTTTAAAATGACGGAGGGCATAAAAACGCCGCTGATTTTTTTTACGGATTACTGTGAGATAAGAGAGGGACAAACCGTAAAAAGCAATACGCTGCTGCGCATAAAAAGGTTTCTGCTGCTGCCGCTTCGCCCGCGCTTTGCGTGGAAAAGCCGATTTATCAGGCGGCGCGTGCTGTCGATGGGCTCGTCGATATGCTGTCCGTCGGTTGCCTTCGCGAGAAACAATCTGCCGAGCCCCGTATTTTTGAACCATTTCAGGACCGACGAGGACTGGGAGGCGTGGGAGCGCATATCGAGGCTTAAGGGAAGCTTTATTTACTGCCGCCGACCACTTGTGCGCCACAGGATCCACGAGGGCTCCGAAACCTCGGAGGCGATCAGGGAGACGGGCAGGAGCGCGGAGGATTATGAAATGTTTCGCAAATTTTGGCCGAAACGGATTGCAAAGCTGCTCGTAAAGTTTTACAGTAAGAGTGAAAGCTCCAATACCTTATAAAACCGAGCAAAGGTAATTTAGTCTATGAAAAAGCTGGTTATTATTCCTGCTTACAACGAATCGGGCAGTATACAAAAGACAATTAAAGATATAAGGGAGAATGCTCCCGATTTTGACTATATAGTAATAAACGACTGCTCCACGGACGGGACGAAGCGTCTGTTAAAGGAGGCGGGCGAGCCTTTCTTGGATCTCGCAGTCAATCTCGGGATCGGCGGAGCCGTACAGACGGGCTATCTGTATGCCGCAAGACACGGCTATGACGCGGCTGTGCAGTTTGACGGCGACGGGCAGCACCGGCCGGAGTATATCGAGAGTA
>JAMPDT010000189.1 GCA_023665525.1 Butyrivibrio sp. | reverse complement strand
CCGAGGCAGGAAATCGCGCTCGCGGGCGTTATGCGCTCGTATTTCGCCTATTTTTCGGCGGAGGAGCTGGCGCTTATAAAGGGTCGGCGCAGGAGAACGGAATTTTACGACTGCGTTGTGCGCTGCGGCGGGGGCGAGGGAGAGCTTGCGCAAAAATGCCGCGCCTTCCTCGAGCGGCTTTCGGGTTACAGGGAAAAAGCGAGGTTTACGGCTATCAGGGAGCTTATATCGGAGCTGGTTTACGGCAGCGGCTATTACGATTATGTGGGAACGATGGGGGCGGGCGCGCTTCGCCGCGCCAATCTCGATATGCTTGTGCAGAAGGCAAAGGAGTTTGAGCGCACCAGCTATTCGGGGCTGTTTAATTTTCTCAGATATGTGGAAAAAATACGCAAATACGACGTGGATTACGGGGAGGCGCACACGGTCTCCGAAGCGGACGACGTTGTCCGCATAATGAGCATACATAAGAGCAAGGGACTGGAATTTCCGATCGTTATAATCGGGGACGCCGCGCAGAAGTACAATCTGCGCGATATGAGCGACAGCCTGATTTACGACAGCACCTTCGGCGTCGCCATGTCGTCCGTGGATTTAAAGCGGCGCGTCAGGGAGGAGATCCCGTACAAGCATATGATTGCGCGCAGAATGACCTGCGACAGCATAGGCGAGGAGCTGCGCATTCTTTACGTCGCCATGACAAGAGCAAAAAAGAAGCTTATACTTTTGGGGGTGACGGGCGTTAAAAACGCTTCGGCGCGCTGGGAAAGGGTCCTTGATACGGGGCATATGAACACGGCTTACATAACGGAAAACAAATCCTATCTCGACATAGTCGCGCCGTGCGCCCTTAAGCCCGTAAAAAAAGGCAGCTTCGTCATAAATTACGTTGCGCCCGACAGCCTTACGGAAAATGCGAAGCTCTCCGCCGCAGAGCGCGCCGCCTCCCTCGGCGCGGCGCTCGGAGTTTTTTCGGATTTTTCGGGTGCGGAGGCGGATACGGACGTCGGATTGTACGAGGAGGTAAGACGGATTTTCGAGTATGAATATCCGCATTCAAGCGTGCTTTCGCTGCGCGCCAAGTATTCGGTGTCGGATTTGAAGCACCGCGCGATGGAGGAAAACGAGAGCCTTGAGGCGCGGGTCGTGCCGCCCGACAGTGTAAAGCCCGTTCCGCGCTTTATCGGGGAGCCGCAGGAGACGGGGGGAACCTTGAGGGGCAACGCCTACCACAAGGTTTTCGAGCTTCTCGATTACGGCAGGACAAGCGACGCAGGCTCGGTCGGGGCGCAGCTTGAGGAATGGGTTCGCGACAGACGTATCGGAGAGGAATATTTTAAGCTGATCGACTGCCGCAAATTTGAGGTTTTCGTCAAATCCCCCCTCGGAGAGGCGATGAAGGCGGCGGCGGAAAGAGGGGAGCTTTACAGGGAACAGCCCTTTGCAATGGAGGTAGGAGCGGACGCGATAGACGGGAGCTGTCCGCATGACGAAACCGTGCTGGTGCAGGGAATCATCGACGCTTTTTATTTTGAGGGCGAAAAGGTGTTTGTCGTCGATTACAAGACGGACAGCGTGCCGAGCGGCAGGGAGGGCGAAAAGGTGCTTTTGGGACGCTACCGTAAGCAGCTTGAGCTGTACTGCGACGCGATAAGGAAGGTCACGGGCAGGGAAATCGGGGGCTGCCATATATATTCGGTAGGCTTGGGAAGGTCCGTGGAGGTGTTGTAATCAATCCGCTTATGCGCGCATATAATTAACCAAACATTATCCCGGCATTTCAAACGATGACCGGGATATTTTGCGCGGTGAAAAATATGGACCAAAAAATAGAAAACCAGCTTAACCTCGCGCTTGCGCTCACAGAGGAGGAGCGCTCGCAGACAAACGATCTGAACACGGGCTTTGACGCGGCTTCGGACAGATGGGAGCTTATAATACGCTACTGCGGCGATATAGAGGCGGCGGCGCGGGACTTCGGGGCGGGGATTAAAATCCTGTCGGGCGGGTACGCGCTTGCCTATGTGGAGGAGAGCCGTATTGAGGAATTTTCGCGGCTTATGGAGGTAATCTACATAGAAAAGCCCAAAAAGCTTTATTACGAGCTGGATTACAGCGTCGGCATATCCTGCGTGGATTCGGTGCAAAGAGGCGCGGACGGACTGAGCGGCGAGGGAGTTATCGTGGCTGTGATCGACAGCGGAATAGATTACGCGCACCCCGATTTTATCAACGAGGACGGAACCACGAGGATTATCGAGATATTCGACGAGGCTGCGGACAGGGTTTACGGCAGGGATATTATAAACGAGGCGCTGAAAAGGACGGGACGGCAGGAGAGGCTGGCGCTCGTTCCCGTTACGGACGCGAGCCGTCACGGGACCCATGTGGCGGGAATCGCCGCCGGCAACGGGCGGGCGTCGGGCGGACGTTACAGAGGGATTGCGTACAGATCGGAGCTTTTGATAGTTAAGCTGGCGGGCGACGAGTATTTCAGCACGGCAAGGCTTATGGAGGCAGTGGATTACGCCGTGAGAAAGGCGGCTTCGCTCGGTATGCCCGTCGCCGTGAACCTCAGCTTCGGCAACAATTACGGCTCGCATAACGGAACGTCGCTTTTGGAAACCTATCTGAACGACATAAGCGAAATGTGGAAGAACGTTATCTGTGTCGGCTCGGGGAACGAGGCGGCAAAGGGCGTCCATGCCGGAGGGGTGCTTTCGGGCGGCACGGTCACGGAGGAGCTTGTTATCGGGCAGTTTGAGCCGTCGATTGACGTGCAGCTTTGGAAAAGCTATTCGGACGATTTCCTCATCACTCTGATCGCCCCGAACGGCAGGCGGATCGGACCGATATATAACGAAAACGGGATACTGCACTATCTTGCGGGGAATACGAGGATTTACGTTTATTACGGGGAAGCCGCGCCCTATACCACGAGTCAGGAGATTTTTTTTCAGCTTGCGTCCGTCAAAAGCGGCTCCTACATTACGCCGGGAATATGGAGATTTGAGCTTTCGCCCATGCGCATAAGGGACGGAGAGTACGATATGTGG
>JAMPDT010000188.1 GCA_023665525.1 Butyrivibrio sp. | reverse complement strand
GTATGGCAAACGATGACGTTACCGAAATTCCGATCAATTTAAGCGCTTTCAAAATTTTTTTCATAAAAAAATCCTCCCGAAATACAAACCGATGAGCTTGACTCGTATGAGGAACCGACCTTCTGCAACCGGCTGCCATGCTTTTACGCTAAGGCCCTTGGCTTTGCGTCCTCACCTTTCGATAAGTTTGCCCATTGTTTATTAAATTCGTCAAGATAAAGTCTCTAACGTCTTTATCTAAGCCCAGTGTACCACATACTTATAAATATGCAAGTACCTTTTTTTAATTTCTTTGTTCTTTTAAAAAAACAATAATCAGTTATTTTTGCTCCTGATATTTTTAATGATTTCCCTTAAAACGGATACGACGTAGTCCGCCTGCTGACGCGTTATTTTCGCGTCAATGCTCAGGCGCAGCGTTCCCCCGATATATTCGGCGGGAGTTTTTACCGCCTCCAGCACATGGGAATAGCCCGCGCTGTCCGAGGTGCAGGCGGAGCCCGCGGCTGCCGAAATCCCGTGCATATCGAGCAAAACAAGCAAGGACTGCGCGTCCACGCCGCCGAAGCCAAAGCTCATATTTCCGGGAAGCCTTTTGTACGCGTCGGTTGTCCCGTTGATTATTGTATCGGGAATCTCGGACATTATGCGATTTGTCATATGACGGCAGATTTTGCGGCAGTACGCCGCGCTCTGCTCCAACCGCTCGCAGGATATTCTCGCCGCCTCGGCCATTCCGATTATGCCCGCTACATTTTCGGTTCCCGCGCGCATTCCCTTCTCCTGACCTCCGCCGCACATAAAAGGTCGTACTCCCGAATCCTTCCTTATATATATAAAGCCCACGCCCTTCGGTCCGTTGAATTTGTGCGAGGAGGCGCTTAACATATCCACTCCCAGATCATCGACGTTAAGCGGTATGTGCCCGAATGCCTGAACCGCGTCCGTGTGGAAAAGCACGTCGTATTCGTGGGCGATACGGCTCATCTGCGCTATCGGCTGGATTGTCCCGATTTCGTTGTTGGCAGTCATAACCGATATAAGAACGGTGTTCCTGAGTATTTTTCTTTTTATGTCCGCGGGATTTATAAAGCCCTCACGCGTAACCCCTATAAAATCCGCCGCGCCGCCCGCTTTTATATAATTTTTTATCGGATTAAGCACCGCCTTATGCTCTATCGCGTCGGTTATGATATGCCCTCTTCTCAAAACGCCCTCGTTTACTGCCCAGTTATCGGACTCCGTTCCGCCGGAGGTAAAATAAATCTCCTGCTCCCGCGCCCCGATAAGCCCCGCGATCACATTCCTTGCCTCCTCAAGCTTTTCCTTTACGCGCTTGGATTTGGAATAGACCGCCGACGGGTTGAAAAAATCCTCGGAGTAATACCGCCTCATCGCAATATCCGCCTCGGGCATCAGAGGCGTAGTGGCAGCGTTGTCAAGATAAATATTTACGCTCATTTTTTCTCGTCACGTCGTTTTCTTAATAATATAATATGCCGTATGGGAATAAAATGATAAAAAGCGCACCGGGAAATATTATGTCCAAAAAAACTTTTATCAAGGGAACCTTCATTCTGACGGCGGCGGGCGTGGCGACAAAGCTTCTCGGCTTTGTGTTCAGAATTTTGCTGTCAAGAAATATAGGAGCGGAGGGAATGGGAATATACCAACTGGTTATGCCTGTTTCGGCAGTATGCTTCGCAATAGGCATATCGGGACTGGAGGTGTCGGTTTCGCGCTTTACCGCCTATTACTGCTTCAGACAAAAAAAAGCGCAGGCGCGCTCGTTAGCCGTACTCTGCACCGCAATATCGCTGCTGCTTTGCCTCGTATGCGCCGTAAGCGTATATTTTCTTTCCGGCGCGCTTGCCGCCCATGTGTTCCATAATCCAAGCTGCGCGCCGCTTATCCGCATAACGGCGGTATCCGTCCCCTTCGCGTGCATACACTGTATGGTGTGCAGCTATTACATAGGTCGGGAAAAAGCGGGAATCCCGGCTCTTTCACAGCTTTTTGAACAGCTTATACGAATCGGTACGGTGTATATAATGATAAAAATATACAAACAGTCGGGCGAGCCGTGCAGCGCCGTAATCGGCGCGGCGGGACTTATCGCGGGAGAAATCGGCGCGGCTCTTTTCTGCCTGAGCGTCATAATGCTGCACACGGGAGGGCGCAAAACGGGCATATCAAGGCAAAGCCTCTTGCAGAGCCTTCGCACGCACGCAAGGGAGCTTTCGGGCACGGCAATTCCCGTATCGCTGAACCGCTTAAGCCTTCACGGTCTGCAAAGCGTGGAGGCGGCGTTAATCCCGTTAATGCTTCGGACTTACGGCTTAAGCTCAAGTGAAGCGCTGTCGGTATACGGCATAATAACGGGAATGGCAATGCCGATAATCCTTTTTCCGTGCACGCTCTCCAACTCCGTAGCCCAAATGCTTCTGCCGTCCATGTCAAAGCTGCGGGACGAACCCGAGAAGCTGCGGCGCGGAGGGCTGGGAGCCATTGTTTTTTCCGTGTGCTTCGGCTTTGCGTGCATCATCGCCTTCATAACCGTCGGAGCGCCGTTGGGCTCGTATCTCTTCGGAGAACAAAGCGTGGCGGATTATGTGAAAATACTCGCGTGGCTGTGCCCATTTATTTTTATTATATCAACATTTAAGAGCATACTGCACGCCCTGGGCAAAACAGCCCTTGTTTTTGCGAACAATATGCTCTCCGAAACAATCAATCTTGCCTGCGTGGTATTTTTGATACCCCGCTTCGGAATCTACGCCTATCTCACGGGAATGCTCGTCAGCCAGCTTGTAAACGCGCTGCTTTGCGTGATAGGCTTTTACCGCACCGCCCAAAAAATCAGTCGTAAACCTGTTCAATCCTAAGCCCCGGCTCCTTTGACAGATCCACGGGCTTTCCGCCTGTGGTCATAACCACGGGCTTGGAGCCGCGCTGCCTGTTTATAAGGATAATTTCCGCCCTCTCGCCGTTATTCAGCTTTACGTCCGTGTGCAGATAGGAATCGACAATATTTTGCAAAAATACGAGCAGATATTTTGTTTCGTACATCT
>JAMPDT010000187.1 GCA_023665525.1 Butyrivibrio sp. | reverse complement strand
ATTTTAAGTATGCTGCCGAAGCTGTCGTACATAAACCGCACGTCAAGCCCCTGCGCCGCCTTGCGCTCGAGAATGTCGATTATCGGATTCAGCATGCTGCCCTCTTGGATAATAAAGTATTCCATAAAAATAAAGCGCTCCGCCTTTTCAAGCTCCTCAAGCATCACGGGGAGCATATCCTCCCCGAGGGGAAAGAAGCGCGCCGCGGTGTTCCGATACGCGGGAGCGTCCGCGCGGTTCAAAAGGTATTCCGTCTGCACATAAACGTCAGGGTCAAGCGCCTTTATCTCGTCGTTGTAATACGGCTTTGAGTCCAGCGCGCCGCGCGCCTTTTCCATAGTACCCGCGTAGCGCGCCACCTCCTTTTTGCTGAAATGACAGCGCCCGTAAACAATATATATCACTCCGCCGAACAGCGGGAACAGCATAATAACGACTATCCACGGGATTTTGTAGACGGGGTTTATATCGGATTCTATTATATACAAAACAACAAGCACCGAGAAAACCTCAAACGCCAGATTCACGTATCTTGCGTAGGGCGCGAGAGGCTCCCAAAGAAAGCCGAACGGCACTGCGATCGCAGCCACCTGAACTATGACCGCAAGCGCGAGCGCAGCCGTCTTTACCGCAAAGGGCGACACTATTCTCTTATGTACCTTATTTTTCTTCATACAAAAATACCTCCGGCGCTTACTCCGCGCAAGAACCGACGACCGTCAGTCCTTCGCCCACTCCTTGGCGCACCGCACCGCCCTGTGCCAGCCCCGCAGAAGCTCCTCTCTTTCCGCGGATCCCATATGCGGCTCAAACGCCCTTCCGAGCTGCCAGTTTCTTCGGATTTCATCCTTGCCGCTCCAATAGCCCACGGCAAGCCCCGCAAGGTACGCCGCTCCGAGGGAGGTCGTTTCGATAACCTTGGGTCTGTGTACGGTCCTGCCCAGTATATCCGCCTGAAAGCCCATCAAAAAATCGTTCGCGCTTGCTCCGCCGTCCGCCTTAAGTTCTCTGAGCTTTATATGGGAATCCTCCTCCATGGCGCGCAGCACGTCCGCCACCTGATAGTCGATGGCTTCAAGCGCCGCCCTTATAAAATGCTCCTTTGTACAGCCCCTGGTTATGCCGACGACAATTCCCCTCGCGTACTGGTCCCAGTAGGGAGCGCCAAGCCCCGTAAACGCGGGGACCAGATACACTCCCTGCGCCGACTCCACGGCTTTGGCGTACTCCTCTGACTGAGCGGCGTTTCTTATAAGCCTCATTCCGTCGCGGAGCCACTGAACCGCCGCTCCCGCCACGAACACGCTGCCCTCAAGGGCATACTCAACGCTGTCCGTACCCGCCGCAAGCGTAGTAATCAGCCCGTTTTGCGACTCGATTGCGCGCGCGCCCGTATTCATAAGCAGAAAACAGCCCGTGCCGTACGTGTTCTTCGCCTCGCCCGGCTCAAAGCAGCACTGCCCGAAAAGCGCCGCCTGCTGGTCGCCCGCCGCTCCCGCGATCGGGATCCTGCCGCCGAAAACTGTTTCGTCGCTCATGCCGTACATATGACTTGAGGAGCAGACCTCGGGCAGCATACATTTAGGTATGTTAAAATATTCGAGCAGCCCGTCGTCCCAGCATAAATTGTGTATGTCAAAAAGCATGGTGCGCGATGCGTTTGTGTAATCCGTCACATGGACCGCGCCCCTTGTGAGGTTCCATATAAGCCATGTGTCAACGGTTCCGAAAAGCAGCTCGCCGTTTTTGGCGCGCTCCCTCGCGCCGTCAACATTGTCGAGTATCCATTCTATTTTGGACGCGCTGAAATAAGCGTCGGGCATAAGCCCCGTTATGCTTCGGACGCGCTCCGACATTCCCTCCGCCTTAAGGCGCTCTATCCGCTCCGAGGTTCTGCGGCACTGCCATACAATGGCGTTATACACGGGTCTCCCCGTGCTTTTTTCCCATACGATCGTGGTCTCGCGCTGGTTGGTTATGCCGATCGCCGCAATATCCTTGCAGCCAAGCCCCGCTATCATCATCGCCTCGATCGCCACGGAAACCTGCGACGACCATATCTCCATGGGATTATGCTCTATCCAGCCGGGCTTCGGGTATATCTGTTCAAATTCCTTTTGCTCCATAGAACAAATCTGCCCCTTGCGGTCGTATATTATACATCTTGAGCTGGTGGTCCCCTGATCCAGAGCCATTATATATTTTTCGCTCATCGCCTACTCCACCGATTCCACTTTGATCATATTGGTGGTTCCCGACATTCCGATGGGAACTCCCGACGTAATCACGGCGGTATCGCCCGACTTGATAAGTCCCTTTTTCTTGGACTCCCTGACCGCGTAATCAAAAAGCTCGAACACGTCCTGCTTTTCCTCGAGCAGTACGGGCGTAACTCCCCACGACATATTAAGCTGCCTGCACACCCTTTCGGAGGTTCCGCAGCCGATTATATTGCAGGCGGGGCGGTACCTCGAAATCATACGCGCGGAGCGTCCCGACTTCGTGACCACTATAATCGCGCTCGAGTTGAGATCGTAAGCCGTAGTGCAGGTCGCATGGCATATAGCGTCCGTAACGTCGGGGTTGGACTCCCTGTCCCTGACGAAAAACCTCTTTTTGTAGTCGATGTCCTCCTCCGTTCTTTCGGCGATCCGTACCATCATCGAAAGCGACTCCACGGGGAACCTGCCCGCCGCGGTTTCTCCCGAAAGCATAATCGCGCTCGTCCCGTCGTAAATCGCGTTTGCCACGTCGGCGGTCTCCGCGCGTGTGGGACGGGGATTTTTTACCATGGAATCGAGCATCTGCGTCGCCGTGATTACCTGCTTGCCCGCCTCGTAAACCTTGCGTATAATCATTTTCTGCGCAATCGGGACCTCCTCCTCGGGAAGCTCCACGCCCATATCGCCGCGCGCGACCATTATCGCGTCCGACGCCTCTATAATCTCGTCGATGTTGTCAAGCCCCTCCTGATTCTCTATTTTGGAGATTATCTTGATTCCGCCGCCTCCGTTCCAGTTCAAAAGATGCCGTATCTGCTTTACGTCGTCGGCGCACCTCACAAAGGACGCGGCTATGAAATCGACCTCGTCCTCCACTCCGAA
>JAMPDT010000186.1 GCA_023665525.1 Butyrivibrio sp. | reverse complement strand
CTATGTTGGGGTTGCCGTTGAAGCGCGAAACCATTTTTGCTTCCTCGTAAAACTTATCCGCGCCCGATTTAAAATTTTCCTCGTACTGACTGCTGCTGACGGATATTTGGGTAGTTCCCGTATCCCTGTGGACCAGTCCGTTTGGATAATATTCCTTGATTGCGACAACCCTGCCGTCCCTTATGTCGTAAGCCTTGTAGGTAACGCCGAAGCCGCCCTTGCCTAAGACCTGTCCCACGCTGTAACGCCCCATAAGCACGGATTCGACGGGCAGCACTCCCGCCTCGGGCTTATACGCGTTCTTTTTGTAGCCGCAGACGGGACACGGCTCGCTTTTTATGGGACTAAAGCAGTTGCCGCACAATTTTTTTCCGTTAAAATTTAACATTAAACTCCCTCCGTAATCATTAATATCTCAAATCCACAGTCACTCAGGTCTATGAACATAACTATAATGGGAATCTTCACCCCACTTCATAGTTTTGCTCCATGCAACGCCGGCGTCCTTATTTGCAAATATATAGCCGTCCACGCCTGTATCTACAAGAATACTGACATATCCGCGCGCCGCTATTGTCATTCCCGCAAAGGAATCTATGAAGCCCTCCTTATCTGCCGCGGTATTATTATCAAGATAAAGTTCAAGGATACCCGTACAGTTTGTCAGAGGAGCCACGCTCTCAATGCTGTTATTACTCAAATAAATATATTTAAGCTCCTTACACCTTCTCAGAGAATACAAATCGATTATTCCGCAGGTTTCCGCCCCAATCCGTTCCAGCTCCGTCATTGCCGCGAGAGCCGATATATCGCCCTCTATCGGATTACGGTGTATGCCTATTTTACGCATATTCTTATTTTCCTTAAGCGGAGAAAGGTCGCTTATCCGATTGTCGTCCGCCCAAAATTCCTCCAAATTGCTCGAGCCCCCAAGAGGCGACAAATCGGCAACCTTATTGCCTGTAAAGGATATGTACTTAAGATTTTTCATTCCACTGACAAAGGAAATATCCTTTACGTTATTATTGTTAAACCATATCCCTTCAAGCTGCGTCAAATCCTCAAGCACAGACAAATCGCTTATGTTGTTATCGTTTAATATAAGTATTTTGAGGTTTTTAAACTGCGGAAGGTTTTTGATGTCATGACTCGTAAGCCCCTTTCCCGTCAAATCTATTTCCTCGGCGTCGGACGCAAACTCTTCCCCGCCTACCGCTATCTTTTCAACCTTCTCGGTTGGCTTTTCCGTGGCTTTCTCCGTGGCTTTCTCGGTAGCTTTTTCCTTTTGCGTCGGCTTCTCGGTGGGTTTCTCAGCCACAGGCAGATACGGAGTGTACGATCCGCTCCTGTTGGCGTCGTATACCGACGCAATAATCGCAATTATAATTCCCACGGTAAGCAAAGAAGCCCCCGCAATTATAAAGACCTTTAAGCCCTTGCGCTTTCGCGGCTTATCGGCCGGCTCCGAGGTCGTCTGCCAATTCGCGCCGGCTCCCGGCACGGAGTAAACCCAATCGCCCGAGCCGACTGGCGTATTCGCGGTCGGATTGCTTCCGAATAAGGGATTTACGGAATTTCCGCCGTCAAAGGAAGCGGGCTGTGCGGGATTTACCTCGATAAAAGGAGCGGTCTGTACGGGAGCCTTGGGAATTTCTATTTCCAAGGGCTCGGGCTTGTATTTTATTTCCTTTAACGCCGCGTTAAGCTCAAAGGCGTCTTGGTATCTGTCCGCTATTCTGAGAGCTGCGGCTTTTTTTAACACCTCCCAAAGCTGTCCCTCTATTTCATGCTTATTATGCTCAAAATCGCCGTCGTCCTCTAGCCTGCTCATCGGGTCGTCAAGATAATCCTTTGTGAGCGAGTGATAAATCGTCGCGCCCAAGGAATAGATGTCCGTCCACGGTCCCTGCTTCCCCCTTTTTTGGTACTGCTCCAAAGGCGCGAAGCCCTGCTTGAGTATGACGGACATACTCTTGGGATTATCCGCAAGCACCTGACGCGCCGCGCCGAAATCAATAAGCTTTACGCCGCCGTCCCCGCAAAGCATAATATTGTCGGGCGAAATGTCCCTGTGCAGGATATTTGCGCTGTGCGCGATCATAAGCGCGTTTGCAACCTCGGAAAAAATATAAAGAGCCCGAGAGGGCGAAAGCGCGCCGTTTTTTTCCACATAAGTCTTAAGGCTTATGCCCTCCAAAAACTCCATGGCAAAATACGCCGTGCTGTTCTCGTAAAAAAATTCGTAAACGCTGACAATGTTGGGATTGCCGTTGAACCTCGATACAAGCTTTGCCTCCTCGTAGAATTTCTCGATTCCGCTTTGGAAAACATCGCCGTTTTCAGCCGTCGTAACCGACACGGTAAGCCTGTCGCCCGTTCTTGCGGCAAGACTGCTCGGAAAGTATTCCTTAATCGCGACCGTCTGCTCGCGCTTTATGTCGTAGGCGCGGTAGGTAATTCCGAAGCCGCCCTGTCCGATCACCTGTCCGATAATATACTTTCCCGAAAGAATCGTCCCGACAGGCATAACTCCAAGCCTCGGCGTATATGCGGATTTGGAAAAACCGCACACGGGACACGGCTCCCCGCTTATGCTCGCAAAACAGCTTTCGCAGAGCTGTCTGCCCTCTAACATCATCATCTCCAAAACTCTCCTTTTAGTATAATCGGGCTTTACCTTGACGCAAGAATCGGCGTCTGCGCGCTTACGGTTTCCTCCGCGCCCGTTTCCGTCTGCTCGGCAGTTTCCTCAGTCTGCTCCGTCTGCGTTTCCGTCTGTTCGGCGCTTTCCTCCGTCTGCTCCGTACTTTCCTCGGTCTGCTCCGTATACGTTTCCGTCTGCGCACCGCTTTCACGCACGGTTTCCTTTGGCTCCTCGCCCGATTTGTCCGCTCTGCTTATAAAATATGAAAACGTGAGAAGCGACGCGATAATAAACGCTCCTATGACAACAAACGGAACGACGCTCCTTTTGCGGCTTGGTGAAGCTTCGCCGCGCTCCGCCTGCGGCTGTGTCCGCATTGGTGCCTGCGTATGTATCGGCGTCTGCGCCTGCTTTTTCCTTTCCGCCTTTTTTTCGGAATGAATAATTCCGCAAATCACGGAAAAATTATCGTCCCCGAAGTGCGAACG
>JAMPDT010000185.1 GCA_023665525.1 Butyrivibrio sp. | reverse complement strand
GCAGACAGCCGCGCACTGACCGCAGTTTACGCAGTCGGTTTCGGCTATGCTCCTGCCGAACGCGGGGCTTACTATCATATCCGCGCCCCTGTGTGCGAAATCTATCGCGCCGACGTGCTGAACCTCGTTGCACACTCTCACGCAGTCGCCGCAGAGAATGCATTTATCGGGCTCTCTCACTATCGAGAGCGAGGAATTGTCCGTCGGCAGAGATTTTCTCGTATTCTTGAAGCGTATGTCGTTAAGCCCGAAACGTCTCGCGAGAAGCTGGAGCCTGCAATTTTGGTTCTTGTCGCAGGTCGTGCAGTCGCGGCAGTGCGACGAAAGCAGCAGCTCGAGAATCATCTTGCGGTAATTGTGGAGCCTGCCCGTGTTGGTCCTGATAACCATCTTGTCCTTGGGGAGCGTCGAGCAGGACGCCATTATATTGCCCCTCTCGTCCTCCACCACGCACATTCTGCACGCGCCGTAAATCGACAAATCCGAATAATAGCAGAACGTAGGCACATGGATCCCCGCCTTGTGTATTACCTGCAAAATATTTCTTTCATCCGTAAATTCGGTACGGATCCCGTCTATTATCATATATTTTCCCATGCTTGCGCCCTCCTCTACATTTCTTCAACCGCATCAAAATTGCAGCCGTCCTTGCAGGCGAAGCATTTGATGCATTTGTCGGTGTCAATGACATGGGGATTGCGCACCTCGCCGCTTATCGCTCCGACGGGACAAACACGGGCGCATTTGGTGCAGCCCTTGCACTTGTCGGGATTTATGCGCAGCCTTACTAGCGCCTTGCACTGTCCCGCGGGGCATTTATGCTCGACAACATGGGCTATATATTCGTCCCTGAAATATTTGAGCGTGCTTACGACAGGCGAAGCCGCCGTCTTTCCGAGACCGCAGAGCGCCGTGTTGGATATGGTGTCCGCAAGCTCCTCAAGCAGCTCGATATGCTCCATTGTTCCGCGTCCCTCGGTAATGTCCGTAAGAAGCTCAAGCATACGCTTCGTTCCCTCGCGGCAGGGCACGCACTTTCCGCAGGACTCGTTTTGCGTGAAGTTCATAAAAAACCTCGCCACCTCGACCATACAGCTCTTGTCGTTCATAACGACAAGTCCGCCCGAGCCGATCATCGCGCCCACCTTCTTAAGCGAATCAAAGTCAAGCTGCATATCCAGATGGTCCTCTGTCGCGTTTATGCAAAGGCAGCCGCCCGACGGTCCGCCTATCTGCACCGCCTTGAAATCTCCGCCCTTGACTCCGCCGCCTATGTCAAAAATAACCTTGCGCAGCGTCGTTCCCATAGGAACCTCTATAAGTCCCGTATTATTGACGTTTCCCGTCAGCGCAAAAGCCTTTGTCCCGTGATTGTTCTCAGGTCCGTAGCCTCTGTACCAGTCGGCGCCCTTTGAGATAATGGGCGGAACGTTGCAGTAGGTTTCGACATTGTTAAGCACCGTTGGCTTGCCGAAAAGCCCCTGCTCCACGGTTCTCGGCGGCTTGACGCGCGGCATTCCCCGGTTGCCCTCTATGGACGCCGTGAGCGCGCTGCCCTCTCCGCATACGAACGCTCCCGCGCCCTTGCTTATTTTAAGGTCAAAATCAAAGCCCGAGCCCATTATATTTTCACCAAGGATCCCAAGCTCCTCCGCCTGATTAATCGCGTTCTGCAAACGCTCGCAGGCAAGCGGGTACTCGGCGCGCACGTATATGTAGCCGTGGTGCGCTCCCGTCGCGATTCCCGCGATCATCATTCCCTCGATTACCCTATGGGGATCGCCCTCCATCATCGAGCGGTCCATAAACGCGCCCGGGTCGCCCTCGTCGCCGTTGCAGACCACATACTTGACAGGCTCTGCCTGCGCAAGCACCTGCGCCCATTTGCGCCCCGTCGGGAAGCCTCCGCCTCCGCGCCCCCTGAGCGAAGCCCTTGAAATCTCGTCCACTATATCCTGACTTGTCATTTCAAAAAGAGCCTTTTCAAGCGCGCCGTAGCCGCCCTCGGCTATGTATTCCTTGATCGACTCGGCGTTGATATGTCCGCAGTGCTCAAGCGCTATTCTCGTCTGCTGCTTGTAAAACGGTATGTCCGACTGCTTTATGTAGGGATTGCCGTCCTTATCCTTGTAAACAAGCCTGTCCACCACCTCATCGCGAAGGATCGTGCGCTCGACTATCTCCCCGCAGTCCTCCTCCTTAACCTTAACGTAAAGCCAGCCCATCGGCTCTATGCGCATAAGCGGTCCCATCTCGCAGAAGCCGTGGCAGCCGCTTTTTTTGAGGCCTATGCTTCCGTCGTGAGGCTCCTTTTCAAGCCTCACCTGACATTCAAGCCCCTTTTCCTCTATGATTGTCTTTATCCTGTCATATATTTTTAAAGAACCGCCCGCCACGCAGCCCGTGCCCGCACAGATAAGAATCTGCTTCCTCTGCGCGTTAAGAGCGCGTCCGAACTCCTCGCGCGCCGCGCCAAGCGCCTCTCTGGAATCAATCACCATTCCGTTCCTCCTTCATTATCCCGTCTATCAGCTCCCGCGCCTTCTCAGGCGTCATTGCCGGATTAACGGCGTCGTTTACCGTACATACGGGCGCAAGTCCGCACGCGCCCAAACAGGATACCGTTTCCACGGTAAACAGTCCGTCCTCTGTCGTGGGAGCCTCCGCGCTCACTCCAAGCACCTTGCGGAATTCCTCCAGAATCGGCACTGATTTTCTTACGTGACAAGCCGTTCCGTCGCATACCTTAATCACATATTTGCCCTTCGGCTCCAGCGAAAAATTCTCGTAAAAGGTAGCGACCCCGTACACCTTCGCTTCACTGATATTAAGCTTCCTCGCAATATAACAAAGCGCGTCCTGAGGCAGATAACGGCATTCCTTCTGAATGTCCTGCATAATCGCAATTATCTGGCTCGGATTATACTTATGCGCTTCCAAAATATCATCAAGAACCTTAATGTCGGTTTGGTTCGTCATATAGCCTTATCCTCCTTAAAGTAATCTGTCAAGTTAAAGTATACCGTATAATGAGATGACTGTACACAATTTATTAATTTTTTTTGCTGTCATATTACGGAAAAATTGCCGCATTGATTTTTTTTTAAACAAGTGATAAAATATCGGCATAGAAATTTTGGACTGCGAGGGGGCAATATGAACACCGCA
>JAMPDT010000184.1 GCA_023665525.1 Butyrivibrio sp. | reverse complement strand
AATGTCGCCTGTTTCCTGATAGAGATTTGTTCCGTAGGTGCTTCGCAGCTTATGCGGCGTTATTTTTTTCATCGGAGTAACGATTGCGGCGTATTTTTTAACCATAATTTCAACGTTTCTCACGGTAATACGGCTGTTGCGGTTCGAGAGAAACAGCGCGTTCTCATGTCCCTGCGCGGCGTTTTTTTCCCTGCGTTCAAGCATATATTCGCCCAATGCCTCGGCAACCTCGTCGCCGAAATATACATACGCCTCGTAGCCGCCCTTGCGGACTATTTTAATGCGGGCATTGTTAAAATCCACGTCGTTGATGTCAAGTCCGACGCATTCCGAGATACGGATTCCCGTGCCGAGCAGAAGAGTAAGTATCGCCAAATCACGGCATTTAAGCCGTTCATGCTGCTCAAGCTGCTTATTCGTCATTCCCTCGCCCGTTTCCACCGTATCAAGAAGCTGTGCGACCTCGTTTGCCTCAAGCCTTATGATCGCCTTTTCGTGCAGCTTCGGCATATTAACCTGCAAAACGGGATTTTCGTCGATAAGCTTGTTTTTGTGGTAATAATTGTACATAGAACGGAGCGCGGACAGCTTGCGCTTGACTGCGCGTTCATTATTCGTATACTGCCTGCCGTCTTTTTCGTATAATTTGAGATATTCAAGATATTCCTCTATATCGAAGGACTTTATATGCGTGAGCACCGAAAAAGGCAGCTCGTGTATATCGAATTTCTTGCAGAACGAATTATTTTCGTGCATATATTCAAAAAAGGTCTTGAGATCAATCGCATACGCGATTCGCGTCCTAGGCGCGTTCATATACTCAATTCCCCTGAAATAATCAATCAGAAAAGCCGGAAGCTCCTTTTGAAGCTGCCGCAATTTGACGGTAGTCTGTTGTTTTTCCTGTTCATGATAGGTCAGCTCGGGCATAAACACTTTTAACTAAACTGATTTTAACGTATAATACGGCGAATAAATTACGAAAACAGCGATGAAATTCGGCAGGCGAAGAGTGAAGCATAATTTCGCTAAACTCAGGTTTAGCGAAATTTCCGCCCCATAAAATACCGACACCACCATATTTTCCGCAATTATGCGTTAAATTCAGTTTTCTTCCTTTCCGTCAAGCTCGTCCTCAAGCTTGTCCGCATATTCTTCGGAATCAAAATCCTCAAAGGCTTCGGTATCCCCCACATATTCGCATATGATTGTGTAGGACAAAACAAAGCTGAAGAAAAACCAAAACTTGGTACGCGGCTCAACGTCTATGACCGCCCAACCCTTGGAATCAAGCAGGTCCACAAACTCCTGAAGCTCGGACGCCTTAACATATACAACTAAATGCTTACACATATAATAAATACCTCCTGTAATATTCATATTTTAACATAATATTTTCTTTGCGGCAAGGAACCCGTACCGCGCCTTACATGCTTTTTAAAAGTTCACGGTTATTTGCGCACAATTTTGCCCTGATAAAGCTTTTTGGGCAAAATATTTATTCCAAACGCTTTTTGACACGCCTTAACGGCGCGCAGCTCGTTTTCGGTTATTATTGACGCGCATACCGCCTTTTGTCCTCCGCGACCGCAGCGTCCCGCTCTGTGAAGATAATCCGTGGGCTTTGAGGGCAGACCGATGTTTATTACGGCATTGACATTTTTAAAATCCAACCCGCGCGCGGCTATATCCGAGCATATCAGATAGTCCGTCTTGCCGTTTCTGAAGGAATCTACAATCTGCCTCCGAAGATTTTTATCGCAGCCCGCATGAATGCATTTTGCATTATAATGATGATATTCAAGCTTTTGAGCAATTTCGTCGGCATCATATTTTGAATTTGAAAAAATTATACAGTTATGAGCCGCCAACGCCTTTATAACTTTGCGGACGGTTTCGATTTTGTCCTGGCGTTCCACTGTAAAATAAATATGCTCAATATTCGACGGAATTTGAAGCTTTTCATTTGTGAAAATTTTAACGAAATTATCGCTAAGCAATGCCGCCGTTTTCTGCGCGGCATTCGTAACGGACGCCGAAAACAGCATAATCTGAATGTCACGCATAAAGCATTTGCGCAAAAGCATTATTCCGTCAATATTTTCGCTGTTTACAAGTCTGTCAGCCTCGTCTATTACAAAGCTTTTTACGTTATGGACGGATATTCTGCGCTCTTTAATTAATTCGTATATTCTCTGATATGTGCCGACAACAATGTTCGGCTTGCTTTTAAGGACCTGCTGCTGCCGCTGTTTGTTGACGCCGCCGAACAGCGCCGCCGCGGTTACGGGAATCCCCGAGCTGTTGGACAATAAATTAATCTGACTGCATATTTGTATGCACAGTTCCTTGGTCGGAGCCAATATTACGGAATAAAGAGAGGCGCTGCCCGCGTTTGCGGATATTATAGGCAGCAGGTACGCAAAGGTTTTGCCAGTGCCCGTAGCCGCGCAGGCAATAATATTTTTACCGTTAAGCGCGGGCTCTAAGCATTCCTTTTGAATGGCTGAAAGCTCGCGAATCCCTATTTTGTCAAGTCCGTCGATTAATCTTCTGTCAAGCTCCATATAATCCTCCCGATAAAATAACTATAACGCTTTTGGTCTTTTTTTACAAGTAAAAAGATATAGAACCGGACATGATGTCCGGTCCGAAATGCCGGCTTGCGCCGACAGGCTTAAGGGGTGGGCTGATTAATATTTCCGCTTTCCTCCGACGCGTAGTATGTGACGATAAGATGCTCGCCCGCATATAAATTATCGGAGGTAAGATGATTAAGCTTTGTCAAATGCTCCATATATTCGTATATATTGTCGTAGTGTCCGTAATCCATATATTCTTCGGCAATATTCCAAAGAGTGTCGCCCTTGTCCACAGTAACGTTTGTATAATATATTTTCTCATTTAACGGCGCATTTTCGCTCTGCGCCCTTACAATTACGCCGGCGCACAAAAATGCCGCCAGAATCAAGAATAAAGATGCCGCCGTAATTACAGTCCTGCGAGCGTGACGCGCGCCCTTGTGCCGGAAAATGCCGCCGAAAAATTTAATTGAAATATTTTCACAGATAGCTTTCATCATAATTGTTCCTCCTGTTTTCTTGCTGTAAAATGCCTAAAGCTGCGCTTCTTTTCCAATAATATATCTCCTGCGCTGTCCGTTAGTCGGTATTCCGA
>JAMPDT010000183.1 GCA_023665525.1 Butyrivibrio sp. | reverse complement strand
GCTGTGGGTGCTTGAGCTTCCCTGCGCCGTGCTGCTTGTGCTTTTCATATATATGGTTTCCTCGCAGATTCTTGTATCCGAAACGGGCGAAATCGCCGTTTTGAGAAGCCGAGGCGTCACAAGACGGCAGACCCTGAGGCTCTATCTGCTGCAATCCGTCATCATATCCGCCGCGGGGCTTGTTGCAGGCATACTGCTGGGCTTTCTTATATGCAGGTGCGCCGCCTCCACCGATGCTTTTCTTCGGTTCACGTCAAAGGACGTGAGTATGTACAATATGGTATGGGAAATGCTTCCCTTCGGAGCGGCGGCGTGCCTGCTGGCAGTCCTTTTTATGACGCTTCCCGTTCTGAAAAAATCGCGCATTACGATTGTGGAATACAAAAGCGAGGGCTTTTCCTTTAAAAGCAGACCGTTTTGGGAGAAATATTTTATAGACGTAATACTTTTGGGAGCCGCCTCGTACCTTTTGTACAATTACAACAAGCAGAGCGAGGCAATATCAATGAGCGTGATAGCGGGAAACAGTCTGGACCCCGTGATATTTCTTGACGCGTCGCTTTTCATCTTCGCGTGCGGGCTTGTGCTGCTGCGCCTGACGCGCTATATCGTGATATTGGTGAACCGTATCGGGCAGAAGCGCTGGAGAGCGCCGCTGTACGCTTCTTTTTTGCAGATAATACGAAATTTTGCAAAGCAGGGGTTTATATCCGTTTTTTTGGTAATGACGGTAGCCATAGGAATTTTTCAGGCAAATATGGCTAGGACGGTCAACGAAAACAACGAGGAAAGAATACGCTATAATATCGGAACCGACGTCCGTATGGAGGAGAGATGGAAAAAGCATGTCCGCATAAACGGAGCCGAAGCCGTATGGGTTTATACGGAGCCGGATTTCGGACGCTACAAGGAGCTGACGGATTCGGGGCTGTGCGAGAGCGTCACCCGAGTTATAGAGGACGATAATACGATAGTAAAAATAGGCGGCGAGACAATCAGAAAATGCCTGCTTATGGGAATACATACAAAGGAGTTCGGCGAAACGGCAAGGCTTGCCGAGGGGCTTAACGACAGCCATTGGTTCAACGCGCTCAACGAGCTGGCGGCAACGCCCGAGGGAATTATAATATCCCGCAATATGGCGGAGGATTATTCCGTCAAGGTCGGGCAGAAAATATCCTATATGCGGTACAATCCGTCGAATCCCGCCGGCGACCTTGCGGGTACGGCGGTTGGTGAGGTCGTTGCAGTCATCGACGCGTTTCCGGGCTACGAAAGGTACAAATACGAATACGACGAGGAGGGTAATTTTGTCAGGCGCGAAAACTATTTGGTAGTCGGAAATTACGCGCAGATTGTCAACGATTTTGATATGTTCCCGTACAGCGTTTGGATGCGCCTTGCCGAGGGCACGGAAACGGAGAATATCAGGGAATGGCTCGGGCAAAAGGCGGTAAGCGTTGATAAATGGAGCGCGATTGACGAGGAAATAAGCGAGAGCCGCAGCCTTGCGCTTATACAGATTACCAACGGAATGTTTACAATGAGCTTTATAATATCAATCCTTATATGCATAACGGGATTTTTGATATACTGGATCATGTCAATAAAAAACAGGGAAATGCAGCTCGGAATATACCGCGCGATGGGAATGCGTATGTCGGGAATAAGGAAAATGCTTGTAAACGAGCAGATTTTCGGCTCGCTGCTGCCGATGCTTGCGGGCGGAGGCGCGGGAATGCTCAGCACGCTTTTGTTCGCGCGCCTGATCGCTTTGGTATATCTGCCCGAGAGCCATAACATTGCCGTTCGGATTTTTACGGATATGTCCGACGTAATCAGGATATTTGCCGTGATTTCGGCGGCGGTGCTTGTCTGCTTTATCGTAATAAGGCGGCTTCTTAAAAATATGAAAATAGCTCAGGCGCTTAAGCTTGGGGAGGATTAAGGAGGAATTTATGGGAGCGGCGGTACATACCGAGCATATTGCGAAATGCTTTAAAATCGCGGGGCGCGAGGACTTTTACGCGCTGAAGGACATAAATATGGAAATTCCGTCGGGCAAGCTCGTTATTCTGAAAGGGCGTTCGGGTTCGGGCAAAACGACCCTGCTCAATATTTTAAGCGCGCTTGACGCTCCGTCGGGCGGAGAGGTGTGGTTCGGCGGGGAAAAGCTGTCGCAGCTTGGCGAAAAACAGCGCGAGAACCTGCGCAGGCAGAGAATGGGCTTTGTGTTCCAGTCAATCGCGCTGATACCCGTTATGAGCGCTTACGAAAATATGGAATTTGCACTGCGGCTTTCGGGCTACGAGGGGAACCGCCACCTGAGGATACGGGAGCTTATGGAGCGCGTCGGGCTTTCAAAGCGTATGCACCATATGGCAAACCAGCTCTCGGGCGGCGAGCAGCAGCGCGTGGCGATAGCGCGCGCCGTCGGGCACCACCCGTCCGTAATCTTTGCGGACGAGCCGACGGGAGCCCTGGATACCGAGTCGGGGCTTGCGGTGGTGCGGCTGTTTAAGGAGCTGGTCGCAAATGAGAACACAACGGTTCTGATGACTACGCACGACACCAACTTAATGGAGCTTGGCGATATTGTTTATGAAATAGAGGACGGGAGCATTTTATGAAAAAAGATACGGAATATATCGTCCGGGAGGATATTCCCGAAGGCGTGATTATTTACTGCGACAGCCTTGTTAAAATATTTATGTCGGAGGGACTTAAGGTTATGGCTCTGCAAGGTCTTGACCTTGAAATCAGGCGCGGCGAGATGACGGCGATTATCGGCAAATCGGGAAGCGGCAAGTCTACGCTGCTCAATATGATAGGCGGCTTGGAAACGCCGTCCGCGGGCAGGCTTTGCATCGAGGGACGCGAGCTTTCGCAGCTTTCCGAAAAGGATATGGTATTTTACCGCAAAAAAACGGTGGGCTTCGTTTGGCAGAAAAGCTCGCGCAACCTTTTTCCGTATCTGACGGTGCGCGAAAATGTAGAAGCGCCGATGTATTTTGAAAAGAGCAAGGAAAAAGAACGCCGGCAAAGGGCTATGGAGCTGCTTTCGGAGGTCGGAATGGAGGGACACGCCGACAAATTCCCCTCGCAGATCTCGGGAGGCGAGCAGCAGCGCGTCGCCATAGCCGTAGCGCTTGCGAACAACCCCTCCATACTGTTGGCGGACGAGCCGACGGG
>JAMPDT010000182.1 GCA_023665525.1 Butyrivibrio sp. | reverse complement strand
CCCGCCGCAACGCCGCCCTGAACAGCATCTCAAACGTCGAGTTTTTCACGGGCAGCGCCGAGCAAATCCTGCCC
This sequence comes from Butyrivibrio sp., assembly GCA_023665525.1. Taxonomy (GTDB): domain Bacteria; phylum Bacillota; class Clostridia; order Lachnospirales; family Lachnospiraceae; genus Eshraghiella. The sequence continues at coordinate 3,134 of JAMPDT010000182.1, read as the reverse complement.
GATTTCTACGCGCGCGAGTCCGAGCGCGCCGCCAAGCGGCTTACCGCCGACGTAATCGTGGTAGACCCTCCCCGCAAGGGCTGCGCCGCACCCCTCCTCGCCACCATGGTGAAAATGCAGCCCGCAAGGATTGTATATGTGAGCTGCGATTCCGCCACGCTGGCGCGCGATCTGAAATACCTGACGGGAAACGGGTACGAGGTGAGGAAAGTGCAGGGAGTGGATATGTTCGGGGGAACGGGGCATGTGGAGACGGTAGTTCAACTTTTCAGAAAAACGCCAGACACATATATCGACTTGAAAATCAATACGAGTGAACTCGATTTGACTTCCCCGGAGGCGAAAGGGACCTATCAGGAAATCAAGGATTATATTTTAGGGAAGCACGATGTAAAGCCTTGATTAACACGTAATCAAGGCAAATTAAACAGAACGGACGGCGTAAAAATACAACGCTAGTACCTTATAAATTAAGTAAAATATTAAGTGGCTGGGCTTATGGCAGAAAGCGCATACCCCCTAATTCTGCTCCCTTATCGCCGTAACAAGATCGTACATATCCCATACGCCGTCGCCGTTTTTGTAAACCACGCCTCTGTATTCAGCCTCGGGAAGCGATTCGCAGCCGTTAAAGGCGTTGCGGTCGCATTCGGTTATGCTGTCTGGCAGAATTAAGGTTTTAAGATTGGCGCAGCTATGGAACGCAAAGTAATCTATCGTGGTGACGCCGTCGGGAATTTCTATGCTTTCGAGCGAGCGGCACAGCATAAAAGCCTTCCGTGGGATTACCTTGATGTTTTTGGAGAGCTTTACGGTTTTTAATTTGGAATGTCCCTGAAATACCTCGTTATTAAGCGTTGTTACGCTGTCGGGGATTATTACGCTCGTAACGGTGTCGTTTTTGTTCAGCACGGACCAACCCAAGGCGGTTACGGGCTTTCCCTCTATCTCGGACGGGAAAACGACCTCGCTTGCGGTTCCGTTATAATGGGTAATGGTTACCGTATTTGCTGCGCTGTCAACCGTGTATTCAAAATCCGAAACGGGGTTCGCGCTTTCGCTTCCGCCTGCGGCGGAGGGCGGCGCGCTTTCGGGAGCGGCGGCTGAGGCGGGCTGCTGTGCGCTCTCGGCGGTCTTGGTTGAGTTGCGCCTGTCCTCCTTTGTGCCGCAGGCGGTCAGCATGACGGCTGCCGCGGCAAAAACCGAAGCCGCCAATACAAGGCATATTGATTTTTTCATCCTGTCTATTCCTCCCACCAATATTTGTCAATTTCAATGGATTCAATCATTTTGATCGCATATGTATCAATTATGCCCTCGGGGAGCGGCTCCATACTCGGATTTTCGATACTGTCGTCGATAATTGTTATCATAAACGGAGATATGTTTCCGTCAAGCTGATTGACGTCGACGGCGTAGGTTACAAAAACGCTTTCTCGGTCGTCGAAAATTCTGTCAAGACCTCCGTTGTCGTTCAGCTCCGTGTGCTCGTGCGTGTAGGTATGCGTTCCGCTGTATTTGCATACGGAATAGCCGTTCACGGTCATAAGCTCCTGCTTTTCGACGGTGAACTCGAAGTTGTCGTAAGCCATGCTGCCCCTGTCAGACTTTATCTGCCGAAGCAGCTCCTCCTTGTTTACCTCAAAGGCGTCCTCAAGCTTTTCAAGAATGGCGTGGCGGTCTATGGTTGCAAATCCGCTTTCCGTCCATGACGCTTCCACCTCCTTTTCCACTCTTCCGCAGCCGCTGACCAATACAAACGCAGGGTCCCACTGATAGGCGAAGCCGTAGGAGGAGGGCTTTAACGAAGGGTATTTGATATTGATTCTGACCTCTCCTCCCTTTACCTCATCTCCGACCGTATACTCGCCGATGTCTACAAACGCGGTGTCGGACACGCCGCGCCAGTTGGGCAGATCGTCCGCCGTGTCCGAGGCGGCGCTGCTGTCGGCTTGGGGCTTGCTTTCCTCCGCCTCCGACTGCGCCGGCTTTGACTGAGAGCTGGTCTGCGTGCTCTTGCCGCCGCAGGCGGTGAGCGAAGCCGCAAGCATAACCGATGCGATAACGGGTACAAGTTTCTTTTTCATTTTAACAATTCCTCCTCCTTGTTGCTCATTCCCGAATATAGATTATAGCGTAAAAGAAGGCTGATTTTGTGTAAATGGCGCGAACGGCGCGAAAAAAGGTGTAAGCGGCGGAACGGTTGACTTGCGCGGGCAGGGTGTGTTAAAGTTGATTTATGAAAATTGCGGTTTGCGACGACGAAGGTCTGTTTGTCAAAAAAATATATAAATATCTTTGGGATCAGCAGGACTGCTCGGTGGAATGCTTTACCTCCCCCTTGGAGCTTTTGGAGAAATACCGCGCGGGAGAGCGCTACGACGTGCTTTTCTTGGATATAATAATGGAGCCGTTAAACGGTATAGAGCTTGCGAAAAAAATCAGGGAGCAGGACCGCAGGACCGTAATAGTGTTTCTTACGGTCGCGCTCGAATATGCGCCGTCGGGCTATGAGGTGGACGCGTTCCGTTATCTGCTCAAGCCTGTCACCGAAAAAAGCATTCTCGATACAATGAGGGAGATACGGGAAAAATTCTACGTTTCGCGGACGCTGCGCGTCAGGACGCCCGAATGCGAAATGCTTATACATACGGAGGAGCTGCATTATTTGGAGGCGGACAATAAGGAATGCGTGCTTCATTATATGGGCGATTCGATTGCCGTCCGCAAAAGCCTCAGCGATATTGAAAAGCAGCTTCCGACGCGGCTCTTTTTCAGAATCCACCGCAAATATATTGTCAATTTCTCGCGCGTGAGGGAGTTTGATGACAAAAAGCTGACGCTCGACTGCGGGAAAACGCTTCCGCTCAGCCGCAGGAGGAGCGCGGAATTCTGCAATGCGCTTAACAGATATATAGAAGGGAATTTTGACAAATGATTTTGATTTTGTTTGCGACAGCGTTTAACTTAATGGAATACTGGATTTTTATATTGCTCTTGCAGTATGTGTGCGCGGCGGATATGAGGCTTGACAGAAGAAGCTGTCTTATAGGCACTGTCGCGTCCGCCGCGTGTATGGATGCTGCCGCCGCCGTATTGGGGGCTGACTGGGCGTATATCACAATGTTTCTCGC
>JAMPDT010000181.1 GCA_023665525.1 Butyrivibrio sp. | reverse complement strand
AAGGGCGGGACCGAGGTGATCAGGCGGATAAACCGTGAGGTGGAGCGGCTCAAGCGCCGCAAAAATCAGGTTATGGAGCTGCTGGCAGCCGACGTGTTCGCGGGAATGGACGCGTATACGGAATTTTTTGACACGGGAATGAAATGGTTCGAGGAGGAGCAGAAGCTTTTTGTCAAGAACAAGGAGCTTATCGACGCCGCCCTAAGACGCGCGGAAAACGAGAGGGCGGCGGGCGATTCGGCGCAGCTTTACCGCACTCTCGACGAAATTTACAGGCTTGACACGGAGCTTAAGACGGCGATGCATAACCACAGCGAGCTTTTGAGGACGTGTACGGAGCTTGGGCTTCGGGCGGACGAGGCTATACGCAGGGCGAAGCTTTCACGGCTGCGCGGCAGGTTTGATTTTAACGGCGCGCTTGCTTCCATGATAAAAAATGACCGTCCCGACGCGCTCGAGTATGTTGTGAAGCCTTTTTTCGGTCTGAATATACATAAGAGCTTTGATCTCGCTAAAATTGAGGATATGTGGGACTGCCCGCCCTGCACCGAGGAAAAGCGGGAAACGGCGGAGCAGGACGGCGGGGAGGAAATAATCTTTGAGGACGAGTTGGCAAAGCAAAGGTTTGCGGGCAACGTAAGGGTGCTTTTAAGGATTCTTTTGGATATGCTTTCCTCGCAAAAGGAGCTTTCGCTTCGCGAGTACAACGAAAGGCTTAAGGAGATTTTCGGCGGGGAAATATTCGCAAACGGCGATTACTATACGTTTCTTGTGCATCTTTGCGGCAAGAAGGAGTATTTTCTGCGGCGGTCCGAGAACGAGGGAGAAACCTTTCTTGACGGAATAATAGGGGGCTTTATCGGGGAGGAGGACTTCGCGCGCTATGAGGGTCTGCGCTTTGCGCTTGAGCTTTGCGGCGGAGAGGAAACGGAAATTGACCTCGGCGGGGGCTGCGCCGTGACGAATTTTGTGATAAGGAAAGTCTGAGGATATGTGATGGATAACAGAAATCTTGAAAAGGCGTTGGATATTGCGGCGGCTCTTTTTATGGGCGAGAAGGTCGGCGAAATCGGCGGCAACGCCGTATTGTATGAGGAATACAGCCGCAATTCCGAGGTCTGCGATATTCTTATGCGTATATTGGGCAAGCTTGACATAAGCCTGTACGAATACAACAACACTCTTTTTATAAGCCCCGGCAGCGGCAACAGGGTTTTCGGTTTCTCGAACGAGGAGCTTAAGCGCGTTATGGGACTGCGGCTGAACAGGGAGCTTTTTCTTGTGTATTTTATCATATACAACATAATCACGGGCTTTTATAAGGACACGGCGGGCGGTACGTATCTTGAGTATTTGCGTATCGAGGACGTGATTCGGACGGTGGGGGCTTCCCTGTCGGGAATGCTTGATTACAGCGAGGGAATAGTTATGGAGGAGGCAAAAAGCGATTCCTTTAAGGCGACAGCCCTTTTATGGGACGAGCTGCCCGATGTGAGCGCGGACGACAGAAACGGGGTGCGCGCCGCGAAAAATTCACGCACGGGTTTTGTTAAGCTTACATTTAATTTTCTCACAGAGCAGAAGCTTTTTACCGAGGCGGAGGAAAGATATTATCCGACGGACAGGTTCAGGGCGATAGCCGAGAACTATTTTGAGAACAACAGGGGAAGAATTTACGAAATAATCAATTCGCCCAAGGAGGAAAAGCCCGATGCCGCAGATTAACAGAATAAGGGTAAACAATATAAAATACAATTTCGGAACGCAGTTTTACGACGATTTTATGATGAGGTTTTCCTGCCGCAATTCGCTCTATGACCTTGCCAACGGCGGAGGCAAAAGCGTTCTTATGCTTCTTCTTATGCAGAATCTGATTCCGAACTGCACGCTTGACGACAAGCAGCCGATAGAGAAGCTTTTCAGGAGCGGCAACGACAATACCGTGATCCATTCGCTGGTGGAGTGGAGGCTTGACCCGTGCGATGTTCACGACGGTTTTCGGTACATGACCACGGGCTTTTGCGCCAGAAGGGGCAGGGACGTCGGCGACGGGGAGAGGCGCGACACGGAAAGCGCGGGCGTGGAATACTTTAATTACTGTATTTTTTACAAGGAATTTGGGGAGCACGACATTAAGAACCTGCCCCTCGCCTCAAACGGTGAGCGCGTAAGCTACAACGGTCTTAAGGCGTATCTGCGCGATCTTGAAAAAAGGGATTCGGGGACGGAAATCCGAATTTTTGACAGGAAGGGCGATTATCAGAGCTTTATCGGGAATTACGGGCTTTACGAAAGCCAGTGGGAAATCGTGCGCGGGATCAACCGTACCGAGGGACACGTCCGCGCTTATTTTGAGAGCAATTACAAAACGACGCGCAAAATAACGGAGGATTTGCTGATAGAGGAAATAATAGAAAAGTCCTATAACAACAGAATACGCAGGGGCGAGAGCGACGACGAGGAGATGGCGCGGACGCTTCTTGACATAAAGGACAAGCTGATCGAGCTGTCGCGCCGCAAGGAGGAAATACATAATTACGATACGCAGGCAGAGCTGCTTGCGGGCTTTGGCGGCGCGCTTTCGGAGCTTCGCGCGCTTTACGCGGACAAGCGCAGGACGGAAAACAGGCTGGTCGATTGTCTTGCCGCGTGCAGGGCTATGCTTGCGGCAAAAAAAAGCGAGGCGCAGGAGCTTGCACGGGCGGGAGAGGAGCTTGACGCGGATTACAGGAGGGCGGCAAGGGCAGCCGCGCTTTCGGAGCTTGAAACGGAGTTTGCCGAGCTTGACGGGCTTTCGGAGCTTATCGCGGGCAGTAGGGCTAAGAAGGACAGGCTTGAGGCAAGGAAAAAGGAGCTGGAGGAAAGGCTTAGGCTCGGGGAGGCAGCCGCGGATTATGAGGATTATCTTGAATACAGACATAAATACGACGAAACAAGGGAGCTTTTAAACAGCGGAAATATCGGGAAAAAGGATCTGCTTGACGAGCTTGCTTCTCTTGCCGCGGCGAAGCTTGAGTATGTGGAGAGGGAAAGCGCCGCGCTTTCCGAGGAGGCGCGTCTTGCAAGGGAGGCGGCGGACGCTGCCAAGACCGACGCAGACCTTGCGAGGGAGGAGGAGAGGACGCTTTTTGCCGAGGTAAATTCCTGCAAGGGCATGGAAACGGAGCTTGCGGCAGGAAAGGAAAAGGCAGCCGCCGAGCTGGAGCTTCTTATGCAGGGCTTGGGAATGCTTACGGCGGCGGACGCGGGACGGCTTATTGAAGAAAACAGAGCGCAGAGCGCGGCGTCCGAGGCAAAAATCGCCGACCTTGAGA
>JAMPDT010000180.1 GCA_023665525.1 Butyrivibrio sp. | reverse complement strand
GGCAGAAAGCCTCAGGGCGTATTACCCCGACAAGAGACTGACCTTTATAATCGGCGTTTTTGCCGATAAGGATTATCCGAAAATGCTTGAGTGCGTAATGCCGAAGGCGGCGAAGGTTTTTGCAATAAGCGCGCCGAACAATCCGCGCGCGCTTTCCGCCAAAACACTTGCGGAATACATAAAAAAATATTATGATGTAAAGGATATATCCGTCACGGAATGCGCTTCGGTAAAGGAAGCCGTCGCGGCGGCGCTGCTGCAAACCGAAGCCGACGGCGCTGTTATAGCCTTCGGCTCACTGGCGCACCTTTCCCTGATTGAGGAGGAATACCGTAAAAGAATTGAGGTTTGATTTATATGGACAAGGATAAAATAAAACAGGGCGTAAGGCTTATTCTTGAGGGAATAGGAGAGGATACCGCGCGCGAGGGGCTTACGGAAACTCCCGACAGAATCGCCCGTATGTACGAGGAAATCTTCGCCGGACTTAATCAGGACGCCGCCAAGCCGTTAGGCAAGGTATTTTCGGCGCAAAACACGGATATGATTGTCGAAAAGGACATAACCTTTTACTCAATGTGCGAGCATCATCTGCTCCCGTTTTACGGCAAGGCGCATATCGCGTACGTCCCGAACGGAAAGGTCGTGGGATTGAGCAAGCTTGCGCGCACGGTGGAGGTATTCGCGAAAAGGCCGCAGCTTCAGGAGAGAATGACCGTTCAGATAGCCGAAGCGGTTATGGAAAATCTTAACGCCGCAGGCTCTATGGTAATTCTTGAGGCGGAGCATATGTGCATGACTATGCGCGGTATAAAAAAGCCGGGAAGCCGTACCGTCACGATAGCCTCAAGGGGCTGCTTCGCGGACAATTCCGAGCTTAGGCGGGCATTTATGAGTATAGCGGGAGCGGAGTAAAGCAATGTTAATCGGCGGCAGGAATTTTGAGCGCGGGCACACGCATATAATGGGTATTCTCAATATAACGCCCGATTCCTTTTCGGACGGAGGACGTTTCAACAGGGCGGATCTCGCGCTTTCTCATACGCTCTCCATGATTGAGGACGGCGCGGAAATTATAGATATTGGCGGGGAATCCACGCGTCCGGGCTATACCGAGGTTTCGGAGGACGAGGAGATTGAGAGGGTATGCCCCGTAATAGAGCTTCTGAAACGTGAAACGGACGTTCCGCTGTCCCTTGACACCTGCAAAAGCAGGGTTGCGCTTGCGGGAATTTCGGCGGGCGCGGACATGATAAACGATATATGGGGGCTTAAATACGATCCCGAAATGGCGGGCGTTATAGCAAGCTCCAAGCTTCCGTGCTGTCTTATGCATAACCGTGACAGCGTTAAAGCGCCGTATACGGACTTTATACCCGATATGCTCGCGGATATGCGCCGCACGCTGGAAATCGCCGCAAACGCCGAAATACAAGCCGACAGAATAATCCTCGATCCGGGGATCGGCTTCGGCAAAAGCTGCGGGCAGAATCTTCAGGCTATAAATAATCTCGATAAATTTTCGGAGCTGGGCTTCCCCGTGCTTCTCGGCGCTTCGCGCAAATCGGTCATAGGGCTGACCTTGGGACTTCCCGCAGACGAAAGAGTGGAGGGTACGGTGGCGACCTCGGTAATCGCGGCTATGAGCCGCTGTATGTTTGTGCGGGTTCACGATGTTAAGGAAAATTACCGCGCCGTAAAAATGGCGGAGGCTGTTATAAATTCGTGAGCGGACGTTCAGCATCGGACGGCTTTTGCCGAAAAAGGAGCTTCTATGGATAAAATCACAATAGACAGGCTTAAAATATTCTGCAACCACGGCGTATACGAGGATGAGAAAAGGAACGGTCAGAACTTTTACGTAACGGCGGTTCTAAATCTTGACACATATTCCGCGGGCGTTTCGGACGACCTGAATAAATCCGTGAATTATGCAAAGCTGTGCCGTGACATAACCGATTTTATGCAGGAGAACCGTTATAATCTTATCGAGGCAGCCGCGGAGAATCTCGCGTCATATATCCTTGCCGAGAATCCCGCCGTGCGCGGGCTGGAGCTTACCGTACACAAGCCCGAGGCTCCAATCGGGCTTCCGTTTGAGAACGTGTCCGTCAGCATATGCCGTGAATGGCAGAGGGCATATATTGCGCTAGGCTCCAATATGGGAAACAGCAGGGCGCTTCTTGACGGCGCGGTTAATAAAATTTCCGAGAATCCTGCCGTGCGGCTTCTCAAAAAATCCTCATATATATTGACCAAGCCCTACGGAGGAGTAGAGCAGGAGGATTTTTGGAACGGCTGCATTGAGGTTGAAACTCATTTAAGTCCGAAGCACCTGCTTGAATTTCTGCACACCGTTGAAAACGAGGCGGGAAGAAAGCGGGAGATCCATTGGGGACCGCGCACGCTCGACCTCGATATAATACTTTACGGCGACAGGATAATAAACAGCGAGTTCCTAACCGTACCGCACTGTGATATGCAAAACCGTATGTTTGTGCTGGAGCCGCTCTGCGAAATCGCGCCATACGCCTATAATCCGATACTCAAAAAAACGGCTGCGCAGCTTAAAAAGGAGCTTGAGCGGCGGCATGAGTGCTGATTCGTCGCTACAAGCGGCTCTCACAGCCCTACGTCACGAGATATTCATTCTGATAAGTCCGACCACCTTGCCGATGACCTCGCATTGCTCCACTATAATCGGTTCCATTGAATCGTTTTCGGGCTGAAGTCTGTAATGTCCGTCTTCTTTATAAAAACGTTTAACGGTCGCGGAGTCGTCCACAAGCGCGACCACGACCTCGCCGTTGGACGCCGTATTTTGTCTGGCAACAATAATATTGTCGCCCTCGAAAATTCCCATATTAACCATGCTGTCGCCCTTTACGCGCAGCATAAAAAGCTCTTTATTGGGCAGCATATCGACAGGAACGGGGAAATAGTCCGTAATATTTTCGGAGGCGAGAATCGGCTGTCCTGCGGCAACCGTACCCACAATGGGAATATTTACCATGTCGCGTCTTGTAATCCCAAATTCATCGTCCGTTATCTCAATCGCGCGTGGCTTGGTCGGGTCCCTTCTTATGTAACCGTTTTTCTCAAGCGTTTCCAAATGCGCGTGGACGCTGGAGGTGGAGCGGAGCTTAACAGCCTCGCAAATTTCCCTCACCGACGGCGGATAGCCCTTCGCTAAAATCTGTGATTTCATAAATTCAAGAATTTCCCTCTGCTTGGCAGTAATTCTTCCGTTACTCATATAAAATCCTCCTCTTAATTCAAACCCGAAAACGGACAAAATCGTTCTCGGTAAAGAATTCTGCTGAATTCTGTATTAATAATAACACATCTTTTGGGAAAAAGCAAACAAAAGTTCCGAAAAAATGTTCGATTTTTCTGTTGACAAACAGTTGT
>JAMPDT010000017.1 GCA_023665525.1 Butyrivibrio sp. | reverse complement strand
GTGAGACATAATTTGGACGACGGTCTGTATACGAAAGAGGAATACGCTTCGCGGATAAATGAGGAGCTTAATAAGCTGATTGACAAAGAAAACGAAAATCCGATAGATATGAGCTGCATGAGCTGTCTTGAACCGATTGCGAGTCACATTACCGCCGAAGAAACCGACGACGGCTTTTTTAAAAACGGAGTTTTGAGAATTACATACGGCGGCTTGATTTGGCACTGCACGGTCGAGTATGATTTTACAGGCGGAGAGTGCAGTATGAGAATTGCGGAGACGGAAACGCAGTACAGCAGGCTTAAAGAGATATTTGATGTTCACGGCGAAAATATACTTGAAGTGAAGGAATTGACCTGCAATAAGGTGTTTATCACAAACGGGGATATTGAAATTACCGTTACGAGCACTTATTTCAGCGGCAACGGCAGCGTTATTCTGAAATACAAGGATTGGGAGAAGGAGCGCGATATTGAGGAATGGTATTTTAAATATGATTCGGATAAGGTCTGGTTTGAGCTTTACGATTACGACGGAGACGGCGCCGACGAGCTTTTGTACCATACGGTGACGGACGGTGAGGACGAGGTCCTGATTTATGAGTTTGACGAGTGAGAGATATTTGAGATTTTAAGCGACTGCGGCTGCTGTATTGCCGCGGCCGCTTTTTTGTGTTAGAATAAATGGGAATTTATTAAAAATATCCGCAAGGATTGCGAACGAAAGGACGTTATGAACAGCGATACTGAACTGCCGAATCAACGGGATATAGAGCTTAGCATACGCAAAAAATTCCGCAAAAATATTTGGTGCCGCTTTACGAGGGCAATCAACGAGTACGAGCTTGTGAAGGAAAACGACAAAATCGCCGTATGTATTTCGGGCGGCAAGGATTCCATGCTGATGGCAAAGCTTTTTCAGGAATTAAAGCTTCACAATAAATTTGCGTTTGAAACGGTTTTCATAGTGATGGACCCGGGCTATACGGCAAAAAACAGGCGTATGATAGAGGCAAATGCCGCAAGGCTGGGCGTTCCTGTCGATATTTTTGAATCCGATATTTTTGAAGCGGTGTATAATATAGAAAAATCGCCCTGCTATCTCTGCGCGCGCATGAGAAGGGGACATCTGTATAACAGAGCAAGGGAGCTTGGGTGCAATAAAATCGCGCTGGGGCACCACTATGACGATGTGATTGAAACCATACTTATGGGAATGCTCTACGGCGCGCAGGTGCAGACCATGATGCCGAAGCTGCACAGCACGAATTTTGCGGGCATGGAGCTGATTCGTCCCATGTACCTTATACGGGAGGACGACATTAAGGCGTGGCGCGATTACAATAAGCTCTGCTTTTTGCAATGCGCGTGCCGCTTCACCGAGCGATGCAGTCTTGAAAATAACGAAACCGAGTCAAAGCGCAAGGTCGTAAAGGCTTTGATTGGGGATCTGAAAAAAGAAAACCCGTATGTTGAGGGGAATATTTTCAAAAGCGTGGAAAACGTCAATCTCAGCACTGTCATAGCTTATAAGAAGGACGGGATAAGGTATCATTTTCTTGAGGTCTACGACGCGGCGGACGACACGGGAAATAACGGCGGGGAGCGGGATTAAGATATGAAAAAACAATTTGAAAGAACGGCGCTTCTTTTGGGCGAAGAGGCGATAGAAAGGCTTGCGGCGGCTCGCGTCGCCGTTTTCGGAATCGGAGGCGTGGGCGGATATGCGGTCGAGGCGTTGGCAAGGAGCGGCGTCGGAAGCTTCGTGCTGGTTGACAGCGACAGGGTTTCGGAAAGCAATATCAACAGGCAGATTATAGCCACGCACAGTACGGTGGGACGGTATAAAACGGAGGTCATGAGGGAAAGAATACTGGAAATTAATCCCGACGCCGAGATTGAGGAGCGGCGCTGCTTTTTTTTGCCCGAAAACGCGGAGTCCTTTGATTTTACGGAGTATTCGTATGTCGTGGACGCCGTTGATACCGTGGCGGCAAAGCTTGAGCTTATTGTGAGGGCAAAAGCGGCGCGGGTCCCCGTTATCAGCAGCATGGGCGCGGGGAATAAGCTTGACGCGTCGGGATTTAAGGCGGCGGACATATACGATACGCGCGTCTGCCCGCTTGCGAGGGTTATGCGCGGGGAACTCAAAAAAAGGGGAGTGGACAGCCTTAAGGTCGTATACTCCGAGGAGGAGCCGCTTAAGCCGCTGAAGGAAATATCGGAGGGCGGCAAAAGAGCTCTGCCGGGGAGTGTGGCGTTTGTGCCGTCGGCAGCGGGGCTTGTGCTTGCGGGCGAGGTGATAAAGGAGCTGCTCGCGTGATTGGAGGTTCGGCGAGCGATAAGGCAAGATCGGATCTATTTCTGCTTGTATATTTTTTCTTTCACAAAAATTCTTGCTTCATAAAACAGCATGAACAGGGTTGCGATTAAAAATCCTATCATCAGAATCCTATGGCAAAATGCAAAATAAGCGATATATGCCACGATTGCCGCCAAATAGACGATAACCGCCGTATGCCATTTTTTGGAAGTGCTGTCTGCAATTAATTTTGTTTTTACTTCAGTATCGTCTTTAATCAATTCATCAAGGCTTAAAGCAAATTCTTCACTGATAGCAATCAGATTCGCGATGTCGGGAATACCTTTTCCCGTTTCCCATTTTGTGACCGCTTGTCTTGATACATTTAGTCTTTCTGCAAGCTGCTCTTGTGAAAGGGCGGCTTGCTGCCGCATTGTTTTGATTTTTTCGCCTAAACTCATATGCAAGTCCTCCTTTTGTTTTTGGCAGGCTTATCATAGCAATTTTTTGGGAGATTCACAAGAAAAAGCCCATTACATTTATGCTATTTAGCGTATCATACCGTATTTTATTGGGTTTTGTTTACCGCGAACCGCTTACGTTGTGAGCGAATGCAGTAATTTCGCGGACAAAACCGACATATATTTAACTGAATAAAAAATTGCGGAGCAAGGCGTGAAAATAAAAAAGCTTCTGATTGTCATATGCCCGACGCTTTTGCTGCTTTTCGGACAGTCCGTTCGGGCGGCGGGCGCACAGTCTTACACGGCGGCGGACGCGCAGCTTGAGCTGTACGCGCGCGCGGCGGTGCTTATAGACGGCTCCAACAACAGGATTTTATACGGTAAAAACGAAAACGAGGTTTTGCCGATGGCGAGCACGACCAAGATAATGACCTTGGTGATTGCTCTCGAAAACGCCGATTTGAACGCTACCGTGACGGTTTCGCCATACGCCGCCTCGCAGCCCGACGTGCAGCTTAACGCGCTCAAGGGCGAGCAGTACAAACTCGGAGATTTGCTCTATGTGATGATGCTCAAATCCTACAACGACGTTGCTGCGGCGATTGCCGAATATGTGGGCGAGGTACATAAAAACGGAGCGCAGGACGCGCGGGACGCGGCGGTAAGAAGCGCAGAGGAGAGCAGGGGCTATGTCGCGGAATTTGCTTCGCTTATGAACAAAAAAGCGGCGGAGCTGGGCTGCACCGACACATATTTTATCACGCCGAACGGGCTTGACGCGCAGGACGACGCGGGCGCGCATTCCACGACGGCGTTCGAGCTTGCCAAAATAGCCGCGTATGCGGTCGAAAACGAAAGCGTAATCAAAATCTGCACCACAAGGAATTATTCGTGCAGCGAGCTTAACGGAAAACGAAATGTGAGCGTGGCTACCACGGACCGCTTTCTTGATATGGTAAACGGCGCGGTGGGGCTTAAAACGGGCTTTACGGGCAGCGCGGGCTACTGCTTTGTCGGCGCGGTAAAGCATGAGGGCAGAACCTTTATTTCCGTCGTGCTTGCGAGCGGCTGGCCGCCGAACAAAAATTACAAGTGGAGCGACACCAAAAAGCTGATGAATTACGGTATTGACAATTTTTTCCCCGAGATAATTTTTGCCTCGGAGGAGCGGCACAAAACAGTCCCCGTCGCGGACGGAACCAAGGAGGAAATAGGCACATACATTCCGTTTTCCTTGGAAATGCTGATCGGCGCGGACGAATCCGTCAAGGTGATTTATGAGCTGAGGGAGTGCCTTATGGCTCCGATCGGCTTGAACGAGCAGGTGGGGACCGTATACATATATCTCAACGGCGAATGCTTCAGAACCTTTCCGATACTTTCCAAGGAGAGCGTGGCAAAGCGGGATTATTTTTGGTTCCTTAAAAAAATATGGAAAATTTTCTGCCTTTAAGCAAAAAAAAATAAAAATATATGGTATCCGCATAAATAATATGCTAAAATAATTCCTAGATTGCGCCCGGGGAGCGGGCGGCAAAATTATAAAAAAAGGAGCATATTTTAATGCAGTACGGTTTTTTTGACTTAACCAACAAGGAGTACGTTATCACAAGACCCGATACTCCCGCGCCGTGGGCGAATTATCTCGGCTCGCCCGAGTACGGCGCAATCGTTTCCAACAACGGAGGCGGATACAGCTTTGTAAAGAGCGGAGCGAACGGACGTATCGCGAGGTACCGCTTCAATTCCAATATCGGTCTGCCCGGAAGATATGTGTATATAAGGGATAACGACGCGAACGATTACTGGTCGGCTACATGGCAGCCCGTGGGCAAGCCGCTTGACAGCTACAAAACGGAGTGCCATCACGGAACCGCCTACACCGTAATAAAATCCGACTATTCCGACATTCATTCGGAGCTTACCTATTATGTGCCTCTTAACAAAACCTATGAGGTTTGGAGGACCAAGGTCACCAATAATTCCGAGCGTTACAGAAAGCTTTCGCTTTTCGGCTTTATTGAGTTTACCAACGAAAACAATTACGAGCAGGATCAGGTTAATTTACAGTACACGCTTTTTATCACAAGAACCTCCTTTGAGGGCAATAAAATCGTTCAGCATATAAACGAGAACAGCGGCAAGGACGAGAACGGCTCCAACCACAGAGAGCGCTTCTTCGGAGTTATCGGCGCGCCCGTAAGCGCCTATAACGGCGATCTTACAAGCTTCATCGGCTCGTACAGGGATTACGGCAATCCCATAGCCGTCGAGAGAGGCTTCTGCGACAACAAGTGCAATTACAACTCCAACGGCTGCGGCGCGCTCCAGTCGGATATTATGCTTGCCCCCGGAGAAACCGCCGAGCTCATTTACGTGCTCGGACAGAAGGATCCCAAGACTGCGGACGGGATTCTCGATTCCTACAAAACGGCGGGACAGGTGGATAAGGAGCTTAAGGAGCTTATCGACTACTGGCACGGACAGCTCAATAATTTTCAGGTGGACACGCCCTCGCCCGAGTTCAACAATATGGTCAACGTATGGAACGCGTACCAGTGCTTCATTACCTTCATATGGTCAAGGGCAGCCTCGCTCATATATTGCGGACTGCGCAACGGCTACGGGTACAGGGACACGGTGCAGGATATACAGGGCATTATCCATATAAATCCCGAGCTTGCGGCGGACAAGATCCGCTTTATGATTTCCGCGCAGGTTGACAACGGCGGCGGACTTCCGCTTGTCAAGTTCGACCATAATGCGGGACACGAATCCTGCCCCGACGAAAATGACGAAAATTCGCTTTACGCCAAGCAGACGGGTCACCCCTGTTACAGAGCGGACGACGCGCTCTGGCTTTTCCCGACCGTATTCAAATACATCGGAGAGAGCGGCAACAAGGCGTTCCTCGACGAGGTTATCGTTTACGCCAACGGCGGCGAGGACACGGTTTACGAGCATCTTAAGAGGGCGATTAATTTCTCCATGGAAAGGCTCGGCGCGCATACCATGCCCGCGGGACTTTACGCCGACTGGAACGACTGCCTGAGGCTCGGCAAAAAGGGAGAATCGACCTTTGTCGCCTTCCAGCTCTACTACGCGATGAGCGTAATCAAGGGATACGCTCAGGACAGAAACGACACGGAGTACGCCGCGTACATTGACAGGGTTCAGCCCGAGCTTGGCAAGAGCCTTTCCGAGTGCTGGGACGAGGACAGATTTATCCGAGGATACAGAGAAAACGGCGAGGTCGTGGGCGCAAGGAAGGATCCCGAGGCAAGCATGTGGCTTAACCCTCAGTCGTGGTCGGTTATTTCCGGCTTCGCTTCCGAGGAACAGGCGATAACCGCCATGGACAAGGTTCATGAAATCCTTAACACGCCCTACGGTGTAAAAATTATGGAGCCGCCGTATGTGGACCATTATTTTGACGGCGCGCTTATGCACATATTCAATCCCGACACCAAGGAGAACGGCGGCATTTTCTCGCAGACGCAGGGCTGGGCGATTCTCGCGGAGTCGCTTCTCGGAAGAGGCGACAGGGCGTTTGAGTACTTCCTTGAGTCGTCGCCCGCAAGCATGAACGACAAGGCAGAGACCCGTGTGCTCGAGCCTTACGTTCACGGACAGTTTACCGAATCGACGCGTTCGCCCTATGCGGGACGTTCCCATGTGCATTGGCTCACAGGCACGGGCTCGACGGTTATGGTCGGCTGCGTGGAGGGTATCTGCGGTATGCGCCCCAATGCCGACGGACTTGTTATCAGTCCCTCGATTCCCGCCGAGTGGGACGGCTTCAAGATTGAAAAAAATTTCAGGGGAAGGCATGTGTCGATCGACGTGCAGAACCCGAACCATGTCCAAAGCGGCGTAAAATCTATGACGGTCAACGGCGAGGCGGTAAGCGGCAATCTGCTTTCCGAGGATATGCTGACGGAGCAGACGAAGGTAGTGGTTGTGCTCGGCTAAGCATTAAACAATAAAATAAGCTCCCTCTCGGATTTTGGCGGGCAGCCGCCTTAAAGCTTCATCTCCGAAAGGGGGCTTTTTTTGGCAAAAACTGTCAAATTACTCTTGATTATTTTTTGCTATAATATTACAATATACTTGGTAAAAATTGCGATTTAATCATATGGAGGTCTAAAATATGAGCACTACGACACAGACGTCGGCGGGCAGAAGAATAGAAGCCCTGCTCGACGATTGCAGCTTTGTTGAAATCGGAGGGCTTGTTACGGCGAGAAGCACCGATTTTAATTTGGCTGACATTAATACTCCGTCCGACGGCGTTATTACGGGCTACGGAACCGTTGACGGAAGGCTTGTGTATGTGTACAGTCAGGATTCCGCGGTTTTGGGCGGTTCGATCGGCGAAATGCATGCAAAAAAAATAGTTGGTATTTATGACATGGCGCTTAAAATGGGCGCCCCGATAATCGGCATAATCGACTGCGCGGGCTTAAGGCTCCGGGAGGCGACGGACGCGCTCAACGCGTTCGGTCAAATTTATCTCAAGCAGAGCGAAAGCTCGGGAGTGATCCCGCAGATAACCGCCGTTTTCGGCAACTGCGGAGGAGGACTTGCGCTTATGCCCTCCCTTACCGACTTCACCTTTATGGAGGAGAAAAACGCAAGGCTTTTTGTAAACAGCCCCAACACCCTGGCGGGCAATAAGGAGCTTAACACCGCGTCCGCGGCTTTCCAGTCGGAGCAGGCGGGAATCGTCGATTTCGTGGGAGACGAGGCTTCGATTTTTGACGGGATAAGGCAGCTTCTTTCGGTACTCCCGTCCAATAACGGGGACGAGGCGCTTTCGGACTGCGCCGACGACCTCAACAGGCTTTGCGAGGGGCTTGGCGATATGAAGGCGGACCCCGCTTATATGCTTTCCTCCTTATCGGATAATAATATTTTTGTGGAAACAAGAAAGAATTTTGCCAAGGAGCTTGTAACGGGCTTTATCAAGCTTAACGGAGCGACGGTCGGAGCCGTCGCCAACAGGTCGGAGCTTTTCGGAGAAAACGGCGCCGAGCAGTCCTTTGACAAGACTCTTACGACGGGAGCGTGCTATAAGGCGGCGGAATTTGTTAATTTCTGCGACGCCTTCGGAATACCCGTGCTGACGCTTACCGACGTGAAAGGCTTTGACGCTGCGGTTGCGTCGGAACGCTCGATTTCAAAGGCTGCGGCGAAGCTTACCCACGCCTTTGCGAGCGCCACGGTTCCGAAGGTCAACGTTATTGTCGGAGAGGCGTACGGCAGCGCTTACGTCGCAATGAATTCAAAGGCGATAGGCGCGGACGTTACCTACGCGTGGCGCGGGGCTTCAATCGGAATGATGGACGCGCGAATCGCAGCCAAAATAATGTACGCCGATAGCCCTGAGCTGATTGACGAAAAGGCAGCCGAGTACGAGGCGCTTCAGGACAGCGCGGTATCTGCCGCCAAGAGAGGCTACGTGGATTCCATAATAGAGCCTGAGGACACCCGTAAATATGTCATAGGCGCTTTTGAAATGCTGTATTCCAAAAAAACGCCGTCAGCCGACAGAAAGCACGCAACGGTTTAGCGAGGTGAATATATGATAGTGTTGGAAACATTGGGACATAAGCTGGCGGACGCCGGACTTAATTCCCTTGTATGCATAGCGGTGGTTTTCTGCGTGCTGATTTTCATTTCTTTGGTTATAAGCCTTTTTCGGTTCATACCGAAGGCGGAGCAGAAAATCGCCATGAAAAAGCAAGCCAAAAAGGCGGATAGCGCCATAGCCTCCGAGGCGGTTGACAATACCGTTTCCCGGCTCGAAATCAGGGAGGAGGAGCTTATTCTTGCGGACGAGCTTGAGCTTGTAGCGGTGATTTCGTCTGCGATCGCGGCTGCGTCGGGAGCTTCCGAGGACAGCTTTGTGGTCAGGTCAATAAAAAAGATTAGAAGATAACAGGAGGATTATAAAATGAAAAATTATACTATCACGGTCAACGGAAACGTATATGACGTAACGGTTGAGGAGGGAGCCTCCTCGGGCGCGGCGGCTGCGCAGACGGCGCCCAAGGCAGCGCCGAGGAAAGCGCCCGCCCCCAAGGCTGAAGCGCCTAAGGCTTCGGGAGCCGCAGGAAGCATAAAGGTCAACGCTCCCATGCCCGGAAAAATTGTCGCCGTTAAGGCAAATCCCGGCGATAAGGTTACCAGGGGACAGGTAATACTTGTGCTTGAGGCAATGAAAATGGAAAACGACATCGTTGCGCCTGAGGACGGAACGGTTGCGGGCATTAATGTTGCGGTCGGAAGCTCCGTTGAATCGGGCGAAACACTGGCGACATTAAACTAACATCGGAGGTATCAAAATGATTCTTGATACATTGCAGAACCTGCTCGACCAAACGGGCTTTATGAACCTCGAATGGGGCAATTACGTTATGATTTTGGTGGCGCTGGTGTTTTTATATCTGGCGATAGGAAAGGGCTTCGAGCCGCTCCTGCTCGTCCCGATTTCGTTCGGTATGCTGCTTGTCAATCTTTTTCCCGACATAATGCAGTCGATTTCGGACGCAAAGGCGGCGGGGAACGCCGCGGCGGGGCTTTTCCATTATTTTTACCTGCTTGACGAGTGGAGCATTCTTCCGTCGCTTATTTTCCTCGGCGTCGGGGCAATGACGGATTTCGGTCCGCTGATTGCCAATCCCAAGAGCTTTCTTTTGGGCGCGGCGGCGCAGATCGGTATTTTCAGCGCATATTTTCTCGCAATCCTTATGGGCTTCAACGGCAAGGCGGCGGCTGCCATTTCAATTATAGGCGGAGCCGACGGTCCCACGTCGATCTTTTTGGCGGGCAAGCTCGGACAGACCAACCTTATGGGACCCATCGCGGTGGCTGCGTACTCGTATATGTCGCTTGTTCCGATTATCCAGCCGCCGATTATGCGTCTCCTTACGACAAAAAAGGAGCGCGCGATCAAAATGGAGCAGCTCAGACCTGTTTCCAAGCTTGAAAAAATCCTTTTCCCCGTCGTGGTGACGATTGTGGTTGTGCTTATTCTGCCCACCACCGCGCCGCTTGTGGGAATGCTTATGTTAGGCAATCTTTTCAGGGAATCGGGAGTGGTAAAGCAGCTTTCCGAAACGGCGTCGAACGCGCTTATGTATATCGTGGTAATACTGCTCGGAACCTCTGTCGGGGCGACCACCAGCGCAGCCAATTTCCTGAATGTCAGCACGCTTAAAATCGTTGCGCTCGGACTTGTGGCGTTTGCCGTGGGAACGGCGGCGGGAGTCCTTTTCGGCAAGATAATGTGCAAGGTGACGCACGGAAAGGTAAATCCTCTTATCGGCTCGGCGGGAGTATCCGCGGTGCCGATGGCGGCGCGTGTTTCTCAAAAGGTAGGCGCGGAAACCGACCCCACCAATTTCCTTCTTATGCACGCCATGGGACCTAACGTGGCGGGCGTTATAGGAACGGCAGTGGTCGCGGGGACCTTTATGGCGATTTTCGGAGTAGGCGTTTAATATATTAAAAAGCCCGTTTGCGCGGCTTGCGGGAATATCAGGAGGATTAATTATGGCAGATGTTAATGAAAAAAAACCGGTTAAAATAACCGAAACAATATTGCGTGACGCCCACCAGTCGTTGATCGCAACAAGAATGACGACAGAGCAGATGCTGCCCATAATCGGCAAAATGGACGAGGTCGGCTACAATGCCGTCGAGTGCTGGGGCGGGGCGACCTTCGACGCGTGTCTGAGATTTTTAAAGGAGGACCCTTGGGACAGACTCAGAAAGCTCAAGGACGGCTTCCGCAAAACAAAGCTCCAAATGCTTTTCAGAGGGCAGAATATTCTCGGCTACCGTCCTTATGCGGACGACGTTGTGGAATATTTTGTTCAGAAGTCGATAGCCAACGGGATAGACATTATCCGTATTTTCGACTGTCTTAACGATATACGCAATTTACAGACGGCTGTCAAGGCTGCCAACAAGGAGAAGGGACACGCGCAGGTAGCCCTTTCCTATACGCTCGGCGACGCGTATACGCTCGAGTACTGGGAAAATATGGCGAGAGAGATAGAGGAGATGGGCGCGGATTCCATTTGCATAAA
Organism: Butyrivibrio sp.; assembly: GCA_023665525.1. Lineage (GTDB taxonomy): Bacteria > Bacillota > Clostridia > Lachnospirales > Lachnospiraceae > Eshraghiella. The sequence continues at coordinate 15,350 of JAMPDT010000017.1, read as the reverse complement.
GGATATGGCGGGGCTTTTGGTGCCCAATGAGGCGACGAATCTCGTAAAGGCTCTTAAGGCGGGCACAAAGCTTCCGATTGAGCTTCATACCCATTACACCTCGGGCGTGGCTTCGATGACCTACATGAAGGCAGTCGAGGCGGGCTGCGATATTATAGATACGGCGATGTCGCCGCTCTCCATGGGAACAAGCCAGCCGGCTACCGAGGTTATGGCAAAGGCGTTTGAGGGAACTCCCTACGACCCGGGCTTCGACCAAAATCTTCTTGCCGAAATCGCGGACCATTTCAGACCGATGAGGGAGGAATGGATCAAGAGCGGACGCCTTGACCCCAAGGTTATGGGAGTAAATATCAAGACGCTTCTCTATCAGGTGCCCGGCGGAATGCTCAGCAACCTTGTTTCACAGCTTAAGGAGATGAAGGCGGAGGATAAGTACGACGCGGTGCTTGAGGAGGTGCCGAGAGTGCGCAAGGACTTCGGCGAGCCGCCGCTTGTAACGCCCTCAAGCCAGATTGTCGGCACGCAGGCGGTTCTCAACGTGGTACTCGGCGAACGCTACAAGAACCTTACCAAGGAATCCAAGGATTTGCTTCTCGGCAAGTACGGCAAGACCGTAAAGCCCTTTAATCCCGAGGTTCAGCAGAGGGCGATCGATATGACGGGCGAGAAGCCCATCACATGCCGTTTTGCGGACACGCTTTCGCCCGAGCTTGATAAGCTTGAGGCTGAAATGAAGCAGTGGAAGCAGCAGGACGAGGACGTGCTTTCTTACGCGCTGTTCCCTCAGGTTGCGACGGATTTCTTTAAGTACAGGGAGGCGCAGCAGAGCAAAATCGACCCGTCCGAGGCTAAGGACGGAGCGTATCCCGTGTAGAGCTTGGTGCCCGAGGGCTTTCCTTTGCCGCCTTAACGCATGGCGGGCGGCGAAAGTCCTCGGGCTTTTTATGCGCCGTGCGCGCAGCTTATATTGCGGCGTGGCGCCGCGCGGAGGACATAATGATATATTTATCCCGATTTTCCTTTCCCGATAAGGAAACGGAATACAACGTTTATTTCGGTGAAAAAAGAACCTGTCACGACTCCTTTTATCCCTTCGGGATTTTGTCGCGAAACGCTTTTTCGGTCATTGATTTTGAACCGATAACGATATTGTACGGAGATAACGGCTCGGGCAAAAGCACGGCGCTAAACGTGATTGCCGAAAAGCTTAAAACAGAGCGGGGCGCGCTTTTTAACAGAAGCGCCTTTATGGAAAAATATACCGATTTGTGCGATTATGAGACAAGAAGCCCGATTCCGCCCGAAAGCAGGATAATCACAAGCGACGACGTATTCGATTTTATGCTGGATCTCCGCGCGCTCAACGAGGGCCTCGACAGAAAGCGCGGCGAGCTTTTTGAGGAGTATACGGACGCCAAATATTCCAAATTCCGCTTCAGGTCGCTTGACGACTACGAGCAGCTTAAAAAGGTTACTGCCGCAAGAAGCAAAACGCAGTCGAGGTACATACGGGAAAATCTCATGGACAATGTGAGGGAGCATTCAAACGGCGAGAGCGCCTTGATTTATTTTGCGGATAAAATCAAGGAAAACGCGCTGTATCTTTTGGACGAGCCGGAAAACAGCCTCTCCCCCGCAAAGCAGATGGAGCTTTTGGAGTTCCTTGAAAACAGCGTGAGATTTTTCGGCTGTCAGCTTATCATCGCCACGCATTCGCCCTTTATACTTTCCTTGAGGGGCGCGAAAATATACGATTTGGACGAGAATCCCGTTGACGTTAAAAAATGGACCGAGCTGCCGAATGTCGTAGCGTACTGCGAATTTTTTAAAAAGCATTCGCGGGATTTTGAAAAATAAAAATACTGACGGAGATATTTTATGGATACAATAATTTTAATTTGCTGCGCTGTTATAATCGCGCTTTTGATCGCGGTTCTTATAAAGCTGTTCGTAAGCTCGGACGGCAAAGCCTTGAATGAGATAAGAAATCTGCTGGAGCAGAGCGGCAGGACAAGACGTGAGGATAACCGAGATGTCGCCGAGCAAATATCGCGTATGAGCGAGGCGGCGCTTAATCAGACGGACAGGATCGGACGAGATATGCGCGAGGCGCAGGAGCGCCAGCAAAAGGCGCTGTCGGAGAGCCTCGCGAAAATCGAGGGCGAAATGAGGGAGCTGCGCCGCGAAAACGGCGAGAGCCTCGAGAGAATCAACAGAGCGGTCACCGAGAATTACGAAAAGCTGCGCCGCGAGAACCGGGAAAGCCTCGACAAAATCAACGACGCGGTAAACGAAAAGCTGCAAAAAACGCTTGACGATAGAATAAGCAAATCCTTTGAAACCGTGAACCTGCGCCTTAAGGAGGTTTACGAGGGCTTGGGCGAGATGAAGAACGTCGCAAGCGGAGTAACCGATTTGAAGAACGTTCTTTCAAACGTTAAGACGCGCGGCATTCTCGGAGAGATACAGCTTGGCGCAATTCTTGAGGAGATACTGGCGCATGAGCAGTACGGCGAGCAGGTTCAGACGGAGCCCGGCGGCTCGGAGCGCGTGGATTTTGCCGTAAAGCTTCCCGGACCTAACGACGAGGGAATTTGGCTGCCGATAGACTCAAAATTTCCGGGAGATACCTACGCGTCGCTTCAAAGGGCATACGAAACGGGCAATCTCGAAGCGGTCAAGGCGGCGCAAAAGGCTCTTTCCGACGAGATAAAGCGGTGCGCAAAAAGCATCGGCGAGAAATATATTAAGGTGCCCTACACGACAAATTTCGCGATAATGTTCCTGCCGTTTGAGGGACTGTACGCCGAGGTCGTGAATATGGGGCTTATCGAGCTTTTACAGCGCGATTACAAAATAAATATCGCGGGACCCTCTACAATGGCTGCAATGCTGAACAGCCTGCGTATGGGCTTTGCCACGCTCGCAATTCAAAAAAAGAGCGGGCAGGTTTGGGAGATACTTAAGGCTGCCAAGGCGGAATTCGGCAAATTTGAAGCTGGTCTTAAAAGCATTCAGAAGCGTCTGCGAGGCGCGGACAGCGACCTTGAAGAGCTTATCGGAACACGCACGAACGCCATAAACAGAAAGCTCTCCTCGGTGGAAAATATCGAGGGCGATGAGGCTTCGGAAAAAATACTGGGAATTTAAGGAACGGAGGCGTACATATGAAACGTGAATTGGGTATCGGCGGCTGCGGTCTTGCCTGCTGTCTGTGCTCGGAAAACTCGCACTGCAACGGCTGCAATTCGGGAGAGTGTCCCGATAAGCAGAATTGCGAGAATCTGAAATGTTTGACGGAAAAGAGCCTTGTCAAATGCTATGAGTGCGGCGAGGACTGCCAAAAGGGACTTCTCTCAAAAATAAAGCCCTACGGCTTCATGCTTTTTGCGAAACGCTACGGAACGGACGCGCTGCTCGACTGCTTGGAGCGCAACGAAAAAAACGGAGTAGTCTACCACAGAGAGGGCATTAATGGGGATTACGACGACTTTGACGATACAGAGAAGCTGATTGAATTTATAAAAACGGGGAAAAGACAGTAAGCCGAACCGCTTCTAAAAAACCGCGCCTGTCCGTTTACGGACGGCGCGGTTCGTGTGTGCAAAGATCAAAACGGCGCTTTTATTATTCGGTTCTCAGGGCTATAACGGGATCCTTCCTTGAAGCGACCTTCGCGGGAATAAGTCCTGCAATCAGCGTCAGCATTACGCTTATCGCGATGAGGATAAGCGCGCCCTGCCACGGCAGCGCCGCCACGTTGGGAATCTTGGTGAGGCTCTTTATTATGATATTTATAGGTATATCAAGAAGAACCGTAATCAGTATTCCGAGAGAGCCCGAGACAAGACCGATAATCATTGTTTCGGCATTGAATACCCTTGATACGTCGTGCTTTGACGCGCCGATGCTTCGGAGGATACCGATTTCTTTCGTGCGCTCCAATACCGAGATATAGGTGATAATGCCTATCATTATTGATGAAACCACCAACGAGATTGAAACAAAGGCGATAAGCACATAGGAAATCGTATTGATAATCGTGCTTATCGACGACATCATAAGCCCTATGTAGTCGGTATAGGTTATAGTGAGGCTGTCGTGTCCCTCGTCTGCCACCTTCTGATTGTAGTTCTCGATTATGGCTGTAATTTCGTCCTTAGCGTTGAAATCCTTTGCGTAAATGTTGATCGAGGCGGGAGTATCGGTATCCGCGAAGCCAAGCTTGGTCAGATTGCCCTTTAGGGTTGAAGCCGAGGCGGTTTGCAACTGGCTTTTGAACATTTCGACAATCTGCTCCTCCGTCATCATTTTGAGGTAAAGCTGCATAGCCTGCTGCTGTTCCTCGGGGAGAGTAGCGATGTAGGCGTACACGTCGTCGATTGTGATTTTCTCGATTTCCTCGGAATTGTCGGCAAAGGGAAGTCCCGTAAACACGTCCGTGTCCTCGTTTTCAAGCTGTTCCTTTACGATTTCGGCTTTGGACGTGCAGTCGATCACATATTCCGTAAGCGCCTTTGTGTAGCCTATGGAGCCTGTGATGGAGGTGGCGACCGCGTCCTCCTTTGGCTCGATGATCCCGACAATCTTAATTTCCGTGCCGTCCGAAATAAGCTCCTTTACATAGTCGTCGTTTGAGCTGCGGTCGTTCCATCTTTTGCTGTCGCCGTCATATTCGTAGTAATCGCTTGACAGAACGAGCTTAAAGGTAAGGTTTAACAGCTCGTCATAGGTGTAGCTGGTTTCCTCAGACTCAATTTTATTTCCGCTGCCGAGCTGCAAAATAATGTTGTCAAGCTCCGAAGCGTCCTTAAGACCAAGCGCGTAGAGCGTCACGTCCGTGATGGTCTTGTCGTTTGTGACAAGAACCACTTCGTTGTAATTTTGTGGCCAGCGCCCCGCCAAAACGTCATACTGTGAATCGAGAAGCTCTTGATTGTCAATCATCTGGATCCACATATCGGAATTGCTGTATGTGGACATCATGGCGGAATAGCCGCTTTCGCCGGAAACGCCGAGTATGTCGTCAAAAAGCGTGCTGGGATTAACTTTCATGATTCCGTTTGAGGTATCCGCCGAATAAATGTTAAGGTCCACGTCGTAGCCGTACTGAATATCGGTGGTAAAATCATGAATATTGCATTCGTCGCTCTCGAAATAAGCCTTAAGCTCGCCGAGGCTGTTGGTCTTGACCTCGGACATCATGCTGTTGATCATTTCGCCGAGAATGGAGTTGGTGTATATTTTGCCCGGCTCGTGCTCGGTCTCGTTTTCGATTTTGCCGAGCATGGTTTCCATAAGGCTCGTCAGATCCATCATTTCGTCCTCTATGGTAATGGGATATGTGGAAATGGTGTCCTCCTGAACCCTGTCTATGTATGACTGGAAGCCGTTCGACAGCGAGAGTATAAGCGCGATTCCTATAATTCCGATGCTTCCCGCAAAGGAGGTGAGGAAGGTGCGCCCCTTTTTGGTGAGAAGGTTCTTGAAGCTTAGCGACAGGGCGGTGAAAAAGGACATGGACACCTTACCGCCCGCTTTTTTGCCGCGTTTGACGGACTTATCGGCAGCGGGCGCTCGCTCGCTTGAAGAATCGAACGGATCGCTGTCGCCCGTTATTTTGCCGTCCAAAAGCCTGATAATGCGGGAGGAGTATTTTTCCGCCAAATCGCCGTTATGGGTAACCATTATTATAAGCTTTTCGTCGGAAATATCCTTAAGTATGTCCATAATCTGTACGCTTGTTTCGGAGTCGAGCGCGCCCGTCGGCTCGTCGGCGAGTATAATATCGGGATCGTTTACGAGCGCTCTGGCAATGGCAACGCGCTGCATCTGTCCGCCCGACATCTGGTTCGGCTTCTTGTGAAGCTGGTCGCCCAAGCCCACCTTTTCGAGAGCCTCCGCGGCGCGGAGGCGGCGTTCGGACTTGGACACGCCGGAAAGCGTGAGCGCAAGCTCAACGTTGGAAAGAACGGTCTGATGGGGAATTAGGTTGTAATTTTGGAATACAAAGCCGATTTTGTGGTTGCGGTAGGAATCCCAGTCCTTATCGCGAAATTCCTTGGTGGAGCGTCCTCCTATGATCAAGTCGCCGTCCGTATAGCGGTCAAGACCTCCGATTATATTAAGCATGGTTGTTTTGCCGCAGCCCGAGGGTCCGAGTATGGATACGAACTCGCTTTCGCGGAACTCGATGCTCACGCCCTTAAGGGCGCGCACCTCGGTATCGCCCGCGACATAATTTTTGGTTATGTTTTTTAATTGAAGCATTGTTTTCTCCTTTTATCGCTGAATCTCCTATTTGTCTGCTTCATATTTTATCAAGTCGTGGGGAAAATACAATAGAAAAAATATGAAATAATTCTAAAAAAAATATAAAAAATCGGAAATTTGAATTATTTTCTTTTATTCCTGCCGAATCTGTGTTACAATTCATAGGGAAACTTGGCGTTACTCTGTAAGGTACCGACAACAAAGGGATTGGGATATATGAGTGGTGAAGGAACAAATGAGAATGCGCAGCGAAAGTGCAGAGTTAAGCTTTATAAACGGATTATAGTCATAACGATTGTTTTTATTATTATTCTGCCTACAATCCTGTGCGTTATACTGTTTTTCAGAATGAGCAGCATGCATAAGGAAATAAAGGATCTTCGGGCGGCTGTGGAGGGACTGCGGACGGCGGACAGTACGGACGGGACAAGAGATAGCGATTATCCCGAGGAAACTCCCGCAATATCCGAGAACGTCAACACGCCCAATAAGGCGGACAGCCCGACAAAGCCCGAGGGCGGCACGCAGGAGGAAATGACGCAGCCGCAGAATGCGGCGACCGAAGCGCCGACTGCGGAGCAGACGACGAACTTCGAGCGGGAAACGACGGCGGAGCAGGTTAAGCCCGACGGTCAGCAGGCGCTTGTTGACGAGGCTTTGGCGCAGGGGCGCAAGGTGGTATACCTTACCTTTGACGACGGACCGTGCGGCAATACCGTCAATCTTTTGGACGCGCTGGACGCGGCGGGAGTTAAGGCTACTTTTTTTATAAACGGGCATACGGGCTTTGAGGATCAGCTTAAAAGAATGGTGGAGGAGGGGCATACCCTCGCCATGCATACATATACTCATGAATACGAGCACGTTTACAGGAATCTCGATACCTTTGGCGAGGAGATAGCTACGTTGCAGCAGTATATTTATGATGTGACGGGAACGTCCTCATACATATTCCGCTTTCCGGGCGGCTCGAGCAATTCCAAGGCGAAGCTTCCCATCTCCGATTACATAGATTATCTGAATGAGAATAATCTTGTGTATTACGACTGGAACGTGTCGTCGGGGGACGGCTCGGACGGACTGACGGCGGCGCAGGTTTACGATAACGTTATGAGCGGTATCGCGAATAACGATGTTTCCGTTGTGCTTATGCACGATTCGACATATAAGATGAGCACCTTTGAGGCGGTTCCGAGGATTATAGAAAGCTTACAGGCTATGAATGCGTTAATATTACCGATTACGTATGATACTGCGCCTGTTCACCATAATGTAAAATAACAGGAGGAATTTATAAAATGGGATTTTTTAAGGATTTTAAGGAGGATTTGTCGCAGGCGGTAAACGAGCTTTCGGACGACGCCTCAAAGCTTGCGGGAACTGCGGACAGCGCAAAGGCGCAGGAGCTTCCCGCAGACGATGCGATGGTCAATACGCTTAACGAGGAGGAAACCGAGGTAACGGACGCGGATCTTGAGGCTTCGCTTTCGAGAATGCTTGCGCAGAGCGTAGAGCAGGAGGCGGCTCCCGAGGAAGCGCCGTCGCCCAAGCAGTCCAAGAAAACGGCGGCAAGGTCCGCCGCGGAGGAGCGCATTGAGAAGGAGGCTTCCGTACAGGCTTCGCCCGAGGAGGCTGAGGAGCCCGAGGACGAGGTAAGCGACGAAACCGCCATTATAACGCCCGGACTTTCGATTAAGGGCGATATTAATTCCGCAGGCTCGATAGAGCTTCTCGGAAAGGTTGAGGGAAATGTGACCTGCAAGGGAAAGCTTGTCGTAAGCGGAACGATAAAGGGCAATTCCGCGTCCGCCGATTTCTTTTCCGATAAGGCGGATATAACGGGAGATATTACCTGCAACGGTCCCGCCAAAATCGGCAGCGGTTCCGTAATCATAGGCAACCTTGTGGCGACCTCCGCGGTTATTGCGGGAGCGATAAAGGGAGATATAGACGTTCAGGGACCCGTCATTGTCGATACGACGGCGATAGTCATGGGCAACATAAAGTCAAAGCTCGTGCAGATCAACAACGGCGCGGTAATCGAGGGCTACTGCTCGCAGTGCTATTCCGACAACAGCCCCAAGAAGTTTTTCGGTGAAGCGTAACGGGAGACAGCGGAATGAAAGAGAAAAGGATTTTTCTGAAATTAAGCGGCGAGGCGTTGGCGGGAGAAAGGCATACGGGCTTTGACGAGGAGACGGTGCTCGGAATCGCGCGTCAGGTTAAGAGGATACACGACTGCGGCGCGCAGATAGGAATCGTAATCGGCGGAGGCAATTTTTGGAGGGGCCGCACAAGCGGCAATATGGACAGGACCAAGGCGGACCAAATAGGAATGCTCGCTACGGTGATGAACTGTATTTACGTTTCTGAAATGTTCAGAAGCGCTGGTCTTGAAACCGCTATTCTTACCCCGTTTGAATGCGGCTCGATGACGAAGCTGTTTTCAAAGGACAGGGCGAATAAATATTTCGGCAGGGGCATGGTCGTATTTTTCGCGGGAGGAACGGGGCACCCGTATTTTTCCACGGACACGGGGATCGTCCTGCGCGCCGCGGAGATGGACGCGGACGCTATTTATCTGCTCAAGACAAGCGACGGAGTGTACGACAGCGACCCGAAGCTCAATCCGAACGCGGTTAAGTACGATAAAATATCCATCGAGGAGGTAGTTGACAAAAAGCTTGCGGTCATGGATATGACCGCGTCCGTTATGTGCATGGAAAATAAAATCCCGTTGGTGGTATTCGGGCTTGACGGGAGCGACAGCATAGTGAACGCGTATAACGGCAATTTTAACGGTACGACGGTTACGGTATAAATTAATCAGGATCCCGTCGGGCGCTCTGCGCCTTGCGGGAGTTGGTTTTAACGGAGGCAGATTATGAACGAAGAGATTAAGACTTTTGAGGAAAAAATGAGCAAGACTTGTGAGGCGCTGTCCGCCGACTTTATGACCATAAGGGCGGGAAGAGCCAATCCCCATATTCTCGATAAGCTTACGGTGGATTATTACGGAAGTCCCACTCCGCTTCAGCAGGTGGCGAACATATCGGTGCCCGAGGCGAGAATGATACTGATTCAGCCGTGGGAGGCTTCTCTTGTAAAGGATATTGAAAAGGCGGTGCTTACCTCGGATTTGGGACTTACGCCCACCAACGACGGCAAGACGATACGTCTTGTTTTCCCCGAGCTTACCGAGGACAGACGTAAGGAAATGGTGAAGGATATAAAGAAAAAGGGTGAAAACGCCAAAATTGCGGTGCGCAACATAAGGCGCGACGCCAACGATACCGTCAAGAAGAACAGCAAGGCGAACGATATGTCGGAGGACGAGGTAAAGAACCTTGAAAACGAGATTCAGAAGCTCACCGATAAATTTATCGCCGAGATTGACGGCATTGTAGATAATAAGACTAAGGAAATAATGACGGTATAGCGACGGGCTTGCCGTTTGCGGGTTATTATATGGATATATATAACGAAAAGCTTGGTCTTGACGTACCCGAGCACGTCGGGATTATCCTCGACGGCAACGGACGCTGGGCTAAGAAAAAGCATATGCCCCGTAATTTCGGGCATTTGCAGGGCAGCAGGGTTTTGGAGCAGATTTGCGACGACGCCGACGACATAGGCATAAAATATCTTACGGTTTATGTTTTTTCCACAGAGAACTGGAAACGCTCCGCCAAGGAGGTTGACGGTCTGATGAAAATTCTGCGCAGCTATCTTAAGGATTGTATCAAAAGAGCTGACAAGAATAATATGAAGGTCAGGATCCTCGGCAAAAGAGAGCGTCTTGACGAGGATATTGTAAAGAGTATCGACGATTTGGAAAGAGCCTCAGCGGACAATACGGGGCTTGTTTTCCAGGTGGCGCTCAATTACGGCGGCAGGGACGAAATCGTCCGTGCCGTAAGACGGCTTGCGCAGGACGTTAAGAATAACGCGCTTAGCCCCGATTCCGTTGACGAGGAGCTGTTTGAGAGCTATCTCGATACCGCGGGAGTTCCCGACCCCGACCTGATCATAAGGACCAGCGGAGAAAAGAGGCTTTCCAATTTCCTTATGTGGCAGAGCGCATACTCGGAGCTTGACTTCCCCGAGATACTTTGGCCCGATTTTAACAAAAACCGTTTAATCGAAGCAGTCGAGAGATATAATAAAAGAGACAGACGCTTCGGGGGAGCGGGGGAGGAATAATATGCGTACCAGAATTATAAGTGGGGCAGTGCTGTTTTTGATTCTTGCGGGCGCAGTTGCGGGCGGCGGAATTACCATGTTTATTCTTTCGCTTGCGATCACGTGCCTGGGAATGTTTGAATTATACAGAGTCGTTGATATTCATAAGAGCGCGTTGGGAATAACGGGGTATCTTCTCGCGGCGGTGTACTACGCAATGCTGTGGTTTGACATTATGGAATATATGCAGTATTACTGCGTGGGCTGCGCGGTGCTTATTATGTTCGCCTATGTCTGCTCCTTCAAGACCAAGAAAGCCAATCAGGCGGCGTTTGCGCTGCTTGGGATTTTTTATGTGGCAGTGCCGCTTTCCTTTTTGTACAAAATAAGAATACTTCCGAATTACGGAGTTTATCTTTTTATTTTGCTGTTCGTATGCTCGTGGCTTGCCGATACTTTCGCGTATTTTACGGGCGTAACGCTTGGGAAGCATAAGCTTGTCCCGCATTTAAGCCCCAAAAAGTCCGTCGAGGGCGCGATAGGCGGGGTTGTCGGGGCGACGCTTATGGGACTTATATACGGAATCGTTCTGAGTAACTGTCTCCATGTCAAGGCGCAGGCGGCGTTTGCCGTGACAAGCGCGGCGGGCGCGTTCATCTCGATATTCGGGGATCTGGCGGCGTCGGCGATAAAGCGCAATTTCGACGTTAAGGATTACAGCAATCTGATTCCGGGACACGGCGGTATACTGGACCGCTTCGACAGCATGATATTCGTCGCCCCCGTGGTATATATTGTGGGCGGTCTGCTTATGCACGTCATACAGTGATATTGGTGAAAATATATGAAAAAAATATCCGTTTTAGGCTCTACCGGCTCGATAGGGACGCAGACGCTTGACGTTGTGAGAAAAAATAACGATATAAAGGTCGCCGCGCTTGCCGCGGGACGGAACATAGACGCTTTGGCCAAACAAATCAGGGAGTTTTCGCCAAAGCTTGTTTGCGTTGCCAACGAAAAGGACATATCGGCATTAAGGCTTCTGACCTCGGATTTGAGCTATGAAATATGCTGCGGGGCGGAGGGGCTTGTGCGCGCCGCGACTGCAAAGGAAGCCCAAATTGTGGTGACGGCAGTCGTCGGAATGTTGGGAATCGTTCCCACCGTTGAAGCCATAAGGACGGGACACGACGTCGCGCTTGCCAATAAGGAAACCCTTGTGACCGCGGGACATATAATAATGCCGCTTGCCAAGAAGCACAATGTTCGGATACTGCCCGTGGACAGCGAACACAGCGCGATTTTCCAAGCCCTAAACGGCGAGGATCCCGATACGGTCGAAAAAATTCTCCTCACCGCGTCGGGAGGTCCCTTTAGGGGCATGACAAGAGCGCAGATGAAAAATGTCGGAGTTGAGGACGCCCTAAAGCACCCCAACTGGTCCATGGGGCGCAAAATAACGGTTGACTCCGCTACAATGGTAAACAAAGGGCTGGAGGTTATGGAGGCAAGGTGGCTTTTCGGCGTGGATATTGACGACGTTCAGGTCGTGGTCCAGCCGCAGAGCGTAATACATTCGATGGTGCAGTTTGTTGACGGGAGCATAATCGCGCAGCTCGGCTGTCCCGATATGAGGCTTCCCATACAGTACGCGCTTTATTATCCCGAAAGACGCCCTATGGACACCGAACGCCTTGATTTTGCGCGCCTTGCGGGGATTACCTTTGAGGCTCCCGATACGGTGAATTTCAGAGGTCTTTCGCTTGCCTGCGAGGCGGGAAGAAGGGGCGGGAATATGCCGACCGTGTTCAACGCCGCCAACGAATATGCGGTGGCGCGTTTTCTTGAGGGCGGCATAGGCTTTCTCGAGATAACGGATATGATTGAGAGGGCAATGTCGTGCATAAAATATACAGATAATCCCGATGTGGAGCAGATATTGGAAACGGAAAGAGCGGTTTACGAGCTGCTGAGGTAGAAATATGAAATATGTTTTGGCATTTCTTGTTTTAAGCGTTATCATTATAATTCATGAGCTTGGGCATTTTATCGTCGCTAAGGCGAGCGGCGTCGCCGTAGTGGAATTTTCGCTGGGCTTCGGTCCGAGGCTCCTTAAATTCAAGCGCAGGGGAACGATGTACAGTATCAAGCTTTTTCCCTTCGGCGGCTCCTGTCAAATGCTGGGCGAGGACAGCGACGAGATGAAAGAGGGCTCCTTTAATTCGGTTTCCGTGTGGAAAAGAATCGCCATAATCGCGGCGGGTCCCATCGCCAATTTTCTGCTTGCCTTTGTTTTGTCCGTTTCGATTATAGGAACGATAGGCTACGACGCGTGCATTATTTACAACGTGACCGACGGCTCGCCCGCAGCCGAGGCAGGGCTTATGGCGGGCGACCGAATTGTAAAGGTCAACAAGCAGAACGTCAATTTCTACGGCGATTACAGCCTTTATTTAATGGAGAATCCGGGAACGGTAATGAACATCACATATGTGCGGGACGGACAGAAATATACTACGCGGCTTGTACCCGAATATGTGAGCAGGGACAGATATTTGATGGGCGTTACGATCAACGCCGAGGAGCCGTCGCTTAATTCGGTGAGCAAGGACACTCCCGCGGAGCGCGCGGGGCTTAAGGCGGGGGATCTGATTCTCAGTATTGACGATAAGGAGATGAAAACGTCCGACGATATAACCGGGTTTCTTGTGGAGCACGAGGGCGGCGAAATTACGGTTACGGTTGACAGGGACGGCGAACGGCTTGATTTTAAATTCGAGCCAGAGAAAACTCATCAGGAATATTACGACATAGGTATGTCCATGGCGAACGCGTACCAAAAATGCGGACCCGCCAAGACGCTCGGCTATTCGGCAAAATATACGGGCTACTGGATGAAGGCGGTGTTCAAAAGCTTTAAGCTTCTTTTTACGGGAAAAGCGTCTGTCAACGACGTGTCGGGACCCGTGGGAATCGTGAGCGCGATAGGCAATGTCGTTGAGGAAAGCAGCAGCGACGGATTTTTGTGGGTATTTATAAACCTCGCCAACTGGGGAACCATGATAAGCGCCAACCTCGGAGTTATGAATCTGCTGCCGATACCCGCGCTTGACGGCGGAAGGCTTATTTTTCTCATACTCGAGGCAATCAGAAAAAAGCCCGTTCCCAGAGAAAAGGAGGGCATGGTGCATTTTGTCGGCATTGTGCTGCTGATGATTTTAATGGTTGTAATACTGTTTAACGATATAAGAAAGCTTTTCTAACGGAGGAAGGAATGTTCAGAGAGCATACCAAGACTGTGAGCATAGGCGGCAGACTTATAGGCGGCGGCAATCCCATTTTGATTCAGTCCATGACAAATACGCGTACCGAGGATACGGACGCGACAATCGGGCAGATCCTCGCGCTTGAGGAGGCGGGCTGCGATATTGTGCGCGCCACGGTTCCCAACGCAGAGGCGGCAAGAGCTTTTTCGGTAATCAAAAAAAGCATTCATATCCCTTTGGTTGCCGATATACATTTCGACTATAAAATGGCTCTGCTCGCCATGGAAAACGGCGCGGACAAAATAAGAATAAACCCCGGCAACATAGGCGGCCGCGATAAAATAAAGGCGGTCGCGGACTGCGCAAGGGAGAGGGGGATCCCCATACGCGTGGGCGTAAACAGCGGCTCGCTCGAAAGGGAGCTGATCGCCAAGTACGGCGGCGTTACGGCGGAAGGGCTTGTCGAAAGCGCGCTCGATAAGGCGCGCATTATTGAGGAGGCGGGCTATGACAATATTGTGGTAAGCATAAAGTCCTCCGACGTTATGACCTGCGTCAGGGCGCACGAGCTTATCGCCAAGCGGTGCTCTTACCCTCTGCACGTCGGAATCACGGAGGCGGGAACGGTTTATTCGGGAAATATAAAGTCGGCGGTCGGACTGGGGCTGATACTCGGACAGGGGATAGGAGATACGATCCGTGTTTCGCTGACGGGGGAGCCTGTTGAGGAAATCCGCTCCGCCAAGCTGATTCTTAAGACCTTGGGCTTGAGAAAGGGCGGGATTACGGTTGTATCGTGTCCCACCTGCGGAAGAACGCGCATAGATTTGATTTCGCTTGCCGCGCAGGTCGAGGAGCTGGCGCGCGGCTACGATTTGGACATAAAGGTCGCGGTGATGGGCTGCGCGGTCAACGGACCGGGAGAGGCAAGAGAGGCGGACATAGGCATAGCGGGAGGCGACGGAGAGGGGCTTCTTATCAAAAAGGGCGAAATCGTCAGAAAAATACCCGAAAATCAACTGCTTGCGGTTCTTAAGGAGGAGCTTGACAACTGGAGGGAATGATTTAAATGGACGAAAAAACTTTTTTTGAGGTATTTCCGACTCTGGAGCTCAAAAAGGACGTAAGCGGTATCTTTGCCGACGCGGTAATTACCCATATGACCATGAATTCGGCGAGAACCTCCGTTAAAATACATATAAGATTCAAAAGGCTTGTCGGGCGCGGCGTGATTGTTTATGCGGAGAACGAAATAAAGCGTCAGATACGGCCTTTTTTTTCTATGGAGGTAAAAATATGCGAGCGCTTTGAGCTTTCAAGCCTGCACACCCCGCAGAGCATACTTAAGGAGTACGGCGACAGCATTTTATTCGAGCTTGAGCGCCAAAGCATGATAAAGCACCAAATTTTCAAGGAGGCTGAGCTTGAAGCCGACGACGGGCACAATATCCGAATGAGCGTGCAGGATACCTTTGTCGCGCGCAAATTTGCGGGCGAGATTGCCGATATGCTGGGCGACATAATGGAGAACCGTTTCGGCTTCGACACAAAGGTCGATATAATTTATACGGAGCCCAAGGAGAGCAGGCACAAAAGAGATGCCGAATATAAGCTTGACCGAATGAT
>JAMPDT010000179.1 GCA_023665525.1 Butyrivibrio sp. | reverse complement strand
TCGGTCTTTATGACCTCCTCCACTATCTTGGGCGCTTCGTTCGCGGACTCCGTACCCGGCTTCATAACATCCTCGACAACTACCGTGTAGCGGTTGCTGTCAGCGGATACGGACTTCGTCTGAAAGAAATATATTATGGCAAGTATGGCAAACGATGACGTTACCGAAATTCCGACCAATTTAAGCGCTTTCAAAACCTTTTTCATAAAAATCCCTCCTTAAATCAAACCCTGCGGGCTTAACCGCGAACGCAAGTCCGAATCGCACGCCGCCATGCCCTGTTTGATTATAAATACTGAAGTCTTTTTAACAATAATAAAGAAACTTCACCCTTTATTTAATTCAATTTTAGCACTCGCGCAGAAAATTTCAAGTATTTGCCAAAACATTTTTGTACTTTTTTGAATACAATCGGGCAGCAAAGAAAAATCCCCGCCGACTTTTTAAGCCCTGTCGGAAATATCCTCGTAATCCCTGTACTGCATAATGCTTCTGTACGCGGGACGGATTATTTTGTCCACGTTGATAAGCTCCTCTATCCTGTGCGCGCTCCAGCCGACAATCCTCGCAATCGCGAAAATCGGCGTATAAAGCTCAACGGGTATGCCGAGCATTTTGTATACAAAGCCGCTGTAAAAATCCACATTGGCGCTGACGCCCTTGTATATGCGGCTGTTTTCGGAGATTTCCTCGGGCGCCATTCTCTCAATCATGGAATAAAGCTCAAACTCAGCCATATGATTTTTCTCAAAGGCAAGCTGCTTTACGAAATGCTTGAAAATTCGGGCGCGCGGGTCCGAAATGGAATATACCGCATGACCCATTCCGTATATCAGCCCGCTCCCGTCAAACGCCTCCTTGCGGAGTATGCGCCGCAGATAATCCCTGACCGCGTCCTCGTCCTTGGTATCGCGCACGTTCTGCTTCAGGTCCTCCATCATGCGGATTACCTTGATATTCGCGCCGCCGTGCTTCGGTCCCTTAAGCGAGGAAAGCGCCGCCGCTATAACGGAATATGTATCCGAGCCGGACGAGGTAACGACGCGCGTCGTGAACGTGGAGTTGTTGCCGCCTCCGTGCTCCATATGCAGAACAAGGGCGGCGTCAAGCACCTTTGCCTCCAAATCCGTAAATTTCCTGTCGGGGCGCAGAAGCCTCAGAATATTCTCCGCAAAGCTCAGCTTATTGTCGGGCCTGTGAATATAAAGGCTGTCGTCCCGTTCGTAGTGATTGTACGCCTGATAGCCGTAAACCGTAAGCATGGGGAAAACGCTTATGAGCATAAGGCACTGCCTGAGCACATTCTCGATGGATAAATCGGATACGTTATTATCGTAGGAGGCGAGCGTAAGCACGCTCTTGGTCAGCGAATTCATAATATCGCCGCTCGGAGCCTTCATTATAACGTCCCTTGTAAAATTGGTCGGAAGCTTGCGGCTCGCGTTCAGCACATGGGCAAACTCCTTAAGCCGCTCCTTATCGGGCAGCTCGTCGAACAAAAGCAGATACGCGATTTCCTCAAAGCCGAACCTGTTCTCCGTCCGAAAACCGTTCACCAAATCAAAAATGTTGTAGCCCCTGTAATACAGCTCTCCGTCGCAGGGAACGGATCTGCCGTCCACCTCCTCCGAGGATTTAATGAGCGATATGGACGTAAGCCCCGACAAAACGCCCTTGCCGTTCTTGTCCCTAAGACCCCTCTTAACGCCGTATTCCGTATAAAGCTCGGGGTCTATCTGCTGTTCCGCAATGCATTTATCCGCATATTTCTTTGTAAAATCCCAAATCTCATTTTTTATCAAACTATAACCTCCCGCATAATATAACTCACATATGAACTCGTCAATCCTTTTTATTATATCATAGGAAGTGTTTCTTTGTCTTGCATTTAATAAAAATTTAACATTTGCTTATTTTTATGCAATAATACCCCTCAGACCTTCATAACATCCTTATCCCTTAATTTCTTCGCCTCGTACAAATCGTTGTCGGCATTTTCAAGCATATTGCTCAGACGGCAGCCCTGCAAAAAGCTCTGCGTGTACCCGCCGATTGTGAAGCGGACGTTATAGGGTCTGTCGCTTTCCTTGTTGAATCTCGCCATACGGAGCGCGGCGCGCTCGCGCAGCTCCTTCATATTGACGGGCTCGTCGCAGAGCGAAACGACCGCGTATTCGTCGCCGCCTATGCGCCCTATTATATCTCCCTCAAAGACCTCGCGCAGCATATCCGCGCACGCCTTGAGAGCGAAATCGCCCTCCTTGTGCCCGAAACGGTCGTTGATTATTTTGAGATTATCCATATCCGCATAGGCAACCAGTATATATTTTCCCTGATTGGCTATGTCAAGAAGAACTTCGTCAGCCTTTTCCTCAAAGCCCCTGCGGTTAAGCAGTCCCGTAAGCCCGTCGGAAAAAGCTTCTATATTAAGGTTTATATTGTTTTCCTCCAACTGCCTCTGCGTTTCCTCCTGCGCCTGCATAATCTGAAGCATACGCACCGCCGCGCTCATCTGATAGCCGAGCGCCTCTATGCAGTAATGCTTGTCAAAATGAAACTCCATCATGGCAACGCCGTACTGCATATCCGTGGAAAACAGGTCTATCAGAATCATCGTGTAGCGTCTGTCCTTCGGCATCAGGCTGTGGCTGTACATTTTGTTTAACGGCACCGTCTGCCTGTATTTGGGAATTGCCATAACGTTTCCGCCATAGAGGCAAGCCTTCATCATAAGCTCCTTCGGTCTGTTCCACTTATCGCTCTGCAAATGTATTACGGGAGCGGGAAGCAGATAAAGGTAGCAGTATTCTATGCCGAGCATATTCATTCCCGTGAGCAGCGCGGCGTAATTTTGGTCAACGTATTTGTTAAAGGAAAACATTTCCTTCGCGGCGCGGTTCGTCGTCCTCAGATCCATGAGCATTTTTTCGATATTAACGTCAAATTCCGCGACCGAAACCTGATTCTCTACGTTCTCGGGACCCGCCGAGGCGCGCTTTATAAAATTGGTGAGAACGCTGCGGTTCACAGGCTCGCCGCTCTTAAGGCGCTTAAGCCCCTCTCGCACCGCATGGGCGCCCAAGCTCGCGGAATCCGCCCTGACCGTGGACAGCGGCGGATCCATTTTGTATGCGTAGGACAGATCGTCGAAGCCGACCACTGCCACCTCCGTACCGATTGCGCGTCCCGTTTCATTAAGATATTCGTAAACGGTTGTCGCGGTTTCGTCGTTTACGCATACCACCGCGTCAATATCGGGATTGCGCTTAAACAGCTTTTCGACCTCGTCGCGGCACATTCTGGTCATATTGCAGTATTCCACCAGCCTGTCGTCCGGCTCGATGCCATGCTCCCTTAACGCGCCGCGGTAGGCGTTAAGGCGCTCCGCCGCGTCGTTATTGTCGGTAAAGCCCGCCAGACAGGCGATTTTTTTGCGTCCCTGTCCGATAAGATATTCCATGGC
>JAMPDT010000178.1 GCA_023665525.1 Butyrivibrio sp. | reverse complement strand
GTTTGTCTTCGATAATTTCTCACTTTTAGCTTACAGTTGTATAATTAATTGAACAATCAAGAGAAAATTGTAGTTGCCTTTCTTTGGTTTTTATTTTAATATTTGTCTAAATAACAGTCAAGATGTAAAGTGCAGAAAAGTACATAAAAATCAGGAGGTTAATATGAGAATTGCCATAATGACGGATGAAAACAGCGGGATTCCGGCGGAGGAGGCTGAGGCGCGCGGTATTTTTATGATGAAGATGCCTTTTTTCGTAAACGGAGAGCTTCGCTTTCACGGAAAGGATATGACCTTTGAGCAGTTTTATCGGTACCTCGACGAGGGGGCAGAGGTTTCGACCTCGCAGCCGTCGCCGGGCGACGTTATAGATATGTGGAACGGGATTCTTGCAGACGGCTACGACGAGATAGTGTATATACCCATGTCCAGCGGTCTGAGCGAGTCCTGTAACAGCGCTAAGGTTTTTGCGGAGGATTTTGACGGCAAGGTCCAGGTTGTAGACAACCACAGGATTTCGATTACCATGGAGCAGTCGGTATACGACGCCGTAATATACGCCGAACAGGGAATGGACGCGCGCCGGATAAAGGAGCGCCTTGAGAGGGAGGCTTACGACGCAAGCATCTACATAGCCGTAGATACGCTTTCCTATCTCAAAAAGGGAGGGCGCGTGACAGCCGCGGCGGCGGCAATCGGAACGGTGCTGAACCTTAAGCCCGTGCTCACGATTCAGGGCGAAAAGCTTGACGCTTACGCCAAGGAGCGCGGCATGAAAAAGGCGCGCCACGTTATGATAGACGCGATGAAAAAGGATTTGGATAAGCGCTTTGCGGACCTTGACAAAAACGGCGAGTACAAAATCAGCATTGCTTACAGCCATGTTGACGACGAAACGCTTCAAAGCTGGGTTGACGAGGTAAAGGAGGCGTTTCCGGGACGCTCAATCGGCGTAAGACCGCTCTCGCTAAGCATTGCGTGCCATATAGGACCGGGAGCGCTTGCCGTTGCGGGCTTCAGAAGGGCAAAATAGCTTGCGGGAGGACATATATGAAGGTATCTACCAGAGGGCGCTATGCCTTAAGGCTTATGCTTGACATCGCAATCAACAGCGCGGCGCGCCCCGTCAGCATTAAGGATATTGCCAAAAGACAGGATATATCGGACAAGTATCTCGAACAGATTATTTCGATACTCAATTCGGCGGGCTTTGTCAGAAGCGTCAGAGGCGCGCAGGGCGGATATACTCTCACGCGCAGACCCGATCAATATACCGTCGGTATGATTCTGCGGCTGACGGAGGGCTCTCTTGCGCCCGTGCCCTGTGTGGACGAATGCCCTGCGCCGTGCGACAAAATAGACAACTGCGCGACGTCGGAGCTTTGGGCGAGATTAGGCAAGGCGATTGCCGATGTGGTTGACAACGTAACTCTTGCCGATTTGGTGGAGTGGCAGAACAACAATTCGGAAAATTACAGTATATAAATATATTTTTAAGCGAAAAAGCCGCTTTATGATTTCCTACCTTGACACTAGGAAAAATTATGCTATACTTATTTTTGGAAAAGATAAGTACAAATAAAAAGGAAGTGCAGTATGAAAACTATTTATTTGGATAACGCGGCGACAACTCAGGTTTATCCCGAGGTGCTTGAGGCGATGACGCCGTTTTTCACCGAATATTACGGAAATCCCTCAAGCATATATTCCTTTGCGAGCGAAGCGGGGAAAGCGGTTGACGAGGCGAGAGGAATAATCGCGCAGTCGATCGGAGCGGACAAGTCCGAGATATATTTTACCGCGGGAGGAAGCGAATCCGACAACTGGGCGATTAAGGCGGCGGCGGAGGCTTACGCGTCGAAGGGAAAGCATATAATCACGAGCAAAATAGAGCACCACGCCGTGCTTCATACCTGCCAATGGCTTGAAAACCATGGCTTTGAGGTGACGTATCTTGACGTGGACGAAAACGGAACGGTGCTTCCCGAAACGCTTAAGGCGGCGATTCGTCCCGACACCGTGCTGGTAACGGTTATGGCGGCGAACAACGAAATCGGAACAATCGAGCCGATAGAGGAGCTTGGCAGAATCGCGCATGAGGCGGGCGCGCTGTTCCACACCGACGCGGTTCAGGCGTACGGGCATATTCCGCTTAGCGTCGATTCGCAGAATATAGATATGCTGAGCGCAAGCGGGCATAAGGTGAACGGTCCGAAGGGAATCGGCTTTATGTATATACGCAAGGGCGTAAAAATCCGCTCCTTTATCCACGGCGGAGCGCAGGAGAGAAGCAGGCGCGCGGGAACGCACAACGTTACGGGAATAGTCGGCTTCGGAAAGGCGGCTTCGCTCGCGATGCGCGATATGGACGAAAGAATCGCTTATGAAACGAAGCTGCGCGACCATCTCATAGAGAGGGTGCTTAAGGAAATACCCTATTCAAGGCTTAACGGCGACAGGGTAAAGCGTCTGCCGAACAACGCAAATTTCTGCTTTCGGTTTATCGAGGGCGAGTCAATGCTAATCAAGCTTGACCAAAACGGAATCTGCGCGTCAAGCGGCTCCGCCTGCACGTCGGGCTCCCTGGATCCCTCGCACGTGCTTTTGGCGATCGGGCTTCCCCATGAGATAGCGCACGGCTCTCTGAGGCTTACGCTTTCGGAGAAAACCACAATGGAGGATATTGATTTTACGGTTGACAGGCTGGTTGAAATTATCGAATATCTCAGGAGTATGTCGCCGCTTTACGCGGATTTTATCGCGGGAAAGCCCGCGGCGGACGAAAGGCTTTTTTCTCAAACGGTCGATTAAGGTATGGAGGAAACGGGATTATGTACAGTGAAAAGGTAATGGATCATTTTAACCACCCCAGAAATGTTGGGGAAATAGATAACGCGTCGGGCGTGGGTACGGTAGGGAACGCCAAGTGCGGCGACATCATGAGAATGTATTTGGATATTGACGAGAATCAGGTGATACGTGACGTTAAGTTTAAGACCTTCGGCTGCGGAGCGGCGGTTGCGACGAGCAGCATGGCGACGGAGCTTGTGAAGGGCAAGACCGTGAACGAGGCGTTGCAGGTAACGAACAAGGCGGTCATGGAGGCGCTCGACGGGCTTCCGCCCGTGAAGGTTCACTGCTCCCTGCTTGCGGAGGAGGCGATACACGCGGCGCTTTGGGATTACGCGGAGAAGCACGGAATACAGATAGAGGGGCTTGAAAAGCCCGTGAGCGACATCGGCGAAAAGGAAGAGGCGCCGGAGGAAGAATATTGATGAATAAGGGCAGAGTTGTCGTAGGGATGTCCGGGGGAGTTGACTCCTCCGTGGCAGCCCTTATTTTAAAGGAGCAGGGTTATGACGTGATCGGCGTTACCATGCAGATATGGCAGGAGGAAAGCCCCGAGCAAAGCTCCGAAAACGGGGGCTGCTGCGGTCTTTCGGCTGTGGAGGACGCGCGCCGCGTCGC
>JAMPDT010000177.1 GCA_023665525.1 Butyrivibrio sp. | reverse complement strand
GTCCGCTCCCGCCTCCTGCGCCTCTCTTGAAAGGGCGATTGCGCTGTTTGTGCAGTTGGAGCCCGTTCCCGCAACGACCGGGGCTCTTCCCCTCACCCGTTCGCAGCAGAATTTTATAACCTCTATATGCTCCTCCACGGTAAGCGTCGCCGCCTCCCCCGTGGTTCCGCATATAATAATGCTGTCGGTTTTGTTTTCAAGCTGAAATTCAATGATTTCCGCAAGCTTTTCGTAATTGACGCTCATATCGTCCTTCATGGGTGTGATAAGCGCAACGCCCGCGCCCGTAAAAATTGCCATAACAATCCTCCCGTTTACATTATGTATATAACGGATTCCCGCGAATCCGATACACGGCTCTTTGATACCGAAATATCTCATATAAAAAGAGCCGACAAGACATCGGCTCCCAAAGTCGTACTCTTCTATCGAATAATCCTTCAGTAGCTCTCCATCCCGCGATGACAGTAGCATGATTCTTAATCATACTCCCAGCCCGCATAATCTCAGGAATCATGCGGCTTCGGCACCGTTCCCTTTCCTCCGCTCTCCCCTGTGCCTGACACATCAAGCGGACTACTTATTAACAATGCAACCTCTACTTAACTGTATGAAACAATTCTAGCACCATAATATATAAATGTCAACCGCCAAAGCCCGAATACCGAAAAACGGCGGCGCGGCGTTTGCGCGCATAAAAAGGCTTCGGCGCAAAGCTATGCTGACCGAAGCCTTTTACGAAGCCTATTCGTCCAAAAATTCTATTTTGCTCACGGACACCTCGTAAGCCACGCGCTTTTCACATTCCTCCTCGCTTATCCGTTTGGTGTACTCCCTGCTCTGAATCCTGCCGTACACCTGAATATGACCGCCGATTTCAAAGCCTGCCGCGTAGCGGGCGTTGCGTCCCCATGCGATGCACGGTATGTAATCCGATTTCCCGTAGGGACGGTTCACCGCAATCAGAATGTCCGCGATTTCCCTGCCGAGCGGCGTCTTGCGGTAAATCGGCGGCTTGCATATGTAGCCGTCAAGGAAAATCTGATTCGTGCTGACCTCCTCGTCGTACGAATCGGGAAATTCCAGCTCGCGGACAAAAATAGACAGCACCAGACGGTTCTTGGTTTCCTCATGCCTGTTGTAGGAGCGGAACTGCCCCGACGCCTCGATAATCGTGCCTCTCAGGTCCTCCGTAACGTCCACAAGCCTTTCGGACACCATAAGCGGAATCACATCCACGCTGCTGCTGAGCCTGCTCACCGAGATATTGACCGTGTAAAAGCCTTCGCCGTACACCTCGTGGCTGAATTCAAATTCAGACACGACCTCCCCGATAATAGTAACCTTGTTGTTTTCAATAACCTTATCAACCATTCTTATGTTCCTCCCTTTTTGTTTAGCTTTCGGCGCGATTTTGATGCCGCGCCAATAGTTGCTTGATAATTTTATCAGTACATAATATGCACATACCCGCGCTTTTAGAACAAAAAATTATTGTAAATTGCAAAATATGTGATAAAATGTTTATTAATTGACTGCGCAGGAGCGGATTTCAACGTATCCTGCCGCGAAAGCGCTGACCGGATCACCGCTTTCCTACATTAATTATGTAGGAAAAAATAACGAAAAGTCACATTTTGGGGGAGGTTAATATGATTACCAATCGTGATGATATAAGAAATATCGCAATAATAGCCCATGTCGATCACGGCAAGACGACGCTGGTGGACGAGCTTTTGAAGCAAAGCGGCACCTTCCGCGCCAATCAGGAGGTTGCGGAGCGCGTAATGGATTCCAACGACATAGAGCGTGAAAGAGGCATCACCATTCTTTCCAAAAACACCGCCGTGCACTATAAGAATACCAAAATAAACATTATAGACACCCCCGGACACGCCGACTTCGGCGGAGAGGTGGAACGCGTTCTCAAAATGGTAAACGGCGTAATTTTGGTGGTGGACGCCTATGAGGGCGTTATGCCTCAGACCAAGTTTGTTCTCGGAAAGGCTTTGGAGTTAAATCTCGATTTAATTGTATGTGTGAATAAAATCGACCGACCCGAGGCAAGACCCGAGGAGGTCGTGGACGAGGTGCTTGAGCTTCTTATGGATTTGGACGCAAACGACAAGCAGCTCGACTGCCCGTTCGTTTTCGCCTCGGCAAGGGACGGCTACGCCAAATATTCCATGGACGGCGAATCCGATTCCATGGAGCCTCTTTTTGAGACGATTATCAAAAGCATTCCCGCGCCCCGAGGCGATTCCGAGGCTCCGCTTCAGGTGCTTATAAGCACGATCGACTACAACGATTACGTGGGGCGCATAGGCGTCGGCAAGGTTGACAACGGCGTAATCAAGGTTAATCGGGAGGTTCTGATTGTGAACCACCATGAAGCCGACAGGCACGAGCGCGTAAAGGTCGCCAAGCTCTACGAATTCGAGGGACTTAACAAAATCGAGGTAAGCGAGGCGGGAATCGGCTCCATAGTCGCCATATCGGGCATAAGCGACATAAAAATAGGCGACACCATATGCTCGGTTGACAGTCCCGACGCGATTCCGTTCCAAAAGATTTCCGAGCCAACCATTTCTATGAATTTTATGGTAAACGATTCGCCGCTCGCAGGTCAGGAGGGTAAATTCGTCACCTCGCGTCATCTGCGCGAGCGCCTCATGCGCGAGCTTAACACCGACGTGAGCCTGCGCGTCGAGGAAACCGAAAACACCGACTGCTTCAAGGTATCGGGACGCGGCGAGCTTCACCTTTCCGTCCTTATAGAAAATATGCGCCGCGAGGGCTACGAGTTCGCGGTCAGCAAGGCGGAGGTCATCTATCATTACGATGAGCGCGGACACAGGCTCGAGCCTATGGAGGCTGCATATATAGACGTTCCCGAGGAATGCGCGGGGACCGTGATCCAAAAGCTCAGTATGCGCAAGGGCGAGCTTGCGGGAATGGCTCCGATAAACGGAGGCGCGACCAGACTTGAATTTTCGATTCCCTCAAGGGGACTTATCGGATACACCAACGAATTTCTCACCGACACAAGGGGCAGCGGCGTAATCAACACGATTTTTGACGGCTACGCTCCCTATAAGGGCGACATTCAGTACCGCAAGCAGGGCTCGCTCATCGCCTTTGAAAACGGCGAGGCGATCACCTACGGGCTTTTCAACGCGCAGGAGCGCGGAACGCTTTTCATTGGACCGGGCGAAAAGGTCTACGGCGGCATGATTGTCGGTCAGACGGGACGCGCCGAGGATATAGAGGTAAACGTCTGCAAAACAAAGCACCTCACCAACACACGCTCCTCAAGCGCCGACGACGCTCTGCGCCTCATTCCGCCGAGAATCCTAAGCCTCGAGCAGTCGCTCGAGTTCATCGACACCGACGAGCTTTTGGAGGTAACTCCGAAAAGCTTACGAATCCGCAAAAAAATACTGGATTCCACGGCGAGGTACCGCGCCAAGAAAACGGGTAAAATCGAGCGGGCAAAAGATATGCGG
>JAMPDT010000176.1 GCA_023665525.1 Butyrivibrio sp. | reverse complement strand
TCCCGCAACGAGGCTGAGCCGAGTTATCCAACGCGCACAGCGCGGCTTGCCAAAGGTAATATCAGGAGCAGGAGACAGCGCGTACACGGATGTACGCGCGTCAGACCGCGGTGTCCGCCTCGAGCTGCGGTAATCTTCATCGCGCTTTGATGTATTCTTTGGCTTTGGCTGCTCCGATTTGAATCTTCTATCGGTATCTTCACTTTCGCGGAGCCGGAAACTCGCGGGGTTTCAGGGGCAGCGCCCCTGCTTCCTCTTTTTTGTATCAGAGGGGTATTTTTTACTGTTTACGGGTTATATCATCTTGCTTACAGGGATAACACGGGAGAGATTTATTTTTTAAATTTTTTTTATTTTTTTGGTGTCACATCATTGACAAATGTACACTGCATAAATATTTTCAAAATGCGAATTGTATTGTCACAGCCGTTATGCTATAATGATTTTACCGATGATTCATCGGCTGAAATCACAGGCTGTACCGAAAGACGGTGGTGCATATGGGCGATAAACTCGACAAAAGCCGTTATCACGAAATAACGGATATTATTATCAAAAATTCGGGAGATAAATTAAATTTTCTGTGGGACTGTGAAAACGACGTCACGGTAGCCAAATATTACGACGGCGTATTTCCCGACGGCGTAAAGCGCCCCTTCGACTATCTTGCGTCAATGAATATGGTCGATTCGGAATCCGCGCCCGTATATCGGATATTCCGCGACCAAATAGAGGACGGAATACAAAACGGCACCGACAAAAACGAAGCCGAAATCGTACTGAAGATGAATATTTTCGGCGGCGCGCCCACGCTCGTAAATCTTTCCGCCGTGTTCGGCAAAGCCTCGGACAGCCGTATACAATATGTCTTTGTCAACATACGTCCTTTCACGGACAGCGAAATACGCAATCAGGAAATTCTATCCACTTTCACCTCCGACAGGAACCCCGCCATTATCGAGAAGCGGATACACAGGCTTATCCGTGAAAGGCAAAATAAAAAAATCGCCTTCATACAGTTCGACGTCGAGCATTTTAAGCTGATAAACGACAATTACAGCCCCGCGGTAGGCGACAGGCTCCTTGCGCTTATAAGCGAGGTGCTTAATCTTATGTGCGGCGACGCAATGCCGCATTCGCGCCTTTCGGCTGACCTTTATATGTTTGTGATGACTTTCGACGAAAAGGACGAGATCATTGAAGCCATAAGAGCGCTTGAAAGCAGGATTTTGGGAGTTATGGACATTGATTTCAAGCTCTGCTTCGGCATATACATAATGACCGATCCCGATATGCCTACACGCCGCTGCGGCGACAACGCGGGCATTGCAAGGCAGACCGTCAAGGGAAACGCACTGGAAAACATAGCGTTCTTTGACGAAAGCTCGCTTGCCGATATGCATAAGGTTCATAATATTGAGGAGGATATGAACAGCGCCCTTCGGGACGGAGAATTTTTGATGTTTTTGCAGCCCAAGGTAAGCATTTCCTCGGGCAGAATAATCGGCGCGGAGGCGCTTACAAGGTGGAAGCATCACGCCAAGGGACTTATATCTCCGGGCGATTTTATCCCCGTCTTTGAAAAAAACGGCTTTATACTGAAGCTTGACCGATTTATTTGGGAGTCCGCCGCAAGACAGATAAGAAGCTGGCTTGACGCGGGAATCCCTCCCGTACCCATTTCCGTCAACGTGTCGCGCACATATTTAAAGGGCAAGGAAACGGTAAAGGAGCTGTATGACATTGTCAACAAATACGACATTCCCATAGGACTGCTTCAAATAGAAATCACCGAATCCGCCGAATCGGCTGACGTGGAGCGCTCGGTGGAGCTTTTCAAGGAAAGCGGCTTTACAATGCTTATGGACGATTTCGGCTCGGGCTACTCGTCGCTTAACACTCTCCAAAAAACCAAATTCGACGTGCTTAAAATAGACCGCTTTTTCTTAAATGAGTTTATGGTGTCCGAAAGAGGGCGCAAGATTCTCGGTCATACCATTTCAATGTCCAAGGACATAGGTCTTGACATAATTGCCGAGGGCGTGGAAACCAAGGTACAGGCTGAATTTCTCAGCGAATGCGGCTGCGACGCGGCGCAGGGCTTTCTGTATTCCAAGCCCATTGACGCGGACAGCTTCGACCTAATGCTTAAAAACGTCAATATTGACAACAATCTTATCCGATAAAGCATTGGTATTTATGCGCCTCCCGAGGCTTTTGGCTCGGGAGGTCTTTTTTTGCGCAACATTCCAAAGGAGCCTGCATATTATATTAATGATTAATTTCAGGAGACTTGTATGTCTTTATATAAAATCATGCAGACCATGTCCGATTCCGGCAGCCTCAGAATTGATGTTACGGGGGACGACGGACGCCCCATTGAAAACGCCGTGGCGGATATTTCCTTTACGGGCGAGCCAAATGAGGTCCTCGACGAGATAAGCACCGACTCAAACGGACAGACCGCCTCCGTCTCCCTCCCCGCGCCGCCGTTGGAGTACAGCGAGGCTCCGAGCGTCGAGCAGCCCTATTCGGAATACAATTTGGTGGTCAGGGCGCCCGGCTACGCTCCCATATCAATTAACGGCATTGATATTTTTCCGGGCGAGCAGTCAATTCAGAATATCAGACTGCACAGCCTTGGCACAAGCCCCCAATCAAATACCTTCGTAATAGGTCCGAATACGCTCTTCGGCGATTATCCTCCCAAAATTCCCGAGGCGGAGATAAAGCCCATCGCAAACACGGGGGAAATAGTTCTTGACCGCGTGGTGGTTCCCGAAATCGTCGCGGTTCACGACGGCGCGCCCTCTGACTCCACCGCCACCGACTACTACGTCAGCTTTCCCGACTATGTTAAAAATGTCGCGTGCAGCGAAATATACCCGACATGGCCCGAGGCTACAATAACCGCCAACGTAATCGCGATCGTTTCCTTTACTCTTAACCGCGTATACACGGAGTGGTACAGAAACAAGGGCTATTATTTCACAATAACCTCCTCGACCGCCTATGACCACAAATGGATAAACGAGCGCAATATTTTCGACAACGTGGGGAGAATTGTTGACGAGGTTTTCGCCGACTATGTTTCCCGTCCGAACATAAAGCAGCCGCTGCTCACGCAGTACTGCGACGGCAAACGCACGACTTGCAGCGGTATGAGCCAGTGGGGTTCAAAAAGCTTGGGCGACCAGGGCTACACGGCGCTTCAGATTCTGCGCACATATTACGGGAGCAATATTTACATCAACACCGCCGAGGAGGTTGCGGGAATACCCATGTCGTGGCCCGGCTACACCCTCGACATAGGCGACAGCGGCACGGAGGTGCGCACGATTCAGGAGCAGCTCGCCGCTATCCGCCAAACATACAGCAATATCCCCGCTCTTGCGATTGACGGAATTTACGGAGAACAGACTGCCGCCGCCGTCAGCAAATTCCAGTCGATTTTCGATCTGCCCGTGACAGGAGAGGTCAGTTACAGCACATGGTACAAAATCTCACAGCTCTACGTCGCCCTCGAAAAGCTC
>JAMPDT010000175.1 GCA_023665525.1 Butyrivibrio sp. | reverse complement strand
AAGGCGGAAATACGGGAGCTTTCCCGAGAAATGGGACTGGAAACATGGCAAAAGCCGTCCCTTGCCTGCCTTGCGAGCAGAATACCCTACGGTGAGGAAATCACCGCGGACAAGCTCAGGCGCGCGGATTCGGCGGAGAGCTTTTTGCACGGCTGCGGCTTTTCGCAGGTGCGCGTGCGCTTTTTGGGGGACGCGGCGCGGATTGAGCTTTTACCCGCGGAATTTCCGTTACTTCTTGAGGGGAATATGAGGGATACGGTGCAAAAAAGGCTTCACGCCCTTGGCTTTTCCTATGTGACCTTGGATATTAAGGGCTTCAGAAGCGGCAGCATGAACGAGGTTTTGGAGGATACGAAATGAGTGAACAGCAGAGGGATATTTTTACCGAAACGCTCAGAGAGGTTGCGGATATTGTGAAAGCCTCGCCCGACGGGCTTAACCGTGAGGAGGTTATGAGCTATTTTAAGGACATTGAGCTTACCGACAGCCAAAAGGATATGGTTTTTGAATATCTTTTGACGGCGCAGAGGGACGAAGGCAAGGCGGACGGCGGCTCGGAGGGCGGAGAGAGCGAGCGCCTTAAGAACGCTTCCGAGGGCGCCGATAAAGGGGTTCACGGCGGTTCCAAGGCTCTTAAGCTTTATCTTGAGGATATTGAGAAGCTGCATGAATACAGTGACGCGGAGCGTGAAAGACTGTGCGGAGAGCTGCTTTGCGGCAGCGAGGAGGCGGTGGAAAGGCTCTCCGAAGGTATGCTTAAGGAGGTCGCTTTGCTGGCTTCGGAATACGAGTCGGATAAAACGGGGCTTGAGGACCTTATTCAGGAGGGGAACCTCGGAATTTTCATAAGGCTCAGGGAGCTTTGCGGAATGGGCGCGGACTGCGGCTGTAACGTCGAGGAGGAGCTTTTTGAGGCGGCGGATAACGCGATCAGGTCGTATGTGTCAAGAGCAAACGGCGAAAGCGACGGCGAAAACACGGTGGTCGGACGGCTCAATCTTGTCAATGAGGCAAAAAAGCTCCTGCGCGGACAAAACGGCGCGGAGCCGTCGGCGCGGGAGCTTTCGGAATACACGGGAATGAGCGCGCGCGAGCTTGAGGATCTGAAAGCGCTCTGCAAGGGCGCAAAGGGCGCTCAATAGGATAAAATTTCGGCTCCGTCCTCGGTGACGGCAATCTCGATTTCCCATTGCGCCGAGGGCATTCCGTCCTCGGTGTAAATTGTCCAGCCGTTTGTTTCGTCCTGGAAAATATCGGCTTTTCCCATATTGATCATCGGCTCTATGGTAAAAACCATTCCCGGAGCCATAATCACGCCGAAGCCGCGCTGAAAGGTATAGCCCACCCACGGCTCCTCGTGAAATTCAAGGCCGCAGCCGTGGCCGCCGATCTCGCGGACGACGGAGTAGCCGTTTTCCTTTATGTAATCGTTTATCGCGGCGCTCATATAGCCGAGACAGGTCCACGGCTTTACCGCCCTAAGACCGACGTTCAGGCTTTCCTTGGCGACCTCCACGAGCCGCTTTTTTTCGGGAGAAATTTCCCCTATGCAGAACATTCTTGAGGAATCCGAAAAATACCCGTTATAAATTGTGGAGCAGTCAACATTCACAATGTCGCCCTCCTTAAGGATTACGTCGGGGGAGGGGATCCCGTGGCAGACCTCGTCGTTTAAGGACGTGCACACGCTCTTGGGGAAGCCGTTGTAATTCAGCGTGGCGGGAATCCCGCCCATGCGCTCCGTTACCGTTTCAACCCATGTGTTTATTTCCTCGGTCGATACGCCCGCCTTAATATGCGCCGCAACATAATCAAGCACCGCTATGTTTATTTTGGCGCTTTCCTTTATCCCCCGAATCTGTTCGGGGGTTTTTATCATTTCGTGAGAGGGAATTTTGTGTCCCGTCATTTTGAGCAGATCCAGCCTTTCGTCGAAGGCTTCATGGCATTTTTTATATTTTTGCCCGCTTCCGCACCAGCACAAATCATTTCTTCCGAGCTTCATAATCCAATTCCTGTCCGTCCTTGATTTTGTATTATACGGATACAGTATATCACCTTTCAGAATAAAAAACATAATTTTTTGACCAAAAGTGTGACTTTCTATGAAAAAATCTCTCTATTACTGTGGAAAAACAAATCCAGCAATTCGGAGGAAACCGCAGATGGAGGACGAGGAAATCGTAGAACTTTATTGGAACAGGAGGGAAAGCGCGGTGAAGGAAACACAGATTAAATACGGAAAATATTTATTCGGAATCGCAAAGCTGATACTGGGGAACGCGCAGGACGCGGAGGAGTGCGTAAACGATACGTATTTTTCGGCATGGAACAGCATTCCGCCCACAAGACCGGAGCATTTGATGGCTTATTTGTCGAAAATAAGCCGCAACGCGGCGGTGAGCCGTATAAAATACAACAACGCGGGCAAGCGCATGGCGCGGACGGAGCCGCTCGACGAAGAGATACCGTGCAAAACAAGCGTGTCGGACAGCGTTGAGGCAAAGCAGGAGAGCAAGGCTATAAATCAGGCGATAAGCGCCTTTTTGGACGGGTTAAATGCCGAAAAAAACGCGATTTTCGTGCGCAGGTTTTGGGGGGACGAGTCCATAAAAACGATAGCGCGCGAGATGAACGTTACGGAGAGCAAGGTTAAAATGACGATAATGAGGCTTAAGCTCGGCTTGAGGAAGCAGCTTGAAAAGGCGGAGGTGTATTTGTAAAAAATGTGAAAGTTTTGCCGACTGCCGCATATACTATATGCGTAGCTGTTTTACAGGAGCAGACGCGGACGCGGTGTCCGCAGAATCGGTAGGCTTATGTATAATGTGGTGGTCGGTTCGTTCGGAATCGAATACAATGCGGAGATTGTGAACCGCGAGGCAAGAAAAAAAGGTCTTTCCACGAGCATAAAGGCGCAGGAGGGCAAATTCAGCGTGGAGGCGGGAGCGTTTGACGAGGAGGAGCAGGCGCAGAGCGCGCTGGGCGCGGTAAAGGGCGCGGGCTATGTGTTTGCGTATATCGTCAGGCGCGGCTCAGAAAAGGATCCCGCTTTGCAGCAAATCAACCAGTAGCCTGTGGGAATCCTGCTTAACCTTTTCTATATCGTAGGTTTCGCTGCGGCTTTCGTTGATAAAGCCCAAAAGCCCGTAGCAGAGGAAGCCCGTAATCTGCCCTGTGCTGTATTTGAGTTGGTGCTTTCCGCTTTCCTTATCGGTATGGTGCTCCACGGTGTCGAGCACATGGTTGTAGAAGGAAAACGCGAGGTACGGGTTCTTGTTGGGGTCGGTGTGCTTGAAAAAATCGTAGTGACCGTAAAACAAATCGAGAATACTGTCCATTACGTTGGTAAAGCCCTTTACGATATTACCGTCCTTGTTGAGTTCAGCCTCCCTTTGACGGTAGCCCTCCGTACCCACCTCGATCATATCACGGAAAATATCCTCAAGCAGATCGTATTTGTCGTCGTAATGGGAATAAAAGGTGATCCTGCTTATGTCGGCGTTTTCGCAAAGCTTTGTGACCGTGATCTGCTCAAAGCTTTCCTCGTTCAGCAGGCGGATAAGGGTGTCCTTCAGGTATTTTTTGGTTTTTCTGATACGTTTGTCTTCCATAATTTCTCA
>JAMPDT010000174.1 GCA_023665525.1 Butyrivibrio sp. | reverse complement strand
GTCGATTCCCATATAGCAGTTGCCTCTGTACGAGGCAAGCTCGCCCTTTTTGACGCACGCCCTGTTGTGCCTTTCGGTGAAGTCGTCGTAATCCTCGCGGCTCGCGAAAAGAGGTTCCATGCGCTCAACCTCGAAATCCAGCTTGATATTGGCGGCAAGGCGCTCGATCAGGCTGTCAAGGCTTGCGCACACGTCCTCCTTATATGTCATTGCGGAGCCTATGGCGGCGAAAAGATGCGAATTGTCGGGTGCGATTATGTATTCGTCCGTAAGATGAAGCGTGCGGATAAAAGCCTGCTTAAGCTCGGACAAAAAGTGCAGAGGTCCGCCCAAAAATGCCACATGACCGCGAATGGGCTTGCCGCAGGCAAGACCGCTTATGGTTTGGTTCACGACTGCCTGAAAAATCGACGCCGACAGATCCTCCCTTGTCGCGCCCTCGTTGATAAGAGGCTGTATATCCGTCTTGGCAAACACGCCGCAGCGCGCCGCTATCGGATAAATTGCCTTGTAATTTTTGGCGTATTCGTTAAGTCCCGAGGCATCGGTCTGCAAAAGCGACGCCATTTGGTCTATGAATGAGCCTGTGCCTCCGGCGCAGATACCGTTCATACGCTGATCTATGCCGCCCGTGAAATATATTATTTTGGCGTCCTCTCCTCCAAGCTCTATGGCGACGTCGGTTTGGGGCGCATAGAAGCCGAGAGCGGTAGATACCGCGACGACCTCCTGATTGAACGGTATGTCAAGATGTCCCGCAAGCGTAAGCCCGCCCGAGCCTGTGATTACCGGGTGCACAAAAACCTCACCCGTGATTTCGCGGGTTTTCCTTAACAGTCCCGCAAGCGTTTCCTGTATATTTGCGAAATGTCTTTCGTAATCCGAAAAAATAATATCGTTATTTTCATTGAGAAGCGCGACCTTTATCGTGGTCGAGCCTATGTCAATTCCAAGCTTGAATAAATCGTTCATAATGTGCGGCGCGTGCCGTACCTCCTTGCGTAACGTAATGCTGTTCGGCGAGGCTGTTTTACCCCAACGAACATTATATATTAAGGAGATTTTTTTTTCAACCGTATAGAGCATTAAAAAATTATAAAAATATTCCCATTATTTCCAAAGGCGGGAAGGCGTGTTTGGCTTGACAAATATTCGGCGGGAATATAATATTATAGTCAGATTAAAATAAATTTAAGGAAAGGAAGTGATCGCATGGAAAGCGGACCTGATAATTATCACAGTTGCTGCGCAATACTAAATATGCGGTCACGGAGTTTTTCCTTGCGCGGGGCGCTTTTATAGGCGCGCCCGAGGGTTTTGCCGTGTCCGCCCTTGGGAGGACATGATGATTAAGATTTTTAAGACTGAGGACGCGGGAGCGTTCCAAATTGACGATTTTGAGGCGGGCTGCTGGATTGCGATGACCAATCCCACGGCGGAGGAATTGTACAGGGTTTCCTCAAAATACAATATTGACACCGACGATATGAGGGCGTCGCTCGATGAGGAGGAGCGCTCTCGTATCGGCGTGGAGGACGGATATATCCTTATACTCGTCGATGTTCCGACGATCGAGGAGCGCAACGATAAGGACTGGTACGGGACGATTCCCTTGGCAATCATAGTCTGCGAGGAGGCGATTGTCACCGTGTGCCTTGAGGATACCCCCGTGCTTACGGCTTTTATGGACGGACGCGTCCGCAGCTTTTACACATATATGAAAACGCGCTTTATTTTTCAGATTTTGTACAGAAATTCCACGCTGTACCTGAACTATCTGAGAATTATAGACAGGCGCTGCGACAGCATAGAGCAGAAGCTCCACGAGGCGACGCGTAACAGGGAGCTTATAGAGCTTTTGGAGCTTGAAAAATCGCTGGTGTTCTTTACGACCTCGCTCAAATCGAACGAGATAGTGCTTGAGAAGCTGCTTAAATCAAACGCAATCAAAAAATATCCCGAGGACGAGGATTTGATTGAGGACGTTATTATCGAGAACAAGCAGGCGATAGAAATGGCGAATATTTACAGCGGTATTCTTAACGGAACGATGGATACCTTCGCATCGGTTATTTCAAACAACCAAAACATAGTGATGAAGTTTCTCACAACCGTTACGATTGTGCTCTCGATTCCCACGATGATTGCAAGCTTTTACGGAATGAACGTAAAATCGTCGGGAATGCCGTTTGCGGACAATGAGTGGGGCTTTCTTATCGTAATAGGTATTTCACTGGTTATTTCGCTTATTATTGTTTTTATTTTCAGAAAAAAGGACTTGTTTTAAATTATGAATTTGATGTATAAACTTGAACGGAAATTCGGCAGATACTCGATAAAGAATCTTTCGCTGATTCTTATTATCTGCTACGCCGCGGGATATATAATGGAGTTTATCAATCCCGATTTTTTGTATTGGATCACGCTTGACCCCTATGCGATTGCTCACGGACAGGCGTGGAGGATTGTTAGCTGGATTTTGATTCCGCCGCCCGAGAGCAATATATTTTTCGCGCTGATCATGCTGGTGTTTTATTATTCGATAGGAACGACGCTTGAGAGGACCTGGGGCTCGTTCCAGTACAATGTGTATCTTTTTTCGGGAATGATTTTTACGGTGCTTGGAAGCTTTCTGATGATGGGCTTTACCTATCTGTTCAAGCCGGGGCTCCTGAATATCTCGGGAGGCGGAGCGGCGGTATATTTCAGGATAGTTTCCTCGATGTTCAGCACGTATTATGTAAATATGTCGATATTCCTTGCGTATGCGGCTACATTCCCCGACAATCAGGTGCTTCTGATGTTTTTTATTCCGATAAAGGTAAAATGGCTCGGCATTGTGTACGGGGCGTTCCTTGTGTATGAAATCGTAGCGGGACTGCGCAGTCCTTATGTGGGCTATATATATCCGTTTGCGATAGGCTCGTCGCTTATGAATTTTATCGTATTTTTCTTTACGACGCGCAATTATATAAGAATGAACAAGGCGCAGAGGAAAAAGCACCGCGAGTTCAAGCAGAACGCAAAAAGAGCGCAGAGAGAAGCCTACTCTTCGTCGGTAAGCAAGCACCGCTGCGCGGTGTGCGGAAGAACGGAGAAGGACGGGGACGATTTGCAGTTCCGTTTCTGCTCCAAATGCGAGGGCGGCTACGAATTCTGTCAGGACCATTTGTATACGCATATCCATTTTACCAAGGATAATAAAGATCAATAGCTGTGCATTCACAAAAGAAAGCCGCCGCGGATTAAGCTCCGCGGCGGTTTTTGCGTTACGGTATCGGAATCAGCCGTTTAGGACCTCGTCGATTACTTTCTGCACCTCGTCGTCGCATACGCCGCATACGGAGCCTGCGCCGGTCGCCTCCTTAACCTCGTCAAAGGTGCGCGCTCCGCCCTCGACTGCGTCCCGTATCATTCCCGCGGTTACGCCAAGGCAACTGCAAATTACCTCGTCACTGTTCATTAATGTGCCTCCCTGTATTTTATTATGTGGGAAGCATTGACCGAAACGGCGGATTTAATACATAATTTCTATTGATTTTCGGGTCTGATTTTGTTAAAATATTCTAAATATAACAAAATAAAATACCAAGGAGAGCCATATGAAGAAAATTTTTACGAAACGCCTTTTT
>JAMPDT010000173.1 GCA_023665525.1 Butyrivibrio sp. | reverse complement strand
GCGCCGCCGAGTATTGCGACAAAGGGTCTTACGGGACTGTTTACCGCATTGCCGAGGAAGTCGATTTCCTTCTGCATAAGATAGCCGACAACGCTTGTTTTTACGAATTTGGTCACGCCCTCGGTCGAGCAGTGCGCCCTGTGGCACGCGCCGAAAGCGTCGTTTACATATACGTCGCAGAGAGAAGCAAGCTCCTTGGAGAAGCTCTCCTCGTTCTTGGTCTCCTCTTTTCTGAATCTTGTGTTCTGCAAAAGAACAACGTCGCCGTCCTTCATTGCATCAACGGCAGCCCTTGCGTTAGGTCCGACAACCTCGTCGTCCGCCGCAAAAACAACCTCCTTCCCAAGCTTCTCGGAAAGCCTCTTTGCGACGGGAGCAAGCGACTCGCCCTCGTTGGGACCGTTCTTTACCTTGCCCAAATGCGAGCAGAGAATAACTCTTCCGCCGTCGTTTATAAGCTTATTGATTGTGGGGAGAGCCGCAACAATTCTGTTCTCGTCAGTGATAACGCCCTCCTTTAAGGGAACATTGAAATCACATCTTACAAGAACCTTAAGCCCTTTAACATTAATATCGTCTACTGATTTCTTATTAAGCATTTGATAAGCTCCTTTCATTATTACCGCGCTGTTTTCATACACAAGAAAGAAGGTCCGGCCCACCAACTGACCGGACCTTCCAAGGTCTTGATTTATATTCAGCCTTAATTAAGCCAGCTCCGAGAAGTACTTGATAGTCCTTACCATCTGGCTCGTGTACGAGTTCTCGTTGTCATACCACGAAACTACCTCAACCTGACATTTTCCGTCGGGAAGATCGGAAACCATCGTCTGGGTTGCGTCAAAGAGAGAGCCGTATCTCATTCCGACAATATCGGAGGATACGATCTCGTCCTCAGTATAGCCGAAGGACTCCGTCTGAGCAGCCTTCATAGCGGCGTTGATCTCGTCCTTTGTAACCTTCCTGTTGAGAACCGCGAAAAGAAGGGTGGTCGAGCCTGTGGGCGTGGGAACGCGCTGTGCGGCTCCGATAAGCTTGCCGTTAAGCTCGGGAATAACAAGTCCGATAGCCTTGGCTGCGCCCGTTGAGTTGGGAACGATATTAACCGCGCCGGCTCTCGACCTTCTTAAGTCGCCCTTTCTCTGAGGTCCGTCAAGAATCATCTGGTCGCCCGTGTAAGCATGGATCGTGCACATAATGCCCGACTCGATGGGAGCAAGGTCGTTAAGCGCCTTAGCCATGGGAGCAAGACAGTTGGTCGTGCAGGAAGCTGCCGAAATAATAGTGTCGTCAGCCTTGAGCGTTGTATGGTTTACATTGTAAACGACAGTGGGAAGGTCGTTACCTGCCGGAGCGGAGATAACTACCTTGCGCGCGCCCGCATTGATATGAGCCTGAGCCTTCTCTTTGGAAGTATAGAAGCCCGAGCACTCGAGAACAACGTCAACGCCAAGCTCCTTCCAAGGGCAATTATTTGCATCGGGGAATGCGTAAATCTTAATTGTTTTTCCGTCAACCGTGATAGAGTCCTCTCCCGCAGATACGGTGTCAGCCTTCTCATACTTACCCTGTGAAGAATCGTACTTAAGAAGGTGCGCAAGCATCTTGGGGCTTGTCAGGTCGTTGATTGCCACTACCTCGTATCCCTCCGCTCCGAACATCTGTCTGAAAGCAAGACGGCCGATACGACCGAATCCGTTGATTGCAACTTTTACTGCCATTTTAAAATTCCTCCTAAATAAAATGTGAAAATAGATAAGGATTGTTAATATAAAATCAACCTAGTGCTATTTTACAATCTTTACCATAAAATTTCAACCCTTATTTTATTTTTGTGCATACCTCACCCGTTTTATACTATTGACAAATCAAAAGCTTCAATTATAATCTGAAAATATACGGCACGAATAAGCGCGGCGCAGAAATAATGAAAAAAAGAAAGGGAATTTTTATGATAATATCCGATTACCATGTGCATACATTTTTTTCCACCGACAGCGAGGCGCTGCCCGAGGAGCATATTTCAAAGGCAATCGCCTTGGGAATGAAGGAGCTTTGCTTCACGGACCATATGGATTACGATTATCCCCTCGAAAACGGCGAAAAACCTTTTACGCTCGAAGCCGACAAATATTTTGCCGAGCTGTCGGCGCTCAGAGAAAAGTACGCGGGAATGATAAAAATAAAAATCGGCGTCGAGCTGGGGCTTAATCCGCCCTGCGACGCTCCAAATAAAAAACTGGTAAACGATTTTCCCTTCGATTTCGTCATCGGCTCCTCGCACCTCGTAAACGGCGGCGACCCGTACTATCCCGAATTCTGGCAGGACAAGCCCATATCCGAGCGCATAACGGAATACTACGAGGCGGTTCTTCGCAATGTAACGCTTTACAATGATTACGACGTATACGGCCACCTTGATTATATAAGGCGCTATGTGCCCGACAAAAGCTTCGTCTATGCGGACAATGATTACCGCGATATTCTCGATATGATTCTCAAAAACATTATTTCCAAGGGGCACGGAATCGAGCTTAACACCCGCGAGCTTTCCAACGGGCTTACGCATTTTATCCCGACAATAGCGCTTCTCAAACGATACAGGGAGCTTGGCGGCGAGATTGTGACGGTAGGCTCGGACGCCCACATAACCAAAAATATAGGCTATGCGTTTGCCACTGCCAAGGATATTCTGCTTAACAGCGGCTTTAAGTACGTTACAAGCTTTGAGGGAAGAATGCCGACGTATATGCCGTTGCAGTGAACGCGGGCGGTGCGCCTTGCTTTCCTATAATACAAAACCCTCGGATATACTTACCGTATACCCGAGGGCTGTTATATATCTAATATATCTTCGATTAATTGAAGAATGCGACCCAGTAATATTCTCCGTCTGAAGTCTGCGCCACTCCGATTCCAACCTGAGTGTGATCTGTGCTAAGAAGCATAGCGTTGTGCGACGCTGATGCCTGCCATGCGTCCACTACCTCTTCGGGCGTATAATAATACCTGCCGAAATTCTCTCCGCGATTGCCGCTGATTCCGTATACGTCGGCTATCGTGCCCGCCTTCTCGAAGTTCGGTCTGATATGCCTCTTGACGCCGTTCTCCATAGCCGTCATATTCCAGTCGGCATAAGCGCACTCCGCAGCCCTGTGCATTGCAGCGTCAGCCGCCTTGTCGCTGTACGTAAGCGCCGCAAGTCCGTTTGCAGCTCTGTAATCGTTAATTCTGTTCAGCGTTTCCTGCGCGAACTCCGCATAGGTGACCTTGTTTGCCTGCGCGGCAGCCTTCGCCTCGGCGTCGGTAAGCGTTGCAACCTTGATGGCAGCCTTTGCCTCATCTATGGAATTGTATTT
Source organism: Butyrivibrio sp. (assembly GCA_023665525.1). Taxonomy (GTDB): domain Bacteria; phylum Bacillota; class Clostridia; order Lachnospirales; family Lachnospiraceae; genus Eshraghiella. Next base: position 347 of record JAMPDT010000173.1, on the reverse strand, counting down.
ATATACTACCGTGCCGTTAATGCTCTCATCATATACCTTATATTCAATATTGGTAAGTGCGGGAGCTGCCTGCTGTACGGGAGCCTCTGTCGCTGCCTCCGCAGGAGCGGGAACAGGTGCCTCTGTCGGCGCTTCCGTGGGAGCCTCCGTTTCGGGCTGTGCAGCCTCTGTCTCGTCGGCTTCCCCCGTTATTTCCTCGGCTTCTTCGGTTTCCTCGTCCTCGTCGGTGTCCGCCGTGGTCTTGTCTGCGGTCTCGGACGCCTCCTGTTCCTTATCCGCCGCGTCCTCGGTCTCGGTCTTTATGACCTCCTCCACTATCTTGGGCGCTTCGTTCGCGGACTCCGTAC
>JAMPDT010000172.1 GCA_023665525.1 Butyrivibrio sp. | reverse complement strand
AGGAGATCATCCGGCGGCTGGAGGAGAGTGGTGTGAATGCTGATAAGCCTTGCCGCCGAATATCTTGGCTTCGAGGAAACCAATAAGGAGGCGCAGGCAGTGCAGGAAATAAGCGGGCAAATCGTGGAGTGTACCGAACAGATTTTAAAAATCAACAATAAGACGAGAATGCTCGTAGGACTTATCGACGGCGTTAAATGTCCCGAAACGGGGCTTGACTATTCGCAGCTTGAGGCTGAGGAGAATTTTATCAAAAAATTTTGTCCTCGCGAGCCGTCCTACGACAATTTAAAAATTAATCAAATAATGGTCGGAAGCGTTATTTCAAAAGAGGTCAGGAATCCGCTGAGCAATTTGGAGGAGGCGAAAAGGTGCGTGCGGACAGGGCGTTTGGAGCAGGCAAGGAAGGAGCTTCTCGAAATCAGCGGTCTTGCGGGAGACTGCCTGAAGCGTATGGAAAATACGGATATGACGGGAGAGCTTTTGGGCGCGGATATGGAAAGCCTTAAGGAGGGGCTGGAGGAAATTGACGCGCTTATCGACGGCAGCTCGGAATATCTGTCGGACGAGGTTTTGGCAGGGCTTACGGAGGAGGTCGTGCAGCTTGAGCAGTACCGAGAGGTTATGGCGGAGGAGGTATGCGACCTTGAAGCGATAAAGCGGACGCTTATATACGACAAAAATGTATTGGAGCAGGTAATAAGCATAATAAACGAGGCGGACCTGAGCGGAGATTCGGAAACGGTTCAAAAGCAGCTTTCGGAGCTTGAGGAAACGATAAAAAAATACAGCTTTGAGGGCTTGGAATTTAATTACTCCTCTCTCGGGATTAGCTACGAGGATACAAGCATTCTCGACGCGCTTTCGGAGTTTATGGAAAACGGTCTGCTGGCGATTGTTCTGCCCGAGGGGAAAAGCGTGTCCTCCGCGTCGGTGCCGCGGCTACCCGATTCCGCCTCGAATGTCTGCGGCAAAACGAAGGATACCTCAATACTGACGGCGGGAGGGAACAGCGCCACGCTGTTGGCAAAGAATATTGTCTACACGGAATATGTTATGGACAATTTTTCGAGCTTTGCGGACGATGATGGGCGGACGGTAATAGATTACGAGGTCGAATATATAATCTGCGGAGAAAACACGGACAAAAAGAATCTGACCGAAACCGTAATGAGAATTGCCGCGCTCAGAAGCGGGGTAAATATGGTATATCTTTTGACCGACAGCGGCAAAAAGAGCGAGGCGTACAGTCTTGCGGCGGCAATGGCGGGAGCGACGGCAATGGAGCCTGTGATACGGCTTTTGCAGTACGCGATTATGTATGCTTGGGCTTTTGCCGAGGGGCTGTCAGACGTAAGGCGGCTTTTTGACGGAGAAAAAATCGAGCTTGTAAAAACGAAGGATACATGGAATTTAAGCTTTGATAAGCTTATGTCGCATGATTTTACCGCCGATTCCAAGAGCAGTAAAAACGGGCTGGATTATGAAATGTTCCTGAGGATTCTTTTGTATATGGAGAGCGACAGCATAAAGGCGGCGTATACGATGGATTTGGTGGAGTTTTTTATGATTGTAAATTACGACAAGAAATTTCGGCTTAAGGATTATGTGTACGGAATGGAGATAAGCACCGCGTACCGCCTTAAGGGCTTGTCCGACAGCTATACCGAAAAATCCGCGTATGCGTATTGACGGCGCAGTACCAAGGAAAGGAGGCGGTATGGGATGCTCTTTTTTACCGAGAGCCAAAGTAAAACCAATATGCGTAAGGCTGCGAAAAATCATCAGTGTTCTCCCCCGGACGGCTGTGTCGGCTCAGAAGAAAAAAGAGCGTCCCATACCGCCTTTGGGCTTGGCGGAGGGCTTTCGCTGGAAGCGTCGCTTGTTTTGCCGCTTTTTCTTGCGGGACTTCTTGCACTGCTGTTTTTCATTCAGGTTATACAGCTTCAAATGCGCTTGCAGAAGGCATTGTACGGGCAGGCGCTTAAGGCGGCGGGGTACGCGTATTACCTTGACAGCGTGACGGATATGGACGATACGGTGCAGAATGTGCTGGAGGCAGAATATATCAAGTCGGCTGTGATAAAGGAGGTAGGGGCGGAGTATTTGGACAGCTCATATATTGTCGGAGGCAGTCGGGGACTGAGCCTTAACCTTACGGGAAATATGCAGTCGGATATTTTTGACGCGGCGCTTCGGTATAAGGTCAGTGTACCCTTTGATTTGCTTGGAATAGGACGCATAACGCTCGTGTCGCGGGCAAGGTGCCGTATTTGGAGCGGCGGCGGCGACGGAGAGGGCGGCGCATATGAGGATACGGTCTATATGACCGCAAACGGCGAGGTTTACCATATTTATGAGGACTGCACCTATTTGGTAAGCGATGTGTGCGAAGCAAAATACGGACAGCTTGACGGACTTAGAAACGACAGCGGCGCGAAATACTACGCCTGCGCGGTGTGCAAAAGTGAGATGACGGACAAAACGGCTTCGGTCTATTACACAAGGTACGGGACAAGGTACCATACGGACAGGCTGTGCGGCAATCTTCACTCAAATATATTTTCAATGCCGCGCTCCGAGGCGGAGCAGAATTACAGGGCTTGTTCAAAATGTGCGAAAAGGAGGGAGCGGGAATGATACATGGGATAGTCGCGGCAATGCTCGCGGTGGAAACGGTGTCGGATTTGAGGACGAAAACGGTTTCCGCGGTGAGGCTGGCGGTTTTTATGACGGGAGCGCTGGCGGCGAATATCGTGCTTTATTATCAGCCGATTTGGTCGATGCTCGGCGGAATGGCGGTGGGAGCGGTGCTTTTTTTGTACGCGCTTGCGACCAAGGAGGGAATAGGCTACGGGGACTGTCTTGTTTTCGTGTGCGCGGGGGCATATATAGGACTGCATGAGAACATAAGGCTGCTGTTTTTTTCACTGCTGGCGGCGATGGCGGTGGGCGGAATCAGGGCGGCGGTACATAAAGGCAATATGAAAAGCAGGGTGCCGTTTGTTCCGTGTATACTCGGCGTTTACGCGGTGATGACGGTTGTCGGGACAATATCATAACGGCATAGCAAGGAGGATTTCATTATGAGGCTTAAGGGAGGATTTACTTTGGAGGCGGCGGTCATTTTTCCGATTATAACGGCGATTGTCGTCGGGATCATTATTTTGGATTTTACTCTGCACGACAAGCTGTTGAGCGATGTGAGCAAAATACTGGGAGGCATAAGGTATTATGAGGCGGAATCGTTTTATTACGACGCGGGCTTTGAAAGCATAAGCCTGCAAAAAATAGCCTGCTCGCCGATATTCGGGGAGGACGGGGAGTTCGCGCAAAAGCAAAAGCAGGTCATAAGCAGCCTGTGCGCTAATTATTATCTCGGAAATAAAATAGGCTACGAGCCGCAGTTTACCAAGACGGATATAGGGGCGGTGCTCGATATAAACGACAACGCGGCGGTTGTCAGGTCGGGCGGGAAGCTGATTCAGGTGATAGGAGAGGATTGATATGAAGGCTGAATTTGTCAGAGAGAGCGGCGGCGCATATATGAGGCTTAAGGAGGAAAGCGCTACCGACAGGTCGCAGATGAAAATGGTCGGCGGAAACGAGATAGAAGGCTTTTTGCGCTCGAGCGAGCGGCGGGTGAACGACGAAAGCTATTTTTGGTACGACATATCGTCCATGCTTAGTGTGGAAACGGTGTTTGAGG
>JAMPDT010000171.1 GCA_023665525.1 Butyrivibrio sp. | reverse complement strand
GTAAAGGCGTATGTACCCGCGGAAATATACGACGGCATAAAATAAATCTCGGAGGATTCGGAATGAGCTACGCGGATAAGGTTTTTATAGAAATGTGCAGGGATATACTGGAAAACGGCGTGAGCACCGAGGGAGAGAAGGTGCGCCCGCATTGGGCGGACGGCAGTCTTGCCTATACTGTCAAAAAATTCGGCGTAGTCAACAGATACGATTTGAGGAAGGAATTTCCGGCGATAACGCTGAGGAAAACGGCAATAAAGAGCGCGACCGACGAGATTTTGTGGATATGGCAGAAAAAATCCAACAATATAAAGGACCTGAACAGCCATATATGGGACGAGTGGGCTGATGAGGACGGCTCGATCGGCAAGGCATACGGCTATCAGCTCGGAGTTAAGCACCGATACAAGGAGGGTATGATGGACCAGGTGGACAGGGTTATTTTTGATTTGAAAAACAACCCGTTCAGCAGGAGAATCATAACCAATATATACGTCCATCAGGATTTGCATGAAATGAACCTTTATCCCTGCGCTTACAGTATGACCTTCAACGTTACGCAGAGAAAGGGCGAGGAGCGCCTTACCCTTAACGCGGTTCTCAATCAGCGTTCGCAGGACGTGCTCACCGCCAACAACTGGAATGTGGTCCAGTACGCCGTGCTTATGCATATGCTCGCGCAGGTCTGCGGTATGAATGTCGGAGAGCTTGTCCATGTCATTGCGGACGCGCATATCTACGACAGGCATATACCGCTTGTAAAGGAACTTATATCAAGGCAGACCTACGACGCGCCCGTATTCCGCCTGAATCCCGATGTGCGGGATTTTTATCGGTTCACAAGGGACGACGTGAGCCTTGAAAATTATGTGACGGGACCTCAGATAAAGGACATTCCCGTCGCGATATAGCTTTGGAGGAAATAAATATGAATTTGATTGCGGCGGTTGACAAAAACTGGGGCATAGGCTATAAGAACGGACTTTTGGTGAGGATTCCCGAGGATCAGAAATGGTTCAGGGAAACGACGACCGGCAAGGCTGTCATTATGGGACGCAAAACCTTTGAGAGCTTTCCGGGCAAAAGACCGCTCAAGGACAGGCTCAATATAGTTATAACAAGGGATTTAAGCTATACTGCCGACGGAGCTGTCGTTGTGCACGGAATCGACGAGGCGGTAGCGGCGGCTTCAAGGTACCGTGAGGACGATATATATGTTATCGGCGGCGAAGCGATATACAGGCAGATGCTCCCGCTTTGCGGCACGGCGCATATCACCAAGATTGACTACGCGTATCAGGCGGACGCGTATTTTCCCAATCTCGACGAGTCAAAGGACTGGCAGATTACGCAGACCAGCGGCGAGAGGACTTATTTTGACATTATTTTTGAATATGTAAAATACGAGAGGAAGTAAAGGCATGAAACAAAAAACAGGCAAGGATTATATGTCGCCCGAGAGCAGGAAAAGGCTTTTAAAAACCTTTGCGCTAAAAATGACGCTTGCCGTTGTTCTGCTGGCGCTTGCTATTTTTCTTACCGTGTATTGGAATAAGTAATCACGATTATTAAAAAACAGCATATCTTAAACCATAAAGGGCACGCGTCGGAAACAAACGGAGCGGCCTTATTATTTTTGAAAGGACTGGTAAGGATATGTTAGTTGCTTTGGACGCGGGGCACGGCGGAAGCGACCCGGGCGCGGTATACAACGGCAGGCAGGAAAAGGACGATAATCTCAGGCTTGCGCAGGCTGTGGGGGATATTCTCGAAAAGCGGGGCGTCAATGTCGTTTATACCAGAACGAATGATATTTATGAAACACCGTTTAAAAAGGCGACGGACGCCAATGAAGCGGGAGCGGATTATTTTGTTTCGTTCCACCGCAATTCCGTGGAAAATCCCAACACCGCTTCGGGAGCGCAGACGCTTATATACAGCGCGGGAGGTGAAAAGCAGCGCCTCGCCGATAATATTCAGAAAAATTTGGTGGATTTGGGCTTTAAGGATATGGGAGTAATCGAACGTCCGAATCTTGTCGTGCTTAAAAGAACGAATATGCCCGCGGTTCTCATCGAAACGGGCTTTATCAACAACGACGGCGACAACGCCAAGTTTGACAGGGAATTCGACGCGATAGCGCAGGGCATAGCCGACGGGATTCTTGACACTGTCGGGTACGGCGATACGGTGCGGACAAACGCGAGGGTGCAGCAGGCGGTCAGCCGTTTCGGTGAGGACGAGGAGGATAATAACGACCTTTACAGCGGCTTTACCAATGATCGGGGCGACGGCATTATAAAAGAAACAAGACCGTGGGGCGAACGCAATGTCACGCCCGATGCAGATACGGATATGGGAGCGGGAACGGATACGGATTCCGTACAAAACGGAAATAACGGCGGACAGGAAAACGACGGCGAGAGCTGTGTTTGCAGTAAGCTTTACCGCGTTCAGGTAGGAGCCTTCCGCAGCCGTGAAAACGCCGACAGGCTTCTTAATTCACTCCTTGCCGACGGCTTTCCCGCATTTATAATATATTCGGACGGACTGTACAAGGTACAGGTCGGCGCTTACCAAAATCTTGACAATGTCGTAAGAATGGAGCGCAGGCTGAGGAGATTCAGGTACAACACCTTTATAACGACATAAATCGTCACGGCTTTAAATATCGGAGGCAATCCCGGGCGCTCCCCGAAGCGCGCCGGGATATTTTTATGCCGCAAATGCCGCGCAACATTGATTATTTTCGTGTATTGTGATATAATCAATCAAACAGAAAATGGAGTGAGAACAATCATGGAAATATCTGTTCGCAAGCTGACTGTTGAATTATTGGACGATTGGCTGTCTTATTTTGATAACGACGCTTTTTCCGATAATGACGAATGGTGCGGATGCTATTGTATGTGCTATCATTGGGATAGCGAGCTGGAAAAGGAACGAGGCTGGAATTGCGATAAGGATTGCGCTGAGTTTAACAGAGAACAAGCAATCAACTTCATAAAAAACGGTCGTATGCAGGGATATTTGGCATATCATCAAGGAAAGGTTGTCGGCTGGTGCAATTCAAACGATAAAAAGGCATACGACAATGTCAATTTCAATTTTGCGGAAGAAGTGCCTGACAACGGTGAAAAAATTAAATCCATTGTCTGCTTTTCCGTTGTACCCAAATATAGGGGAAGCGGCATTGCTGCTGCCTTGCTTGAATATGTATGCAAGGATGCAAAAGCTGACGGATTTGATTTGGCAGAGGCATATCCGTTTGCACACAATGAAAATCGTGCTTATCACGGTCCGTTATCAATGTATGAAAAGAACGGCTTTGAATTATGCGGACAAATTGAAGAATGTACGGTTTGCAGAAAAAAACTAACGTGAATTACCTGCATTCGGTTTTTGATAATGCGTCTTTTTTGATCCTATGCGTCTTTGCATTAAAATTTCTTGTTACAGTATTTATCGGAGGGAAAATATGTCGTTTTGTAAAAATTGCGGAGCCGGGATAAATGACGGCGACAGGTTCTGCGTAAGGTGCGGCGCGCCGACGGAGGCTGCCGATAAGAAATCGGAGGAGCCGACAGAACAGGCGGAGCCGACAGATAGGGCGGAGCGGACGGAGCCGCAGCCCCAAAAGCCTTTTGACAAGAAAATAATTGCGGTCGCCGTGCTCATTGCGCTTTTGCTTATAGGCGTTACGGTGGGCGGAATACTTGTTATGAGCAATATCAGGCATAAGCAGGCGCATAGGCATAAAACGGTGGACGTGAACGCAT
>JAMPDT010000170.1 GCA_023665525.1 Butyrivibrio sp. | reverse complement strand
CGTCCAGTCCCAAGATAATCCTGAGTATCAGCTCAACGCCTTCAAAATTATCCTCTAGGCAGACCGTCATAAAATCGTCGTCCATATATCGGAGCAATTTCAGACGCTCCAAATCCCTTTGATGAGCCTGCTCCTCCGCGTTCAAAAACATCACCCTCTTTTTATTCTTTAATTATACATCTAACACTCCTTCTTGAAAAATAAATTTTTTATAAAATTTCTTCTGTAAAATTTTTCTCCCTTTTCGGAAAAGCGTTTCCACTGCCATTATCAGAGAATTTGGTGAATATTCATACGCATACTATCGTATCCTCTTAATTGGATGCCTTATAACTGTCTTTAATTTATCCGCACTGCATTTTCTTGGGTCGCTTAAATATATTTCGTGATGCAGCCTTGTATCGGTTATATCCGATTCATACCCATTTTCATTTGCAAATTTGTGCATTAAATTAACCGTCACCGGCTCGCTGTCATAACTGCCGATGTGCATACATTGAACGCATACTCCCTCATTACAGGTTAGAAATTCAACTCTTGAAAAATCTTGTTTTTTCTTTTTGGCTGCCTCTTCAACCGCCCAATCAAAATCTTCCTTTGTCACAAAGTCCGGCAATCTGATGATTGATATAAAGTGCATTGCACCTTTATTGTTATAATCAATAGTACCTTTTACGCCGACCTGCCACCAAAATCCCTCTAATGGCTGTACAACATACTCAAAAAATCCTTTTATTTTATGAGTTCCCTTATAGCTCATTTTGATTGTATATGCTACACTGTATAATAAACCTATCGTATTTTGATAATCTCCATTTTCTTCATTTGGATTTCCGACTCCTCTAACTGCTATATAATTCATTTCAGGCACTTCTACAATGCCGGGTTTATTCTTAGGCATATAAAATTCTTTGTATTCTTTCTTAAAATCAAACGCCATAATTACATATCCAATCTATTATTTTCTCATTCCGCGCGGCTTAAGCTGCTTACCACTCGGTTGCGCCCGCTGCTCTTTGCATAATAAAGAAGCTCGTCAGCCTGCCTGAGCGTGTTTTCTATCTCCCTCGCTATAAACTCGTCGCGGTCGGCTCCGTGCTCGCGCATTCTTTCTCCCGTGCTCTCATATCCGACAACGCCGAACGACATATTAACGTTTATCTTAAAGCCGTCGTATTCGACCGAAATTTTGTGCACCCTGTCAAGCAGCTCGTTTAACGCCTCCTCTGCCCGACGCTCGTCGCAATCCGTAAATACAAGCAGAAACTCCTCGCCGCCCCATCTTGCCACAAAGCCCTTGCCCGCCATATATTCCTTGAGCACGCGCGAAACCGTGATCAGAATTTGGTCGCCCGCCTCGTGTCCGTAGGTGTCGTTTACCTTTTTAAAAAAATCTATATCGCCTATGCCGACCGCAAAGCGCGCGCCGTTTGCCCCGATTTCCTCCAATATGTCGTGAAGCTTTTTGTTGGCGTACCTTCTGTTGTAAATGGAGGTCAGCGCGTCCCTCTCAACAAGCTGAATGAGGGATTTCTGCATACTTACCGCGGCGCGGCTCATATGACCAAGCTCGTCGTCCCTCGAAAGAATCGTTTCGTCCATGGGCGTTCTCAGCTCTCCGCGCTCCACGGAAAGAAGGAATTTCTTGATTTTCTCAAGCTTGACCACTATTTTGTTGGAGTACAATATCGTGAACGCCGCCACAAGCACCATGGCAATCGCGGAAATAAGCGCTATGGGAAATACGGATTTAAACACCAGTCCGTTCACGGTTTCCGCGTCGCGCAGAATCGCCAGCATTCCCACAGTTCCTCCGTCGGCGTTATGCAGCGGAAGATAATACGCGGACATCTGTCTGCCGTTTACGTCAACGTTTCTGTAAAACCTTGACGTATTTCCGTCTATAACCTCTTTTTTCACGACGACATTTGCCCTTGTCCCCGCCATGGAATTGCCGTCGTTATCCTCAAGCGTCGTGACATAGCGTATATCACCGTAAAAAAAAGTAATCTCCGAATCGGTATCCTCATAAATATTTTCGAGAAAATCAAGGGTTTCGGCAAGATATTTATCGCCCTTTCTCAGCGCCGTAAGCTTATCGGTGCTTACCACATTATAATCTCCCGGATATATCCTGTCGTATATATTGGCGACCATCAGAGCCGTGTTCTCAAGCTCCGTTTCCACCTCGGTGTATATTGATTCGCCGAATCTGTTGGTGCTGAAAAAGGCAAGTATAATTCCCAAAGATAACACAGGCATAACAGCCATAAAAATAAAGCTGCTGCGGAGCGTCCCCTTTTTCTCCCCGTCCTTTCGCGCCATTCCCATATCCTCCTTTGTAGCGTACATTTAATAAGGGAAGCTCGTCACTTCCCTTATCATCTGCTCATATTGAATAATATCGGAAAGCCTACTGCTTGCCGTCATATTTATCCTTTAAATCGTTAAGGCTCGAATCCCCGAAGGTTTCAAGCGGCTTGTTGAGCATTCTCTCCAAGTCCTCCTGCTCCTTGTTTTTCTGCTTTGTTTTCGCCTTCCACAGGTTCACAAGCAGAACAACGATTATAACCGCCGCGACAATGGCGACAAGCACGATTACCACATACCTTATACGCATGGGACCCGACATTATTTCCCTGCCCGCGTCCGCAAAGGTTTTGGCAAAAAGCTCGTCAACGTCAAGCGAGGTATCGTTGTAATAATACTTGAACCGCGACTCGAGAATCTGCTTGGCTTCTTCGTCCATAACGGTTTCCGTCGCCTCTCCCGTGACATAGCACCAGTCGCCGTCCATAATGTAAGGCGAATCGTTTTCACAGGCAAAATAGCAGAAAAGAAGATGTCCCTCGTCGCCCGGGAAAAGCCTGTCGTACATATCGTTCGCGAACTTCTCCTCGGAGCTGTAATCAAGGCTTGCTTCACCGTAGCGCACAAGCATAATAAAAGGCTGTACGCCCGTTTTCTTGTAAAATTTCTCAAGACCGTTTATAAGCGTGCCGTTATTGCGCCCTACCCAGCCAAGCTGGTCCTCGTACCAGTCGTTATTGTATTTGAAGCTGTCTGACTGCTTGAGCTTCTCGCGCTTCTCGCTGCTCTTTATCAAGCCCGAAGCCTGTGAGGACGCACAGGTCATTCCGTAGCAGCCGAGACAGGACATCATACCCATATTGGCAAACACGAACCATATTATAACGCATATGATTATCAAGGTAGCCAACGAGCTTCCGCAGCCCGCGCTTCTTCTGACGCCTCTGTACCTCACGGGATGCCCGTAATAGCCGCCCGAATAATGGGGACCCGAGCCGCCGACATGTCTCGGACCTCCGCCCGAATAGCCTCTGCTGCCTCCCGAACGGCTCCCGCCGCCAAAGCTGCCTCCTCTGCCGCCGAAGCTTCCGCCCCCTCCCGAGCGTCCGCCGCCGCTGTGTCCTCCGGAACGGCCTCCGCCGCCTCCGCCTCTAGCCATCTTCTATTCCTCCCTGCTTCTGTAATCGCTAAGATATTTTTCCTCAAACACCTCGAAGGGCAGAGGTCTGTCATGCAAAAAGCCCTGAACCGCGTTGCAGCCGCACTCCTGCACGATCTTTTCCTCCTCGCGGCTCTCTATGCCCTCGCAGATAACCTCAAATTCTATATCCTTAAAGGTTTTCATAAGATTCTTCATAATCTTGCGCCCCGATTCGACGCCCAGGCTGTTGAGCACGAAGCCCCTGTCAAACTTAATCACGTCCACGGGAATTTTTCCGAGCATATACAACGAATTGTAGCCCGAACCGAAATCGTCCATGCTGATTCTGTAACCCTGATTCCTGAGAAATTCCACCTGTCTGGTCACGGACTCAAGATTCTCGCAGAAAATCGTTTCCGTAAGCTCAAAC
>JAMPDT010000016.1 GCA_023665525.1 Butyrivibrio sp. | reverse complement strand
AGTGAACGTGTACGAGTTTTTCTACGAAAACAGCACGGTCTACTATTCGATGGAGTATCTCGACGGGGTGGATCTGAAACACTATATAAAAAGCTGCGGCGGACGGCTTTCGCAGGAGAACGCGCTTTTCATAATGAACGTCATAACGGACGCTTTGCTCATAGCGCACAGCATGAATGTTCTGCACCGCGATATTTCGCCCGACAACATATTTGTGATGAAAGACGGGGGAATAAAGCTCATTGATTTCGGCGCGGCGCGTCAGGTGCTTGCGGAGCAGTCGAAAAGCCTTTCGGTTATTTTAAAGCAGGGCTTTGCGCCGCTTGAGCAGTACCAGCGAAGGGGGAAGCAGGGACCCTGGACGGATATATACGCGCTCGGAGCCACGCTTTTTTACGTGCTTACGGGAAAGCTTCCCGACGAGGCTACGGAGAGGCTTGACTACCCCGACATAGGAAACGCCGCCGATTACGGCGTGAGCGCGGAGCTTTGGGAGATTATAAGGAAGTGTATGGAGGTCCGCGCCGCGGACCGCTACCAAAGCGTCAGCCTGCTTAAGGAGGACCTCAACAAGTTGGAGATCGCGCTCCTGCCGCTCATAGCTGACAGCGGCAAAAAGGGCGACTATCCTCCGACGATACCGCTGACGGCGATAAATGAGCAGAGCTTAGCCACGGGAACTGCGGCGGCTTCGGTCGCTGCGGCGGCGCGGGTGGAAAACGATGATTCGGACGACAAAAAGAGCGGCGCGCCGATTCCTTTTATGCGCTCCGCAAAGGGAAAGCTTGTAATATGCGCGGCGGCTGCCGTTTTGGTGCTGGGCGCGGTCATCGGAGTTGTGCTCGGCAGTCAGGCAAGGAGGCGGGCGACGGGCGGCGGAATCGCGGAGGAAACAACGCCCGCGCTGCTTGCGGAGGACGATACCTCAAGTGAGCAGGAGAACAGCAAAACTCCCGATTCGGACGAGGAGCAGAGCAAGAAAGCCACAAAGCCCAATACCGACACCTCGAACGGGAATAAGACGACCGAAAACGGCGGCGACAGAACCGAGCCGTATGACGACAAGACCGAGCCGTACGAGGAGGAAACGCAGACGCAAAAGGGAGGAGAGACACCTGCGCCGACGCAGAAGCAGACGGAAGCGTCCGCGCAAAATCCGAAGCCGACGCAGAAGCAGACGGAGGCGTCCGCGCAAAATCCGAAGCCGACACAGAAGCAGACGGAAGCGCCGACACAGAAGCCTACGCAGAGACAGACGGAAGCGCCCACACAAAAGCCTACACAGAAGCAGACCGAGGCACCGACACAGAAACCGACGCAGAAGCAGACTGAGGCTCCCGTGTATGTTGGACCCGATCCCGAGGTTGAGCTTTGCGCCACAGGAGCTTTTACGACTAATTATCCCGATTACCTGACTGCTACGGCAAATGGGCGTAAAATAAGCATTTCGGAATTTATAAAGGTAGCGTACAGCGAGGGCGGCAGCAAATATCCGTATGTATATATGATAGATTTTGACGCCATTGGAGCCGATAGCTGTACTGTAAATGTTACGCTTCCTGATGGACGCTGTTCTGATACGCTCACGCTGTATAAGGTTGTTACTGAGTTATCCCGCGCCAAAGTGCAGGAATCATACAAAAGGCTGATAATATCTGCCGATGACCTGAGTCGTGTTATAATAATGGTGGACGGACGCATCATGATAAGCCCGGATCAATTGACAATGGAATTCAAAGGAAAATATACACTTGATTTTACTCAGTTCGGAACGGGAGAGCACAGTTATAGGATACTTTCAGGTAATACTTCCTTATCGGGAAGCATTACCGTTTGACGATGTATCGGAAGGGGAAAGCATGAAGGTATTAGCGTGCAAATATACCGATAAGGGTGGCCGTAAGAAAAACGAGGACTCCGTCGGCATATCGAAGAATATTTACGTCGTTGCCGACGGGCTTGGCGGTCATAGCTGCGGCGAGAAGGCGTCCGCAATGGCGGTGGATTATATTTTGGACAATTACTCGGGCTTGACCGACATCGGCAACGACGTTATGCATAACATAATTTCCGACGTGAATATGCATATTTGGAATGAAAAGCAGAATGACCCAAGCTACGGCAATATGGCGTCCACGGTGGTTGCCGTCTTTGCGTCGGGAGGGCTTCTGAACTATCTGAATGTGGGTGACAGCAGGTTTTATTTTTTCAGAAACAATGAGCTTGTCGTACAGTCAAGGGACCATTCGATGACGCAGATGAGCGTGGATCTGGGCGAAATAACACCCGACTGTATGAGGTTCCACGAGGACCGTAGCAGGCTTACCAAGGTTTTGGGACTTAACGAGACGCTCCGTATCGTCGAGCGTTTTGAGCCTGTCGCGGCGGAGGCGGGGGACGCGTTCCTCATGTGTACGGACGGCTTTTGGGAATATATAGACGAACGCCGTATGCAGAAGCTGCTGCGCAGGTCGAAAACCCCGCGTCAGTGGATGGATTCCATGGTCCGCTATATATCGCGCCACGTGAAGGGGAGCAATGACAATTTAAGCGCCATATGCGCCATGATAAGGTAAAAGCAGTCCGCTGTTATGTTATGTTCCTATGTTATGTTCCGACGAAAAAATTATTGACAAAGAAGCGTCCGTATGATATATTATTAATTGCGTTGTACGACGCTTATGCGCGAGTGGCTCAGTGGTGGAGCGTCTCCTTGCCAAGGAGAAGGTCGCGGGTTCGATCCCCGTCTCGCGCTCTGTAAAACGGCAGCTTATGATAAGGGCTGTCGTTTTTTTGTGTTTACTGTTTCTTTGTAAAAAAAATCTCGACATATTGATAAAATTATGATAACATTAAGATAAAGAAAGGGGCGATTTATATGATCCAAATCAGACCTGTATCTGATTTAAGAAATAAGTTCACGGAAATCGAAGCTGTTGTAAATAAGGGACAGCCTGTATATCTTACGAAAAACGGTTACGGTACAATGGTCGTTATGAGTATTGAGCAATATTCGGAACTTACAGACAATATTGAAGCAAAGCTGGACGAAGCGGACTTGGAAGCTGAAAGCACGGAAAAACGTATTTCCCACGACGACATTTTCGATAATGTTCGCAGGAGGCTGAATGAAAAACTATAAGCTGCGTTATCTTCCGCTCTTTGAAGATGATCTCTATGAGGCTGTTAGCTATATTGCCGATGTGCTTAATAATCCGCAAGCCGCCGAAAGACTTATTGAAGAAACGGAAAATGCAATACTGGAGAGGTTGAGAATGCCGTTAGCTTTTGAGCCATATCATTCCGCAAAATTCAGAAAAAACATTTATTATCGAATATATGTCGGAAATTATACTGTTTTTTATGTGGTTTTGGATGATGTAATGGAGGTAAGACGCTTTATATACAGTGGACGGGACTTTGATAGATTATTATAAAATACTAAATGTAACATAAAACGACAGCTTATGATAAGGGCTGTCGTTTTTTGTGATATAACATTGTTACAGATAATTAATCGGAATGGCACGGTCATTTCCTCGCATGGTCACGAGATTGTCATACAGGCAAACTACGCCGCCCGAACCGCGCTGAACACCGGGAAGCTTATCCAGTACAGCAAACGCATCGGTATCGCGCTTCTGCGGATCGGCATGCTTTTTTATCTCTATGGGATAGAGAACTCCACCGTCTTCAATCAGTAAGTCTATCTCGTTCATGTCCTTGTCACGGTAGAAATAAAGCGGCGGCTCGAGAATGCCTTTGTTATAGTAGCTTTTGATGATTTCCGATACTACAAAGCTCTCGAAGAAAGCGCCCGCCATGGCTCCGTTCTTCATAACATCGACCGTGTTCCATTTGGTCAGATACGCAGCAAGTCCCGTGTCAAGAAAGTATAGCTTTGGAGTTTTGATTGCCCGTTTCGTGATGTTATTGGAATAGGGCGGCAGCAGATACGCAAGGTTAGACGCCACGAGAATGGACATCCAACGGTCGGCAGTCGGCTGGCTGATTCCGATGTCTCTTGCAAGAGAAGCAAGATTCAGAAGCTGCCCTGTTGTTGCTGCCGCAGCCGTCATAAACTTTGTAAATTTGACGGCGTCCCCGATCTCGGTCAGCTCTCTGACATCGCGCTCAAGGTAGGTTCTGACATAAGCGCCGTAAAACATCTGTCGGTCAAAGTCGGGATTCTCGCACAGCTCCGGCATACTGCCTCGGTGGATTGCTTCCCACACTTCATCATAAGAGACGGCTGCAAGGTTCTTTTTTCTTTCAGAGAAGTATTCGTCTGTTGGAATAAAAGGCAAATCGCAATCAACGTGATGAGTTTCCCTCAGAGAGAAGCCGAGAAGCGTAATCAGACCAATCCGTCCTGCAAGCGACTCGCTGACATTCTTCATCATTCTAAATTGCTGTGATCCGCACATGAAGAACTGTCCCTTTTTGTGATCTCGGTCAATGAGCATCTTGATCTGCGGGAACAGCTCGGGCGCCTTCTGAATCTCATCAACAAAAACAGGCGGCGGATTATCCTTGAAAAAGGTACCGCTTTCTTCACGCGCGCTTGATAACAGCACCATATCGTCCATAGTGGTATATTTTATATTCTTCGTAATTTTTTTCAGCATGGTTGTTTTCCCAACCTGTCTCGGACCTGCCACAAGTACGGCGCCGAACATTTTAGAGAGCTTTTCAACCGCAGCCTCGGCATGACGCGGGATATACATCAAAACCGCCTCCTCGTCTAATTCAATATCCGATATTATTATAGCCGAGAAAAAGAAAAATATCAATCCCTTTGCAGCTTATCCATTCGCGCTGTCGGCATATCCTGTCGCGCCTTTTACTATCAACATTCGCGGTGTTTCTGCCGAAATATACACAAAATAAATATTGAGGCTGAATATTGAGGTGCGGGATGATAAGGATAGCAGTTTGCGACGACGAGGAGGCAAGCCGCGATTATCTTATTTTGCTTATTGATGAGCAGAATAAGGGGTGCGCGGTTGCGGAGTTTGGATCTGCCGAGGAGTATTTGAGGTCGGGACAGAAATTTGATTTGGTATATATTGACATAGAGCTGGGCTTGGGCGGCGGTATGGACGGAATGGAGCTTGCGAGGCAGATAAGAGAGATCGGGACGTCAAACAGCCCCGTTATTATTTTTGTCACGGGGCATGAGGAGTATGTTTACGAGGCGTTTGACGTGGGCGCGTTCCAATATCTTGTAAAGCCCGTGGACAGGGCGCGTTTTTCGGCGATATTCGGAAGGGCGGTTAAATTTATCGAGGGACAGGGCAAGGACCGGGATTTGGAGGTTCATTTTGCCAATACCGTTAAAAGCATTCCGCTCGGGGATATTTTTTATATGGAAAGCTTTAATCATAAGGTGATCGTCCACTCAAAGGAGGGCAGGACCGAGTATTACGCCCGAATAGGGGAGCTGGAGCAGAGGCTTAAGGGACGGTTTTTCAGAATACACAGGGGATATTTGGTTAATCTTGATTATGTGGAAAGTTACAGCCGAACGGAGGCGGTGATGAGCTGCGGGGACAGCGTGCTTATCAGCAAGTATAAATACGGCGATTTTGTGAAGGCGTATATGCGGCATATTGCCGCGAAGGAGGCGGGACAGCCGAAATAAGAGAGGGCGGAATGACTTCGGAGAGCATTAAAATATTTAACAATGTGGCGCTGGGAATCGAGATTTTGGGAAATTCGGTGATTTTCGCGCTATATATGGGCAGACTTGCGGGAGACAGGCAGCACGCCGTGCTCCGCGTATGGTCTGCCCTTGCTTTGTACGGCGCGGTTTACGGGCTTAAGGTGACGGCGCTTACCTTTCCGGGCTGGGCAGCCCTTGCTTTTATAACGGCGGTTCTGGCGGCGGGCTGGACGCTTTGCGGCGCGGCGAAGCCGCAGCAGGTTATTTTTCTTGCGCTGTCGCAGTACTGCCTGCAAACGGGCTGCGCGCTCATAGAGCAAAGCGTTTACCATGTCGTGTTTGACGCGGCGGCGTACAAGGTTGCGGATATGGAAACCGCTTACAGACTGATAAAACTTATGAGCGCGGGGGCCGTTGCTTTAAGGCTCGCGCTTACCGCAGCATCGTCGGCGCTGCTTGGCAGGCTGATACGCGTCAGACTTTCCCACGGGATCCTTTGGAGGGAGCTTGCGTGGCTTGTTTTCATACCGCTTATAGGAACTGTTTTTGTAAATGTAATTTACCGTATGCTCGCGGTGGTCAAGGACGACACCTATTTTGAGCTTTATGAAATGTATCCGTCCTTTTTGGTGCTGGTTCCCGCGGCGGTGCTTTTATATTTCGCGGGAATGACTGTGTCCGTTTATATCTGCGGCAGTATGCGCAGGCTTGAGGAGGAAAGGCTGGCAGGCTTTGTACGCGAGAGGCAGATAAAGGAGATGGAACGGCGCATTGACGAGGAGAATCAAGCCGACGGAGAGGCAAAACGCTTGCAGCACGATATGCGCAGCCATCTTATGAATATACAGGGGCTTATTGCAAAGGGAGATTATGCGGAGGCTGCGGAGTATATCGAAACCGCGGGCGAAAGGCTCGGCGGCGCGGGCTTGGGGATAAGCACGGGAAATCCCGTTACGGACGTGATAATAAACGACGCGAGAGCGCGGGCAAAAGGGCTCGGTATTGATTTTAAAGCGGATTTTCGGTATGAAAAGCAAAAGGGCGGCAGAAATATCGAGCTTTTCGATTTGGGAATAGCGGTAAGCAATCTGCTGACGAACGCGATTGAAGCCTGCGCGGTATGCCAAGGGGAAAAATATATTGAAATAAGCTCCAAAGTTCACGGGAATTTTTATTTTATAGAGGTTATAAACAGCTTTGAGGGTGAAATAAAATGGGACGGGGAGCTGCCCGTATCCTCAAAGCGCCGCGGCGGAGCGCGCGGAATCGGTCTTGGGAATGTGGCGAGGGTAGCCGACAAATACAACGGCAGCATGGAGCTTTGCGCAAAAAAAGGACGCTTCAGGGCGGCTGTTATGCTGCAAAAAATCAGCTCGCCCTAAAGCGTTTGGCTATTCGGAAAGAAAATTGATTTCGTTTACAAAGCCGTCCTCTATCATGTCGATCATATACTGCACAATATCGGGGTCGAACTGGCTGCCCGAATTATTGTGAAGCTCCGTAAGTATCGTTTCCTTATCGAGGTGCTTGCGGTAGCAGCGGTTGCTGGACATCGCGTCGTAGGAGTCGCATATGCATATAATGCGGGCGTAAAGCGGTATATCCTGACCCGCTATCCCCTTGGGGTAGCCCTTGCCGTCATAGCGCTCGTGATGATAGAGCGCGCCCTCGATTATTCCGTCAATCGAGGTAAAGGATTTGAGCATATCGCCGCCCATCGAGGTATGGCTTTCTATTATGTGGCGCTCATCGGGTGTGAGCGCCCCTTTTTTGTTGAGGATCGCGTCGGGAATGCCTATTTTGCCGACGTCGTGCATAAGCGCTATGTAATAGAGCTGCTGCTGCTCGGCGGGCGGCATATGCATACGTTTTGCGATTTCCTTTGCGTAAAGCGCCACCCTCGAGGAATGACCCTTTGTGTAAGGGTCCTTCGCGTCTATAAAGTTGACGAAGGTCGTTATCGACTGCGTTATTATGATCTCGTCGTGCTTGCGGCGCTGCTCGAAGCTGCGCGTGCGGTAGCGGTCTATAATTATTATGGCGAGAACGAGCGCCCACAGCACGCTTGCCGCGATAAGCACCATAAAAAGGGGCGACGAGCGGTAATTGAAAATAGAGCGTCCCTCAATGAAAATGTCGGAAACCGCGTACTCGGACGGCGTATACATTATCAAGCCGAATTTGCGCGAGTCGGAGGAGGAAACAATGCTGTTGTAGCTTTCGTGGAGAATGATAAGCCTGTCCCCCTCGACAAAGCTCTGATTGTCCCAGCAACTGTCAACATAGCTGCCCTCGGGAACGGGTATGGAAAGCTCCCATTCGGTAAATTCGTAATTGGTATTGTTGTACAGGTACCCGTCGTACTGCGCGCCTACCGAGCCGTCGGAGTTTTTCCAGCTTTTGGAAACGGATACGCTCACGGAATACTGCGCGCGTTCGTTGTTGAGCGGCTCGTTGTTTTCGCTCGAGTTAAGTATTTTCTGACTGACGTCGATGGTGTTTATGGACGTAATGACTATAAAGCCCGCGATAATTATTACGGGAATTATTATCATCACTATTATGGGTATGGGAACTCTTTTTTTCATAAAAATCTCCGTAAAAGCTTTGCTGTAAGGTATTATAGCACACTGTAACCGAATTGGCAAAGAAAATATAGGCTCCGTTCGCGCGAAAATATTTTCTTGTTTTCTTCACCGCGAGGGAATATACTATATAGAATAGAAACGGAAAATAATTTGCAAAGCGGGAGGTACGAATGATTTCGGATAAAATGGTTGAGCTTGTGAACAACAGCTCGGTGATCAGGGAAATGTTCGAGGAGGGCAAAAGGCTGTCGGGAATTTACGGCGCCGAAAACGTTTACGATTTCAGCCTCGGCAATCCCAATGTCCCCGCGCCCGCGGCTGTGGAAAAGGCGATAAGGGACATTCTTAATGAGGAAAAATCCACTGAGGTGCACGGATATATGAGCAATTCGGGCTTCGAGGAGGTGAGGGGCGCAATAGCCGATTCGCTGAACAGACGCTTCGGGACTGCCTTTGGCGTGAGCAATATAATTATGACGGTGGGCGCTGCCGGAGGCATGAACGTGCTTTTTAAGGCGGTCGTCAACGCGGGAGACGAGATAATCGCGTTTGCGCCGTATTTCGGAGAGTACAGGGCTTACGCCGCGAATGCCGACGCAAGGCTTGTGGAGGTATCCCCCGATACCTCGACCTTTCAGCCCAAGCTTGAGGAGTTTGAGCGTCTGATCACGCCGAAAACAAAGGCGGTTATCGTAAATACGCCCAACAATCCGACGGGCGTTATTTATTCCGAGGAAACAATTCGGAAAATGGCTGAAATTATGGAGCGAAAGCAAAAGGAATTCGGAAGCGTGATAATTCTTTTTTCCGACGAGCCGTACAGGGAGCTTGCCTACGACGGCGCAGAGGTCCCGTATCTCACGAAATATTACGCGAATACGGTCGTCGGCTATTCTTACAGCAAATCGCTTTCGCTGCCGGGCGAGCGCATAGGCTATCTTGTTGTACCCGACGAGCTTGAAGATTCCGAGACGGTAAAGGCTGCCTGCGGCGTGGCGACGAGGATACTCGGCTTTGTGAACGCGCCCTCGCTTATGCAGAAGGTTATCGGCAGGTGCGTTGACGTCGATATATCCGAGAATGCAGCCTTATACAACCGTAACCGCGAAACGCTTTACGAGGGGCTTACGGCGCTTGGCTTTGAGTGCATAAAGCCTCAGGGCGCGTTTTATTTGTTTATGAAAACGCCGATCCACGACTTCGCTTTTTGCAAGCTGGCAAAGAAATACAATATCCTTATGGTTCCCGGAAGCACCTTCGGGTGCGGCGGCTTTGTGCGCATAGCGTACTGCGTTTCCTATGATACAATCGTCAATTCGCTGCCCAAATTTGAGGAGCTTGCAAAATCTTTAGGGCTTGCGTCAAAGGAGGCTTCGGGTAAATCGTCGGGCGCAGCAGACGAAACGGAAGCGGCAGGAGGGGAAGCGTAATGAAAAAATGGCAGGAAAATATCCGCAGGGTTGAGCCGTATGTGCCGGGAGAACAGCCCGAGGCGGCTGACGTTATTAAGCTTAATACGAACGAAAACCCGTACCCGCCCGCGCCGTCGGTGCTTGAGGCGGCAAAAAATATTGACGCGGAGCTTTTGAAGCTTTATCCCGACCCGTCGGCTGCCAAGCTTATCGACGCGCTTGCCGAGCTGCACGGAGTAAAAGGCTCGCAGATTTTTGCGGGCGTCGGCTCGGACGATGTGCTTTCGATGATTTTTCTGACTTTTTTTAACTCGGACAAGCCCGTGCTTTTCCCGGACATTACATATTCCTTTTACAGCGTGTGGGCGGGCGTTTACGGCATTCCCTATGAGCGTATGCCGCTTGACGGGGCTTTCAGGATAAGGGCGGAGGATTATTACAGGGAAAACGGCGGCGTTGTCATCGCTAATCCGAACGCGCCAACCTCGATATACGAGGGACTTGACTTTATCGAGGATATTTTGAGGCACAACGGGGACAGCGTAGTTGTTGTTGACGAGGCGTACATTGATTTTGCGGGGGGAGCTTCGGCGTTGGAGCTTCTGCCCAAATATGAGAACCTTGTCGTTGTGCGCACCTTTTCCAAATCGCGTTCGCTGGCGGGCTTGAGGATAGGCTATGCCGTCGCGGGCGAGGAGCTTATAGGCGCGCTTAACGACGTAAAATACTCCGTTAATTCGTACACTCTCAACAGACCCGCGATCGAGCTTGGGACTGCCGCCGCCAAAAGCGCCGATTACTACGGCGAAATTACCCGCAGGGTTATCGCGACAAGGGAGCGCGCGTCGGGAGAGCTTGCGGAGCTTGGCTTTGAGTGCCTGCCGTCGGGGACGAATTTTCTTTTCGCAAGACACAAAACGGCGCCGGGCGCGCGGATTTTCGGGGAGCTTCGCGACGCGGGCATATACGTAAGGCATTTTGACGCTCCGCGCATAGACGATTATCTTAGGATTACAATAGGGACGGATTGGCAGATGGACAGGCTTATTGCTTTTCTTAAAAAATACGCATAGGAGCGGCGGAAAATGACGAAGGAACAGGCGTGGGAGGCGATATGCGCACAGCTTAAGCGCGGCAGCCGAAGAACCAAGATTATAGTTTTGAGCCTTGCGATTATTGTGCTGGGAGCGTTTACGCTTATATTTTACGTTGGAATCGGACTTGTGGCGGCGGGAATCGTTTTACTCACAGTTACGACAAAACGAAGCAAAAGCAACAACATTGACGTTAATTCGTACTACGAGAAATACATTCTTGCGGACTGCTTTTCCGCTGTTTTTGACGGCGCGGCTTTCGGTAAAAAGGGCTTTACGGCAAAGGAGCTTAAGGCTCTCGACGCGTTTGAGTCCGACTGGAGCGACACGGTCTGCAACCGCTGTTTTACGGCGTCCTTTCACGGATACGCCCTGAGAGCGGCGGAGGTGGTGCTTTCGGGCAATCCGGGCGCGGATTCCAACAGGATCGGCTGGAATTACGAGGAGCCGATATGCTTTTTTTGGGGGCGCGTTTGGGAAATAGAAAAGGAATGCTCTCCCGAGGAGCTTTTGGCGATGCAGCAGAGGCTTGAGGGCGCTGCCGCAGAGGGGCGGCTTAAGCTTTATTCGCACGGCGGTCGTCTTTATCTTCTTCACAATCTTTATTCCGCCACAGGCGCGTATCCATGGTGGCTGCCCGCTCCGAGCGGCGGCGATACGGATTTGGAGAGGCTTGAGCGCGAGGCGGTGGAGAGCGCAAGGGAATACGCAAGGCTGCTGGAAACGGTGATGTGTCTGTGAATAACAAAGGGCGGGAACCTCGATTCCCGTCCTTTTTATTTTTGTTGCGCGATCGTGCCTTTTATCGGCATACGGGTCTTATAATGCCGCAGGCAATTTTTTCACCCGCTCCGCCTGAGGGCTGCGAGGTGAAATCGTCGGGCGAATCGTGAATTATAACCGCTTTTCCGAGAATTTCGGAAACGGTGAACCTGTCGGTTGTAAATAACGAAAACGCCGTATCTCCGACGGCAAACAGCGGGGGCAAATCTCCGGCGTGATACGGGTGCGGACAGTTATGCGGGTTGTAATGCATACCCGAATCCGCGAAATAATCGCTTGCGTTCCCTGTACATTCGCCGCCGTCGTGGATATGAAAGGCGAAAATCGGACCCGCGCAGTCGGAAGTGTCTGTCGGAAGTCCCGTAATTTCGGCGCAGACGGCTGTCTTGCCGCATAATTGATAGAACATTACGGTTCCGCTGAGCGAGGGATATTTTTCGCTTCCGTATACGCACGCCACGGCGTTCGGATTGCGGCGGAATACGGAGCGCACATCGTCAAAACAGTTCATAAGCCGCTCTTTGTTTTTTTATATTATATGAAGGAAAAGCGGCGTTGAGATTGCGTATAAATAAATTTTAATTTGGGGGTTGACAAAAATACGGGGCAGGATTATATTAATATATGAACAGATGAACATATGAGAAAATATCAAAACGAAGGAGGCAGGAATGGGAGGTAATGCTACGGAGGAACAAAGCGATTTTCTCGCGGCGCACGACGACGTTGTAAAGCGTGTGCTGGAGCGCCAGCCCGCGGAGGAGGTGCTCTATGATTTGGCGGAGCTTTTTAAAGTGTTCGGCGATTCTACGAGAATCCGTATTCTTTACGCCTTGGTTGAGAGCGAGCTTTGCGTGGGCGATATTGCGCAGCTTTTGAATTTGGGACAGTCTGCGGTAAGCCATCAGCTTAAGATCCTTAAGGACGCGAAGCTTGTCAGGTACAGGCGCGAGGGAAAAATAATTTTCTATGCCCTTGACGACGAGCACGTCAGGAATATATTGAACATGGGAATGGAACACGTTGAGGAATAACATTAAAGGAGGATTTAATTTATGCAGAAAACATATGATGTAGAGGTTGACTGCGCAAACTGCGCGGCAAAGATGGAGGAAGCGGTAAAGGCGACGAAAGGAGTTAAGGACGCGTCGCTCAGCTTTATGTCTCTTAAGCTCAGAGTTGAATTTGAGGAGGGGGCTGACGAAAAAGCGGTTATGAAGGCGGCTCTCAAGAACTGCAAGAAGGTAGAGGACGATTGTGAAATTTTCCTGTAAGGAGCGCGTATGAACAAAAAACAGAAAAAGGTTTTATACAGAATAATTGCTTCAACGGTGCTTTTGGCGGCGGCGTGGGCGGTGAGCGAGCTTGTGAAGCTTCCGCTGTGGCTTGAGATTTTGATTTATCTTATCCCGTATTTTGTGATAGGCTATGATATTTTAAAAAAGGCGGGAAAGGGAATACTGCACGGACAGATTTTTGACGAGAATTTCCTTATGGCGATTGCGACGGTCGGCGCAATGATTTTGGGAGAATTCCGCGAGGGCGTGGCAGTAATGCTCTTTTATCAGGTCGGAGAGCTTTTCCAATCTTATGCGGTAGGCAAAAGCCGCCGCAATATAGCGGCGTTAATGGATATACGCCCCGATTATGCGAACATAATGGTTGACGGGGAGCTTAAAAGAGTCAGCCCCGACGAGGTTGAAACGGGAACGGAGATTATTGTAAATCCGGGCGAGAAGATTCCCATCGACGGCGTTATTGTTGACGGGAACAGCACCCTGAATACGGGCGCGCTCACGGGAGAGAGCGTTCCGAGAGATGTGCGCGGCGGCGACGAGGTTATAAGCGGCTGCATAAATATGACGGGCGCGCTTAAAATAAAGACGACCAAAGCGTTCGGGGATTCGACGGTGTCGAAAATTCTTGAGCTTGTGGAAAATTCCGGCATGAAAAAATCACGTTCCGAGAATTTTATTACACGGTTCGCCAAGTATTATACGCCCGCTGTATGCGGCGGGGCGCTGCTTTTGGCGTTGCTGCCGCCTGTTGTCTGCCTGCTTATGAGGGCGGATCCGAACTGGCAGGGCTGGATCATACGGGCGCTCACCTTTCTTGTAATAAGCTGTCCGTGCGCGCTTGTAATTTCCATACCCTTAAGCTTCTTCGGCGGAATAGGCTGTGCGTCCGCCAACGGAATACTTGTGAAGGGCTCCAATTATCTTGAAGCCCTCGCCGGGACGAAATACGTCGTTTTCGACAAGACGGGAACGCTTACAAAGGGAGTTTTCGAGGTTACGGGAACATATCCCGAGAACGGCTTTTCGGCTGAGGAACTGATATACTATGCCGCGCACGCCGAAAGCGGCTCAAGCCATCCGATAAGCGTCAGCCTCAAAAACGCTTACGCGCAGAAAATAGATTTGCAAAAAGTAAGCAAAATCGAGGAAATCGCGGGACACGGCGTGAGCGCGGAGGTTGACGGCAGAAGCGTAGGCGCGGGCAACATAAAGCTTATGCAGAAAATGGGCGTCGAAGCCGAGGAGAGGAATAACGGCGGCACGGCGGTTTATGTGGCTGTTGACGGAAAATACGCCGGCTGCATCACGATTTCGGACGTGGTTAAGCCTACGGCAAGGCAGGCGATAGAAGGACTTAGGGCGCGCGGCGTAAAAAAGACCGTAATGCTTACGGGAGATTCTGTGGCGGCGGCAGAACGGATTGCGTCCGAAATATCAATAGACGCGGTGCGCAGCGAGCTTTTGCCCGCGGATAAGGTATTTGAGGTGGAGAAGCTTCTTGAGGAAAAGCAGCCCAAGGAGAGGCTGGCATTTGTGGGTGACGGAATCAACGACGCGCCCGTGCTTTCGAGGGCGGACGTGGGGATCGCGATGGGAGCCATGGGCTCGGACGCGGCGATTGAGGCGGCGGACATCGTGCTTATGGACGACGAGCCGAATAAAATTTCCCTGGCAATGAAAATTGCCGTAAGGACGCTTCGCATTGTCAGGGAAAACATAGCTTTTGCCTTGGCTGTTAAGCTGATATGCCTCGTACTGGGCGCGCTTGGAATCGCCAATATGTGGATCGCCATATTTGCCGACGTCGGTGTAATGGTAATCGCGGTGCTTAACGCAATTAGGGCTTTAAAAATTAAATCTTGATTAAATATGCCTTTGCCCCGTGGGGATTCAGCTTTACGCCGATTTCCTCGGGGCAGCTTTGCGTTTCGCCGCTCCAAAGCTCGGTAAGCTCTGCGCTCTCGTATATTTCAAGGTCGGCAAGGGGGATTTTTATTTCACTGCTTATATCGCCCGCATTGAATACCGCCATATAGGTTCCGCCCTCACGACAGGCGGCAGCCCAAAGAATTTGCTCCGCGCCGTTTATTTCTTTTCGCCATACCTGATGAGAGTGGCGGGCGTTCCTGTGCATTGCGAGAACGGCTTCGTTTGTGAGCAGGCTCATTGTAAAACCGTCAAAGCCCGTCATTTCGCCGCCGATAAAGAGCGGGGAGCGGAAAATGCTCCACAGCGTCAGCATGGTAAGCTGCTCGTCCTCGGTAAAGGCTGTGCGGTTGTTTTTGTCATAATCCTGAAGAATGGGACCTATCGGCAGCATATCGGCGTCGGGCCAATGTCCGCCTCCCGTGTGCGTGCACCATTTTTCGGCGCGCTCGAACATATTGTAAAGCAGCTCCCATTTGTCCCAAAAATCGTCGGTTATGCGCCACATATTTGCCGTTTGCTTGTAAAGCTCCGATTTTTCGAGCAGCGCGGGACCGGGGGAAAGGCTTAATACCATATCCCTGCCGCAGCCCTTCAGGGCTTCGCTCAGCATTATCAGCTCGCTTTCCTCATGCGGAAGCTCTCTTGCGATGTCGTCGCATTTTATGAAGTCAACTCCCCATGAGGCGTAAAGCTCGAAAATGCTTTCGTAATATTCGCGCGCTCCCTCCTTTGAGGCGTCAACGCCGTACATATCGGTGTTCCATGCGCATATGCTTGCGGTTTTGGCAATTTGCGCCGCCGTTTTGTCCGTGCCCTTTATCGGCGTATTGCGGTGCACCGCCTGACGCGGGATTCCGCGCATTATATGTATGCCGAATTTAAGCCCCAAGGAATGGACGTATTCAGCCAAGGGCGCGAAGCCCCTTCCGTCTGCGGAGGAGGGGAAGCGATTGGGCGCAGGGATCAGCCTCGAGTATTCGTCCATGCAAAGCTCGGTAAAAGCATTGTATTCGTGATTGCGCGCTTTTGGCTCGGACCACTGTATATCCACGACGATGTACTCCCAGCCGTATTTTTTTAGATTTGCCGCCATAAAATCGGCATTTTTTCTGACTGTCTCCTCGGTGACGGCGGCGCCGTAGCAGTCCCAACTGTTCCAGCCCATAGGTGCGGTTAAAGCTTTCATATTTTACCTCCGTTGGTTAAATTATAATTTAATTAAAATAACGACATTTGAAATTCGTAAATTCCGCTCTGTTGCCGCCCGCCGCGTAAATGCCGAGCATAACGCCCGTGAAGCCTCCCGCGACCTCGGTGGAAAGATATTTGGAGGCGGCGCTTCCAAGCTTAATCGTGTCACTGCCGCACTGAACCGAGAAATAATACCGCATACTGTCGGCTTTAATATGTATGCGGACGCTCCCGTCCCCTATCGGAACAGCCCTTTGAATATGCTTGACGTCGCCTATGTTAAGCCTCAAAACAGCCTCTGGGCCGCTCGCGGTTTTTCGCACCGCCGCCTCGTAATGCTCGTTTTCGCACATATAAACGGTAATTCCCGCCTCGCCGCAGTCCGCCGAAACGTCGCAGGATAAATCCATATCGAAGGCTCTTTGGCGAAGTCCCATAAAGGTGGGCGAGTCCGCATTGTCCAAGGTTACGTCCGTTCCATGCAAAACAGCTCTGCCGCCGTCAAGCTCGTAATTTTCGGTATGCGGATGCCGCAAAAAGCACCAGTCAACGCCGAAATCGGTATTTTCAAAGGTAAATTCGGGCAGGGGCTTCTGCTCGAAATCTCCCTCAAGCTCGTAGCTTTCGTCCGCCGTTCCGTCGTATCCCGCGGTGAACCAGCCGTCCTTTCCGAAGGAAACGGGAATCAGAAAGACCTCGCGCCCCAAATGGTGGTAGGTCTGCCACATATGAATCTGACGGAAGCCGAGGCAGAGTATGTGCCAGCCGCCGTGCGCGTCCCGAATCAAATCGCCGTGCCCTATGCCCTGAATTATATAGGGAGCCTTGTTGCGGTTGGTCAGCACGGGATTTTGGGCGTAGCCCTCAAAGGGACCCCAAGGCGACAGCGCGCGGGCGTAGGTAATCATATGACCGTATTCCGTGCCGCCCTCCGCCGCCATAAGATAGTAATATCCGCCTATCTTGTAGAGGTGGGGGCTTTCGAGGTAACGCCCGCCGCTGCCCTGCCAGACTGTGCGGCTTGGCGTGAGCTTTTGCCCCGTTTTTATGTCTATTTCGCACTGGACCACGCCGGGCACGCCCTCGTCGTCGCTTCCGTTGCTCATAAAATACGTATGCCCGTCCTCAAAAAAAAGCGACGGGTCTATTCCGTTTTGGTCAACCGTTATCGGCTCGGACCATTCCCCGTGAATATCGTCGGTGTACACATAAAAATGCGTATGCGTGGTGTCGTTGGTCGTAACCATATAAAATCTGCCGTCATTACAGCGTATGGTGGGCGCGAAAACGCCGCCCGAGCTTGCTGTCCCCTCAAGCCGGACCTGACTCGGACGCGTAAGCACATAGCCGATCTGCGTCCAGTTTACCAAATCGGCGCTCTCAAAAAGAGGAACTCCCGGGAAGTACTGAAAGGAGCTGCACACAAGATAATATTTGCCCTCGGCGAAGCATACGCTTGGATCGGGATAAAATCCGCTTAATACAGGATTGGTATATCGCATATTATAAAATAACCTCCGTTTTGCTTGCTTTAAATAAAGTATATAACAGCCCGAGCCGAAAGGGCAATAAATAATTGCGTTTTTTTACTTTATATAAATTTAATAAAAAAAACAGAAAAAATTAATGGAATATTCACACGGAAATGTGTATGATATACCTTAGATATAACATACCGAAAAGAGGTTTTTGATTATGAGATTCAGGGACAGACTGGCGAATTTTATGTCCGGCAGGTACGGAATGGACGAATTTGGGCGGTTCCTCAATATAATAACGCTTATTTTGCTGGTGGTATCTTTTTTTGTGCCCTTTGTATGGATTGCGGCTGTTCTGCTGCTCGGGTACAGCTATTTCAGGATTTTTTCGAGAAATCTTCCCGCCCGCGACGCGGAGAACCGCCGTTACTGCTCGATACGCTACCGTAAGAGCGGCGGTCCGTACAGGAGCGGTTACGGAGGCTGCGGGGGTAACGGAGGCTACAACGGCTACGGCGGAAGCTATCAAAGCGCGCGCGGAGGCGGCTCCAAGCCTATGACCGATAAGCAGAAGAAGGCTCTCGACAGGAAAACGCACAGGATTTTCAAGTGCCCCAACTGCGCTCAGAAGATACGCGTGCCGAGGGGGAAAGGCCGGATAAGCATTAAATGCCCCAAGTGCAGAATTGAATTTATCAAAAAGACCTGACGGCGGAGGAGAAAATGTTCGGCTATATTACCGTTAATAAGGACGAATTGAAAATAAAGGATTACAGAAAGTACCAATCGTATTACTGCGGAGTATGCCGAAGCCTCGAAAAGGAATACGGACTGTCGGGACGAATGACCTTGACCTACGATATGACGTTTTTGGCTCTGCTGCTTTGCTCGCTTTACGAGGACAGGACCAAGCCGCAGATGAAGCGCTGCGCGCCTCACCCGATTAAGCCGCACGAGGAGATTTGCAATGAATACACCGATTATGCCGCCGCTGTGAATGTAATGCTCAGCTATTACAAGCTTAAGGACGACTGGGAGGACGAGAGAAGTCTCAAGGGCAGGGCGTTCGCGGGGATTTTAAGGCGCGCGTACCGTAAGGCGTCGGTGTGTTATCCCGTACAGGCACGGGAAATAAGGCGCTATATAAGGGAGCAGCACAGGTGCGAGGCGGCGAAAGAGCGCAGCGCGGATATTGCCGCGCGTCCGACAGGCGAGATGCTTGCGGGGATTTTTGACATGAAAGGCGGAGTATGGCAAAAGGACTTAAGACGTATGGGCTTTTTTCTCGGCAAGTTTATATATGTAATGGATGCCTTTGACGATTTGGAGGAGGATATACGCCGCGGCAATTACAATCCTCTGCGCCCCAAATACACGGCTGCCGCCGAAGGAGGGCTTGCCGCCTTTAACCTCGAATGCAGGGAAATGCTTACCATGTACGCGTCGCAAAGCTCCATGGCTTTTGAAGCCTTGCCAATACTTGACAATGCTGATATACTTAGAAATATATTATATTCGGGAATTTGGAGCAGGTTCAATCGGATTTGCCTTAAAAGAGAGAAAGAGAAGCAGCCAAAATGACAGACCCCTATTCAGTGCTCGGCGTGTCAAGAAGCGCCGGCGCGGACGAAATTAAAAAAGCATACAGAAAGCTCAGCCGTATGTACCATCCCGACGCGAATGTGAACAATCCCAACAAAAAGCAGGCGGAGGAGAAGTTTAAGCAGGTACAGGAGGCTTACGATCAAATAATGTACGAGCGTGAGCACGGCGAGGGCACCTACGGCGGCAGAGGCGGCGCGGGGCAGGGACAGGGAGGTCCGGGCTACGGCGGCGCAGGCTACGGCGGCTACGGTTACGGAGGCTTTGGCGGATTCGGTGGAGGCTATGGCGGTACAGGCTACGGACAGAGCGCGTCGGGAAGCGCGTCCGACAGCCCTAAGATCAGCGCAGCAATAAATTATGTGAACAGCGGACATTACGCCGAGGCAATGAATATCCTTGAGGGAATGCCGCTTCAGGAAAGAAGCGCGAGATGGTATTACGTTCACGCCTACGCCAATTACGGCATGGGCAACGTGGTCAACGCAAGAGAGGACGCGAAGCGCGCGGTGGATTTGGAACCGGGCAATCAGGAATACATCAATCTTTATAATCAGCTTGCCAACGGCGGGAGCTGGTATCAGAATATGGGAAGCGCTTACGGCAGCACGGGCAGCGGAATGGGGAACTGCTGTATGAGGCTGCTCTGTCTTGAAATGCTTTGTAATTGCTGCTGCTGTACGGGAAGCAGATTTTAGGCAGCGGGAGGTTTGAGATATGTCGAAGTCGCCTGACCAAAAGCTCAAAATTTTATATCTCATCAAGCTTTTTTACGAGGAAACGGACGAGCAGCACCCCGTGACGATGGCGGAGATAATAGCTTATCTCGCCTCAAAAGGGATCGGCGCCGAGCGCAAAAGCATATACAGCGATTTGGAGGCGCTTGATTTGATGGGATACGAAATCATCAACCGAAGAGAAGCGCCCTCGGGCTATTATCTCGCGTCAAGGGATTTTGAACTGGCGGAGCTTAAGCTTTTGGTGGACGCGGTGCAGTCCTCGAAGTTTATCACCGAGAAAAAAAGTATGCTTCTTATTAAAAAAATAGAGAAGCTGACCAGCCGTCACGAGGGACAAAAGCTTCAGGTTCAGGTGTATGTTGCCAACCGCGTTAAGACCGACAACGAAGCCATACTTTACAATATAGATTATATACACGAGGCGATTGCGGGCAGCCGCAAGATAGAGTTTAAATACGGTGAATGGAGCGTGGAGCGAAAGCTTGTGCCGCGCGGCGGCGGAGCGGTGTATACCGTGGATCCCGTTATGCTTATATGGGACGACGAGAACTATTATCTTGTCGCATACGATAAAAAATCAGAAATAATCAAGCATTTCCGCGTTGACAAAATGCTGTCGGTTAAGGTTTCCGCCGAAAAAAGAGGCATGAACGTCATTATGAGCAATTTTGACCCGGCGGTATATGCAAGAGAGCATTTCGGAATGTTTTCGGGCGAGGAGAAAACGGTCGTCGTAAGGTTCCCCGTCAGCTTGGTCGGCGTCGTTATAGACCGCTTCGGAAAGAATGTTTCGCTTAAGCCCTTGGCGGGCGGTGACGGTGAATTTTTCACGGCGCGGCTCAAGGTCAAGGTCAGCGATCGGTTTTTTGCATGGATAGCGGGGCTGAGGGGCAGGGCTGTGATTGAGGGACCCGAGGAGGTCAGGGACGCTTACTCGGACTTCATAAGCGACGTCGCCGCGTCGCTTGAGGCAGGGCGGTAACGGTTATAAGTGGCAAGCGGCGGCGAAAGATGTCTTTTATTGCGGTTTTTTTGACTTGCAAAACAAAAGGATATTATATAGTATCTATATTATCGGAGGCGCAATGCGGGAGGAAACAGATTACATATACGGGATTCCGAGGTTCGCGGGAAAGGCACCGCTTGAAAATACCGCAGAGCTTATACGCAGGCTGGGAGCGGAATGTGCGGGCGCGAGAATTATCCATGTGGCGGGGACCAACGGAAAAGGCTCGGTCTGCGCGTTTCTTGACGGCGTATTAAGACGGGCGGGCTTTCGCGTGGGGATGTTTACCTCGCCGCACCTTGTGCGCATAAACGAGAGGATTGCGGTTGACGGCGCGCAGGTAAGCGATTCGGAGTTTGAGAAAAGCTTTGCGAGGGTGAGGAGCGTATCCGAGGCAATGGTTTCGGACGGCTTCGCGCACCCGTCGTTTTTCGAGTTTCTTTTCGGTATGGCGATGGATATTTTTTCCTCGCGAGGGTTGGACTGCATTATATTGGAAACGGGGCTTGGGGGACGGCTTGACGCCACAAATATTTTCGAGCGTCCGAGCCTTACGGTCATCACCTCGATCGGGCTTGACCACACAGAATATCTCGGAAGCACCTATGCCGAAATAGCGTCCGAAAAGGCGGGGATAATAAAGGCGGGAGTGCCCGTGGTTTTTGAAAAGCTCAGAGAGGACGTGACGGACGTGCTTACCCGCAGGGCGGCAAAGCTCGGTGCGCCCGTTTATGTGCTGGAGCCTTCTCAGATAAAGGATATACGCGTACAGGATAAAAAGATTGATTTTTTGCTCTGTAATGGGTATTATTGTAATGAGCGCTTTACGGTCCGCTCCGCCGCCGAATATCAGGCGGAAAACGCTTCGCTTGCGGCGACTGCCGCCGCGGTTTTCGGGATAACCGACAAGGCTGCCGTCAAATCGGGGATCGCGTCCGTTTTTTGGAAAGGAAGAATGCAGGAAACGGATATTGGGATTACGGTTGACGGAGCGCACAACGCGGACGGGATACGCCGCTTTATCGAATCGGTCGGCGCGGACGGAGCCGCCCGAAGGGCGCTTTTGTTTTCGGCGGTCAGGGACAAGCATTACGCGGACATGGTATCGGAGCTTTGCCGCAGCGGTCTTTTTGCCGTGTTTATACTCGCAAGGCTTGAGGACGCGAGAGGCTTGGAGCTTGAAACGATGCAAGGCTGCTTTGAGAGGTATACGGACTGTCCCGTAAAGGCATACGCCGATACGGGCTCGGCGTGCAATGCGGCAAGGGAGTATATAGACGCGGGCTTTAAGGTATATTCCGCAGGCTCGCTTTATTTGGCGGGGGAAATACTGTCGGGACTTGAGTGATTTTTGAACGCCGCGGTAACGCTTCAATAATGAAAGAGAGAATAAAGCAAAATGATTGATTTCGACGAGGAAGTTAAAAAGTACAAGCCGAGCCTTGAGGTGGACGAGGCGGAGGACGCCATTTATAGCAACGATTCGGCGGATATGATGTCCGTCATTGACAGAATAGTCAAAGTGATTACGGACAAATAGATTGGAGCTAATCCCATGAGATGTTACAAATGCAACAACGTGCTTTCGGATAACGACTACTGTCTTAAATGCGGAGCGGACGTTTCCGCCTATAAGCTGGTGGTCAGGGCGTCAAACTCATACTACAACACGGGGCTGGCGCGAGTGAAGGTAAGGGATTTGTCGGGAGCGGTTCCGGCGCTAAGGACAAGCCTTGAGCTCAACAAAAAAAATACAAAGGCGAGGAACCTTTTGGGGCTTGTGTACTATGAGATGGGGGAGGTCGCATGCGCGATTTCCGAATGGGTCATAAGCGTCAATTATAAGCCGGAGCGCAATATAGCCGAGTCGTATATACACAAGGTAAAAAGCAACCCCAACCGTCTTGAGGCGCTCAATCAGGCAGCCAAAAAATACAATCTTGCTCTTCGGAAAGCAAAGGACGGCGAGGACGACGTCGCGCTTATCCAACTCAAAAAAATAGCCGCGAACCATCCCAAATTTATCAGGGCGAACAATCTTTTGGCTCTTCTTTATATGAAAAAGGGAGAGGACGAAAAGGCGCTTAAGCTGGTGGGGAGAGTGCTGAAAATCGACCGCAGCAACACGGTAGCGCTTAAATATCTTGACGAGCTTACGGGCTCGTCGGGACAGCACGCCGTATCGGATGGGGGCGAGGCGGACAGGACCAAAAGAAAATCGGGACAGCCCGTTTCGGGCAACGACGTCATTCTGCCGAAAACCTCGTACAAGGAGCCGTCGAGCGGCGTCTTTACGGTAGTCTATATTCTTTTGGGCATAATAATAGGTGTGGCTCTCGTATGGTTTTTGGTGGTTCCCGCCAAGCTTCAGAGCGCGCAGCATGAGAATAACGAGGTTATCAAAAGTTACAGCGAGCAGCTCGCGGGCTATTCCATAGATATAACCAAGCTTGAAAACGACAGGACAAGGCTTGAAAAGCAGCTCGAGGCGGCGAACGACGAGCTTGCGGCGCTTAAGGGCGACACGGGCGAAGCGGTAATGTACGCGAAGCTTATCGACGCGGTGAGCGCGTATGTGGACGCGGATTATGACGAGGCTGTTCTGGCGCTGGCGCAGATCGACGTAACCCAGCTTCCGACGGACAAGGCTAAGGCTCTGTACACGACGATGGAGGAGAATTGCAGCAACGGAGCGGCGGCGTATTATATTGACGGCGTAAACGCGTACAACAGGAAAAACTATACCGACGCGGCGGCGTATCTTGAGAGAGCCTTCAATATGGACGGGACGACCGTTGAAACGCCGTATTACCTTGCGATGTCGTATCTTGAGCTGAACGATTTGGAGAAGGCTCAGACCTATATTGACATCATACACAATGATTTCGGCGATTCCGAGTACGCGGCGCGGCTCGACGAGTATATTGCGGCGCGCTGACGGGCGCATAGACGTCCCGATTTGCGGGCGCGCGATCTTTACGTTAAGATAAAACATCACATACGGCAATTATGTGGCGGAGCAGATTTAATCGGATTTGCTCCGCCTTGTTATGCATAATAATGAGAGGGGGATATGCATGGAAAATATATGCACTGCGGAGGATAATATTATTATAGTCAGGCTACGGGGCGATTTGGATCATCACGTCACCGAGAAAATAAGGTCCGAGATAGACAATCTGGTGTCAAGCCGAAGAATATTTACGATAGCCTTTGATTTCAGGAACGTCAGCTTTATGGACAGCTCGGGGATAGGGCTTATAATGGGGCGCTACAAAAGAATAAAGCCCGCGGGCGGAGAAATTTACGTATCGAATCTCAACTGCCGCCTGCAAAGAATTTTCGGGCTGAGCGGCTTGAACGGCATAACAAAGCAGAGCCGTGAAGTTGACTGCATTATAAATAACGAGGCTTTACCCAAGCGTAACATGAAGGAGGTTACATATGAGCAGGATTAAAATAGAATTTGACGCGGTATCCGAGAACGAGGGGCTTGCGAGAGTGTGCGTCGCCGCCTTTGCCGCGAGGCTCGACCCCACGCTGGAGGAAATAAACGACATTAAGACCGCGGTATCGGAGGCGGTTACCAACAGCGTCATACACGGCTATGACGAAAAGGGCGGGCAGATTGTTATGGAGGCGGCCATTGAGGGGCGCGAGCTGGAGGTCTGCATTACGGACTTCGGCAAGGGAATCGAGAACGTGGAGCGCGCGCTGGAGCCGTTTTACACGACAGGCTCCGAAAAGGAACGCTCGGGCATGGGCTTTACCTTTATGGAGGTATTTATGGACGAGCTGGAGGTACGCTCCGAGAAGGGCGGCGGCACTGTCGTCAAAATGAAAAAAAGGATTGGTGAAGCAGTTCTTTAAGCGGAGGTGTGATTATGGATCATACCAAAGAGCTTATAGAGCTGGCGCATTCGGGAAGCAGGGAAGCAAGGGATATGCTTGTTCTCGAAAATATGGGGCTGGTTTACAGCATCGCAAGACGCTTTCTCGGGCGCGGCTATGAAATGGAGGACATTACCCAAATAGGGACGATAGGTCTTATAAAGGCGATAGACAAGTTCGATTTGGAGCAGCCCGTGATGTTTTCAACCTATGCGGTGCCTATGATAAGCGGGGAAATCAAGCGTTTTATACGCGACGACGGAATGATTAAGGTATCGCGCTCCATAAAGGAAAACGGCTGGAAAATCCGCCGGGCTTCGGAGCGTATGTCGCAGCAGAAGGGCAGGGACGCTACCGTCGAGGAAATATCCGAGGAAACGGGCATCGAAGTCGAGGAT
The DNA here is from genome assembly GCA_023665525.1 of Butyrivibrio sp. Lineage (GTDB taxonomy): Bacteria > Bacillota > Clostridia > Lachnospirales > Lachnospiraceae > Eshraghiella. The sequence continues at coordinate 1,242 of JAMPDT010000016.1, read as the reverse complement.
ATTGTCATAGCGATGGCGGCGGGGCGCGAAGTGGAATCAATTTATCAGACCGTTTATCAGGGCGACGGCAACAAAATCTATGTCGTTGATAAGCTTGCCGCCGCCGCGGAGAGCGAGGCGGGCGACGTTCTCATAAACCGAATGCTGCTCGAGCAGCTGCTCGACGGACTGGAGGACAACGAGAGACAGCTTATAACCATGCGCTATTTTGAGGACAAAACACAGAGCGAGGTCGCGTCAAAGCTCGGAATATCGCAGGTTCAGGTTTCGCGTCTTGAGAAAAAAATACTTCTGCGCATGAGAAAATCAATGGAGGTGTGAATAATACGCCGCGAACGCAGGATACTAAGGTATATTACAAAATCTGCGAAAGACGGTGACGCTTGTGAGTGAAACGGTATACATCAGCTTCAGTAAAAACACTGAGGTGCATAAACGCAAGGTGAAAATGAGCGACGTCGCGTCGGTATGGTGCGCCGACGGCAGCGTCGCGGCGCGGGTAAAGGCGATTACGGTTGTAAATGTGCCGGAGGTAAAAAGCCGCCGCTTTGTTTTTACCGTTATGAAAATGGTCGAGCTTATCAAAAAGGAATGTCCGAACGCCGAGATCAATAATATAGGCGTTCCCGAATTTGTCGTTTCATATAAGGAGGAGGCAAAGCCGAATCCGCTTGCGCAGTGGCTCAAGGTGGCGGCGGTTTCGCTGATCGTTTTTTTCGGCGGAGCATTTGCGATTATGGCTTACGGGAACGATATAGACGTCAACTCCGTGTTCGGCTCGATATGCGAGTTCGTCACGGGAGGCGACAGATGGCTGGTATGGATGCAGTCCGCCTACTGTCTCGGGCTGGCGGGAGGAATTATCGTATTTTATAACCACTTAGGGCGCAGGCGCTATGAGAAGGATCCCACGCCGCTTGAGGTGGAAATGCGTCTTTACGAGGACGAGGTAAACACGGCGGTGATCAACGACAGCGTCAGGGAGGGAAAGGCTGAGGATGTGGATTAAGGCGGTTCTTTTGATACTGTTTGCGTTCGGCGGCGGCGCTGTCAGTTCGGTAATTTTCCGGTCCAACTCTGTCTTGACCCGGTCATATGACTGGGCTGGAACCGGCAGCGTCTCACCGGTTACCATTGTGACCTTATACCTCCGAATGGCGGACACATAGCGGGGATTCACAGTATAGCATCGGTGAATGGAGCAAAAATTCTCCGGCAGCAGGGCGTTCACCTGATGGATCG